>CAVFLH010000136.1:0-7140 GCA_963622995.1 uncultured Eubacteriales bacterium | reverse complement strand
ATAATGGACTCATCGTTAAGGGAAAATGCCTAAACGGTCAAAATTATTTTTTGAATGGGAGGATTCAAAAACATGAGAATGACAAAGAAAGTAACAGCAATGGCACTGGCTTCCATGATGGCCCTGTCTTTAGCAGGATGCGGAAGCTCTTCCACAACAGCTACCGAGGCAGCTACAGAAGCCGCAACTGAGGCATCTGAGGCAGCAACAGAGGCAGCTGAAGCAGCTGGCACAGTAGATGTAGCAGACAAGAAAGTCGGCATCAGCATCTACAAGTTCGACGATAACTTCATGACTCTTTACAGAACAGAGTTAGTTCGCTACTTAACAGAAGACCTTGGATTCAAGGCTGAGAACGTAGTTGTTCAGGATGGTAAGGGCGATCAGGCAGAGCAGACAAACCAGATCCAGAACTTCATCACACAGAAATATGACGTTCTGATCTTAAACCTTGTACAGGCTTCTTCCGCACCGGAGATCACAGATATGTGTAACGAAGCTGGTATCCCGGTCGTTTACATCAACCGTGAGCCGGATGAGGCAGAAGAGCAGAGATGGGCAGCTGAAGGCATCAACGCTACATACGTAGGCTGCGACGCTAGACAGTCCGGTACATACCAGGGCGAAGAGATCCTTGAGACTGAGAACAAGGGCGATATCAACGGCGACGGCAAAGTTTCCTACATCATGATCCAGGGCGACCCGGAGAACGTAGATGCTCAGTACAGAACAGAGTTCTCTGTTAAGGCACTTACAGATGCAGGCGTAGAAGTTGAGGAACTCTTAAAACAGCGTGGTGACTGGGATCAGGCTAAGGCTCAGCAGATTGCGCAGGACGCTTTAAACCAGTACGGCGACAAGATCGAGGTTATCTTCTGCAACAACGATGCTATGGCACTTGGTGCTTTACAGGCAATCGAAGCAGCAGGACGTACAGTTAACGAGGATATCTACCTTGTAGGCGTTGACGCTCTGACAGAGGCTGTTCAGAACGTAATCGACGGCAAGCAGACAGGTACTGTATTCAACAACCACTTCGCACAGGCTCAGGCTGCAAGCGATATCGCTGTTAAGTTCTTAAGCGGCGAGAAGGTTGATGCTGTCAACATGGTCAACTACGAAAAGGTTACAAAGGATAACGCTCAGGAAATCCTTGATATGTTAAAGTAATTGATACTGTAACAAATGAGAACCGGGTGTGTCTGGCACACCCGGTTCTCTGAACTTAAAACTTAAAAAATATGCCACCCGGAGATGCGGGGGAGTGTATCTGAAAGGAGTTTTGGGATGGCAGAACAGTACAGACTCGAAATGAGAGGAGTCAAAAAAACCTTCCCAGGTGTTAAAGCACTTGACGGAGTAAACTTACGGGTCCGCCCCGGAACGGTCCACGCACTGATGGGAGAAAACGGTGCCGGTAAATCGACACTGATGAAATGTCTTTTCGGAATTTACAAAATGGATGAAGGCGAGGTTTATATTGACGGTGTAAAGACCGAAATTGCAAACCCGGACGACGCGCTTCACAAAGGACTTGCCATGGTTCACCAGGAGCTTCAGCCAATTCCTGAACGCTCCATCGCTGAGAATATGTATCTTGGACGTTATCCGATGAAAAATATCGGACCGATCAAGGTCGTTGACCACGCGAAGATGAACAGCGAAGCTGAGAAATGGCTTCGGGACGTTAAGATGGACTTCGACCCGAAAGCAAAGCTCGGCACATTATCAATCGGACAGATGCAGTCAGTAGAGATCGCAAAGGCGGTCAGCCAGAGTGCAAACCTTGTAATTCTGGATGAGCCGACTTCCTCCCTGACTGATAACGAGGTAGAGGCATTATTCCGAATCATCAGAGATCTGAAATCCAGAGGTGTTTCTATGATATATATCAGCCACAAGATGGCTGAGATCCGCCAGATCTCCGACGATATCACGATCATGCGAGATGGTACATACGTCGGAACCTGGGCAATCGAAGATATCTCCGATGAGGAGATCGTAAAACAGATGGTTGGACGTGAGTTAAATAACGTTTATCCGCCGAAGGAAGATTACCGGACGGATGAGACAGTGCTTAAGGTCAGCCACCTGACAAGCATCTTACCGAATTCCTTCAAGGACTGCTCTTTCGAGTTAAAGAGAGGTGAGATCTTAGGATTCGGCGGACTTGTCGGCGCACAGAGAACGGAGTTGATGGAAGCGATCTTCGGAATGCGCCACATCGAGAGCGGTACCGTTGAGATCCTCGGAAAAGAGGCACACATCAAGAGACCGCAGGATGCAATTAACAGTTCCGTGGGAATGATCACAGAGGACCGTCGAGGAAACGGTATCTTTGGATGCTTAAGCATCGACGACAACACGGCGATGGCTTCCTACAAGAACTACACCCATATGGGTAAGATCAACAAGAAAGAAGTCGACGCGGTCGTAAAAGACAGCATCGCGAAATTAAAGATCAAGACACCGAGCGGAAAGACGCTGATCCAGTCTCTCTCCGGTGGTAACCAGCAGAAGGTAATTATCGCAAGATGGCTTGCAAACAATCCTGATATCCTGATCATGGATGAGCCGACCCGAGGTATCGACGTCGGAGCCAAGTATGAGATCTACCAGATCATGATTGATCTCGTAAAACAGGGCAAATCCATCATTATGATCTCGTCGGAAATGCCGGAGTTGATCGGTATGTCCAACCGTATCATCGTAATGTGCAACGGTCACATTACCGGTGAGGTGGAAGGAGAAGACGCAACTCAGGAGAAGATCATGTCCTTCGCCACAAAATTCGGTTTAAGCGGCGAATCAAACAAGTAGATTACAGGGAGGTTCAGTCATGACAGCGAAAAAAGTAAGTGCAAAAGATTTCCTTATCAATAATGGAATCATCGTCGTCCTTTTATTACTTGCAGTGTTTACTGCAATCAAACAGCCTACATTCTGTTCAGGCGGTAACCTGATCAACATCGCGTTAAACGTAGCTCCGCGATTCATCATCGCCTGCGGCGTATCCGGATGCTTAATCACAAAAGGTACAGACCTTTCCGCAGGACGTATGGTTGGTCTTTCTGCCTGCTTAGCAGGTACATTACTTCAGAAACCGGATTACAGCGGTAAGTTCTTCCAGAACCTTCCGGATTTCGGAAACGCATGGCCGTTATGGGTTCTCGCAGTTCTCCTGATCTGCGTGGCAGTTTGCTGTATCTTTGGTTTCATCAATGGTATCGTAATTTCCTACTTACAGGTTCCGGCCTTCATCGGAACACTTGGTATGCAGCTTATCGTTTACGGTGTTTGCCTTGTTTACACAAACGCAACCCCGATCGGCGGATATCACAACGCATACACAGCAGTAGCAAAAGGTAAACTCTTTGGTGTGATCCCGTACCTGTTCCTGATCGCCCTCGCGGTTGGTCTTGTAATGTGGTTCATCTACAACATGACTCCTCATGGAAAATACATGTACGCGATCGGCGGCAACGAGCAGTCCGCAGAGGTTTCCGGTGTCAACACAAAGAAGACAAAGATCATCATCTACATGACAGCTGCAGCTCTTTACGCACTGGGCGGCTTCCTTGTAGGAGCGAAATCCGGCGGTTCTTCCGTTAACATGGGTAACGGATGGGAGCTCGAGGCCATCGCAGCCTGCACCATCGGCGGTGTGTCCGTAAACGGTGGTATCGGACGTATCTCCGGTGTCCTGATCGGTGTTCTTGTATTCGAGATCTTAAAGACCTGCTTACAGTACCTGGGCGTTGATACAAACTACCAGTACATTGCACAGGGTATCGTTATCGTAGTTGCTATCGCACTCGATATCAGAAAGTACATTGCAAAGAAGTAATACATAAGCTGTTTTCAGACAGCTTTGGGAGAACGGGCGGCGGATGAAGTTCCGAAGCCCGTTCTTTTATGTCCGGCATGTGCCGGGAAACGATCGGTCTGCCGCGTGGGAAGAATGGCGGCCGGAGTTTTCGGATGAAAGCAGGAGGTGAAGAAATGGGAGAAGAGATGGAGAAGATCGGCAGAGTTGAAACGGCAGCTGAGGCCGCAGAAGAGGCTGTAGAGGCTTTGGGAGAGAAGACTCTAGAAGAACTCGCCGAGGAGAATAAACGGCTTCAGGAGGAAAATGAGCGTCTGAAGAACAGATCCATAAAAGAGCGGATGTATGATAAGATCAATGTGTCGGTGCGGACTATCGATATCTTTATTGGGTGTATGTGCGTGCTGTTTGTGGCTGTTGTGGTGATGGGGATGCTGAAATAAATTAGAGAATAGTAAAAGAAACGCTCTGGAGAACGATATTGAAATAGTTCTTCAGAGCGTTTCTTATATCTTGTCTGCCGGATTCCCCGAATGGAGAACTCCGGCAAAATTTTATTTCTTATAAAGAATCCTGATAGAGTTCAGCACACAGAGGATCGCAACTCCTGTATCGGCGAATACTGCGAGCCACATGGAGGCGATTCCCATGAGACCTAGGATCATGACGAGGGCTTTCACTGCAAGGGCGAATACCACGTTCTGGTTGGAGATAGCGCCTGTGCTTCTCGCAATCTTGATGGCTTCCGGGATGGCATCCATACTGGACGTCATGAAGACTACATCGGCGGCTTCGATGGCTGCGTCTGCGCCGCTTCCCATAGCCGCGCCCACATCGGCACCTGCAAGTACCGGAGCGTCGTTGATTCCGTCACCGACGAACATCGCGCTGCCGTTCTCCGCACGGAGCTTCTGTAAGATCTCGAGCTTATCAGCCGGGAGAAGCTTTGCGTATACATTGTCGATTCCGACCTCGGCAGCAACTGCCTCAGTGGATGCCTCGCCGTCACCTGTGAGCATTGCGGAGCGGATACCCATGGATTTTAAGGACTTGATGGCATCCTTTGCCTCCGGCTTGATCGTATCGGCGATCTGGATCGTTCCTGCAAGCTTTCCATTTACCGCTACATAGACGGTAGTGACAGCACCGTTCTCATCGTAAGCACCGCAGTCCACGTTGAACTCGGTGAGAAGCTTTCTGTTGCCGCAGAGCACCTCGCCCTGGGAAAGCTTCGCGTGAATACCCTTGCCGGAGATCTCCTCGATCTCAGCAGGCTTTTCAACCGCAAGCTTCTGATCTTTCGCTGCGGAGACGATGCTGACTCCGATCGGATGGGTGGATGCGGTTTCGCATGCCGCCGCAATCTTGAGGATCTCCTGCTCGGAAACTGTACCGGCCGGAAGGATCGTCTGGACTACAAAGTTACCTTTTGTGATGGTTCCTGTCTTATCCATGACAACGGTCTTTACGGCTTTCAGGTTTTCCAGTGCAATTCCACCTTTAAAGAGGATTCCCTTCTTGGAACCTGCGCCGATTCCGGAGAAGAATGCCAGCGGAACGCTTAAAACAAGGGCACATGGGCAGCTGATTACAAGGAACGTAAGAGCTGTGTAGATCCAGTGGGACCAGTTGCCTGTAATCAAGGACGGAATGATTGCTGTCGCAGCCGCCAGGGCAACGACGAACGGAGTGTAAACTCGTGCAAATTTTGTGATGAAACGCTCGGCCTGCGGCTTGCTGGCTGCGGCGTTCTCCACGGAATCGAGAATTCTTGTGACCATGGACTCGGAAAGTTCCTTCTCGACTCTCATCTTTAAGAGACCGGAAGTGTTGACACAGCCGGATGTCAAGGAACTGCCGACTTTTACGGATACCGGAACCGGCTCGCCAGTGATCGGTGATGTGTCGATCCGGCTTTCACCCTCTACGACAACGCCGTCAAGCGGAATACGGTCGCCAGGACGGATCTCCACGATGTTTCCGACAACTGCGGAACCTGCCGGGATCTCACGGACGGTTCCGTTCTCGTTGAGAAGTACGATCTCCGGGCGGAGGTCAACGGCTTCCATGATCTGGCCACGGCTCTTTTCAACGGCGCGGTGCTCAAAGGCCTCACCGACGCGGTAGAAGAACATAACACCCACCGCCTCGCCGAACTGGCTGACACAGAAAGCTCCGATGGTTGCGACACTCATCAAGAAGTTTTCATCCATCACATGGCCGGTCTTCATGTTCTTAAGCGCGGTGAGGAGAACATCCTTGCCCAGGACCAGGTAGGCGATCACGAAGCATACGGCAGAGATCTGCGGCATGGAGTGGGAGAGGAGTTCTCCGACGATAAAGAGCGCGCCTCCGGCAATCAGCTCCGGGATATCACGGGCATGTTTGTCGTCATCTTTCGCGTCCGCCGGTTTTCCTTCTTCGCGGACCTCAATAATGGTACTAGGCTCGATCTTATCTGCAATCTCCTGCATCTTCGGGAGAAGCTTCGTTCCTTCAGTGGAGTAGACGCGGAGCTGTCTTGTCGCGAAGGTTAAAATACAGTCATCGACTTCCGGGAGTTCCTGGATCTTGCGCTCGATCTTCGCGGAGCAGTTCGCGCAGTCGATATTCTTCATCACATAGACCACGCAGATGGCTTTCGGGTTCTTCGGGCGGACCTCGATGATGGTACCAGGCTCGATCTTATCTGCGATCTCCTGCATCTTCGGGAGAAGTTTCGTTCCCTCAGAAGAGTAGACGCGGAGTTGTCTTGTCGCGAAGGTTAAAATACAGTCATCGACTTCCGGGAGTTCCTGGATCTTCTTCTCGATCTTTGCGGAACAGTTCGCGCAGTCGATATTCTTCATCACATAGACCACGCAGGTGGACGTCGGAACCGGGCCGTGGTGGTGCTCGGCGTGTTCGTGATGATGCTCGTGTTCATGTTCGGAGCAGTGATCGTCGTCATCATCATCGTCATTGTGATGGTGGTGATGGTGCTCGCAGCCGCAATAATCGTCGTCATCATCGTCATCGTGATGGTGGTGATGTCCACAGCCGCAGTGATCGTCGTCATGATGGTGGTGATGTCCACAGCCGCAATGATCGTCGTTATCATCTTCCTCATCATGGTGATGATGATGCTCGTGTTCGTGCTCATCATGCTCATGTTCTTCAGCATGATGGTGATGATGTCCGCAGCAGCAAACCTCTTCGTCCTCGTGGTCTGCTGGCTCCTGTTTGGATCTTTCTAATTCCTCCATAGAGTAGTCCTCCTCAGAATTATATTTTCAACTTATTCTTATATTAACATATGAACCATTGTTCATATG
>CAVFLH010000135.1:0-7216 GCA_963622995.1 uncultured Eubacteriales bacterium | reverse complement strand
CTTATATCATGTTCATTCAAGCATAATCTTCTCTTTGATTCATGAATTTTTCCGCACCCTGCACCGTTTTTTCATGAATCGGCCTTCCGAATACAAAGCATTTGCAATTTATTTTATCCCATTCTATAATAAAACCAGTCTTATTACTGAAAGGAGAATATTTCCATGGTATTCAAAGAAGTTGATATCAAAAGTCTGAATTTCAATCCGTTCACAAGGATCGGTTCTGAGTGGATGCTCATCACCGCCGGCGACGAGTCCGGCTGCAACACCATGACAGCAAGCTGGGGCGGCCTCGGCGTTCTCTGGGGCAAGAATGTTGCCACCTGCTATATCCGTCCGCAGCGCTACACAAAGAAATTTGTGGACGCAAATGATACATTTACCCTGTCCTTCTATGGACCGGAGTACAAACAGGCACTCTCCATCTGCGGTTCCAAGTCTGGACGCGACTGCGACAAGGCCAAAGAAGCTGGACTTACCCCGTATTTCACAGACGGAACAGCCGCTTTTGAGGAAGCCAATATGGTTTTCGTGTGCAAAAAGCTCTACGAGGATGAGATCAAGCCGGAGAACTTTATCGCGAAGGAGAATGACGGAAAGTGGTATCCGGAGAAGGATTATCACACCGTTTATATTGCAGAGATCACAAAGGTTCTTGTAAAGGAATCATAGGCTGCTTCTCTTAAACACCAGTCCATACTGATCGGTTTAAAAGCTTTTAGAATGCAGCAGACTTATAATTTTGCCAGCTATTTTATTGGACTAGGTTTTGCAATATTTGAATGTATTATAAAAGGCATGTGCAATCAGATTTTTCTGATTTTCACATGCCTCTTTCTTTTCTGGAATTAATTATTTACTCCATTCTTGTCCGTTTTTTATACATCTACTGCGCCGTCCCGATCGTCTTCATCGCCTTCCTATACGCATGGGCGAAATACAGGATCTCCGCCACCGCCGTCAGTGACCAGGAGCAGCTGTATAAAAGATACAGGGACGGGATCGTCTGGAGGTACGCGAATACCGTGTAGACCCAGGCCACACGGAACACGCAGGAACCCAGGATCACGATGATCATCGGGGCCAGGCTCTTTCCAAGGGCCCTGGATGCCGCGATCGTGCAGTCCATAAATGCGGAGATTCCGTAGGAGAATCCCATGATCGTAAGCCGCTTCATTCCCGCCGCCATGACCTCCGGGTCATTTGTAAATAAGGAAAGGAACTGTTTTCCGAACACCACGAGAAGAAGTCCCATGGCAAGTCCAATTCCAAAAGCGTAGGCGAGACTCACGAAATAGCTGTCCCGCACGCGTTTTTTGTTTCCGGATCCGTAGTTCTGCCCCATGAAGCTGGCGCAGGCCGTATAGAACGCCGCCATCACATCGTAGATCAGCGCGTCCGCATTTGCCGCCGCGGAATTTCCGGCAACCATCACCGCGCTGAAAGAGTTGACGCCCAGCTGTACGAAGAGGTTCGCGATTCCGAAGATCGCGTTCTGGAATCCAGACGGGATGCCCAGTTTCAGGATCGCCTTTGCCTTATCTTTGGAAAGCTTCAGGCTTCCGATCCGCAGTGCAAAGTCCGCGTGGCTTCTAAAGAGCGCCAAAATGATCAGAAACGCCGAGAGACACTGGGATAAAGCACTCGCCAGCGCCACGCCCACAACATCCAGCCGGCAGACGATGACGAAAAACAGGTTTAAAAGTACATTCACGATTCCAGAAAGGAACAGATACCGGAGCGGACGTCCCGTATCGCCCGCCGCGCTGAACACCGCGTTTCCGAAGTTGTAGATCGCAAGCGCCGGGATTCCCAGGAAGTAGATCTTTATGTATAAGGATGCCTTGTCGATCAGCTCCTCCTTCGTCTTTAAGAGCTCGAGGACACCGCGGGAGGTCGTAACTCCCAAAAACAGCAGAATCAGGCCGATTACGATGCTCACAAGGAATGCCGAGTGGACCGTCTCCGACAATGATTTTTTATTTCTCGCGCCGATATAGAGTGCCGTCAGCACATTGATTCCTCCGGAGACACCGATCAGAAATCCTGTGTACATGGAGATCAGCGTCGTCGTGGATCCCACGGCACCTAAGGACATCGCCCCGGCGAACTGTCCGATGACCGCGATATCCGACATGTTGAATAATACCTGCAGCAGGTTCGACAGCATCAGCGGCACACTGAAAAACAGGATCTGCTTCTTTAATGATCCCCGTGTCATATCCATACTTGTCTGGCTCATCGTAATTTCCCCCATTTTTCGTTCTGTTCCCAGCTGCATATCCCCATCCGCAAACTCTGCTCGCTGGAAAAGTATTGATCCTTATAATCTCCATGCATTATAATGGATTCCCCAGGAAACTTCAACTGCTGTTTTCGCCTTTTTTCTTTCTTTTTCCAGTTCCACTCTTTTTCCCTGATTTTCTTTATTTTCCGCCATCTTTGCACCATCTTAGCGGAATTTTAGCACCATTTTTCCCTTTCCATCCCCCCGCAATTCTTGACTTTTAAAAATCCAGGCGCTAAAATACTGAATGAATTGGCAGGAATCGGCGTGAATTGATATGCGAAACGGTTTTATGCCTTTTTTCTTTCTAAATATACAGACAAGGACAAACAGAGAAAAGATACCAGCCGCGTTCAGCCTAACCAGACTGCTATCAATATGAAAGAATACGATTATGAAAAAGTTACTGATCGGAATCGATGTCGGTTCCACCACAACAAAAATCACGGTCCTGGACGCTCAGACCGAAACACTTTTATATTCCGACTACCGCCGCCACCACGCGGACCAGCTCGCCAGCGTTCTCTTCGCGATCCGGGAAGCGGCAGAACGTTTCCCTGACTGCGAGGCCAGGATCATCCTCACCGGCTCCGGCGCAAAGCCTGTGGCCGAGGCGGCTGACACTCCCTATATCCAGGAGGTCGTCGCAAACTCCATCGCCTTAAAAAAGACCTACGAGACCGTGGGAACCGCCATCGAGCTCGGCGGACAGGACGCGAAGATCATCTTCTTTAAAAACGATACAAAGACTGGCGCTCCCCACGTCGCGGACATGCGCATGAACGGAAGCTGCGCCGGGGGAACCGGCGCCTTTATCGATGAGGTCGCTTCCATTCTCCAAACACCGCCGGAAAAAATGAATGAACTGGCGGGAAAAGGAACCTGCGTCTACGATATCTCCGGCCGCTGCGGCGTTTACGCGAAGACCGATATCCAGCCCCTGTTAAACCAGGGCGTCGCGAAAGCAGATATCGCCCTCTCCTCCTTCCACGCCATCGCAAAGCAGACCATCGGAGGACTGGCACAGGGTCTCGATATCCGCACTCCCGTTGTCTTCGAGGGCGGACCTTTAACCTTCAACCCGAAGCTCATCGACGTGTTCTCCGAGCGATTGAACTTAAAAGACGGGGAACGCCTTGTCCCGGAACACCCGGAGATCATGGTGGCCTACGGTGCTGCCCTTTCCTTAAACGGCATGTTTAAAGAGGCCGAAGATGGCACCGCAGATACAGGCTCTTCCGCCTACATATCCCTTAAAGACTGGGTATCCAGACTGGAACATGTACAGGAGACGATCAAAACCAATCGTCTCACGGAACATGTGAAAACGGCACCGCCATTCTTCACCTCCAAAGAAGAATACGACACATTTTTAAAGGAACACCCGAAGGGAGATTTCACACCTCCGCCCCTGACTCTTGGCACCACAGTCCAGGCGTGGCTCGGCATCGACTCCGGAAGCACCACCACGAAATTCGTCCTCATGGGCGATGACGGAAAGCTTCTGGACTTCTTCTACGCCTCCAACCAGGGCGATCCCCTGACAGTGGCAAAGAATGCCCTGATCACCATGAGAAACCGGTTCCGCGATGCCGGAGTGACCTTAGATATCCTCGGCTGCGGCTCCACCGGATACGGGGAACTCCTGTTCTCCAAGGCATTTTCCACCGAGTATCACGTCGTGGAGACCGTTGCCCACGCGAGAGCCGCCTTCCAGTACATGCCGGATATCACGTTCCTTCTCGATATCGGTGGACAGGACATGAAGGTCATCTGGCTGGACCATGGAATCATCACGAATATCCTGGTCAACGAGGCATGTTCCTCGGGCTGCGGTTCCTTCCTTGAGAACTTCGCCTCCACCTTAAAGATCCCGGTGACGGAGATCGCCTCCGCCGCTTTCCGCTCGGAGGACCCGGCAATTCTCGGCAGCCGCTGCACCGTTTTCATGAACAGCAGCATCGTCACCGAGCAGAGAAACGGCAAAAAGCCGGAAGACATCATGGCGGGACTCTGCCGCTCCATCATCGAGAACGTCTTCACGAAGGTCATCCGCATCTCGAACCTGGATTCCCTCGGGGACAAGATCATGGTCCAGGGCGGAACATTCCGGAATGACGCCGTTTTAAGGGCTTTTGAGCAGTACACCGGCAGAAAGATCGTCCGCGCCCCGTACCCGGGCATGATGGGTGCCATCGGTGCCGCGATCCTCACGAAGGAGGTCATGGCGGACGGAAAGAAAAAGAGGTCCTTCATCGGCCTCGATGCCATGGATTCCTTCTCCTACACCCAGGAAGCCAACATGCCATGTCCGTTCTGCACGAACCATTGCAAGCGCACTATCGTCCGTTTCTCCAACGGCCAGTCCTGGGTCACAAACAACCGCTGCGAGCGCGGCGAGGTCTTGGGCGACCCGAAGGATCCGGCGGTCCAGAAGATCCAGCGGGAGCGGATTGAAAAGCAGGCAAAAGTCCCGAACTGCTATAAGATCCGCGAATCTTTGCTGTGGAAAGACTACCCGGTACCGGAACACGTGACCGACCGGAATCTCACGATCGGAATTCCGCGGGTCCTCTCCTTCTGGGAGACCATGCCGTTCTGGTCCACATTTTTCCGCTCCTTAGGCTTCACGGTCCGTGTGTCCGCCCCCAGCAGCCACAAGCTCTACGAGGAAGGTCTTTACGCGGTGGCTTCCGACACGGTATGCTTCCCGGCAAAGCTTGTCCATGGACATATCCGCAGTCTCGCGAAGATGCATGTGGACCGGATCTTCATGCCGTCCATCACCTCCGTGCAGTCGGAAAATAAGGAGAAGACCAGCGAGTGGATGTGCGCCATCGTAAAGGGCTATCCGCTTGTCATCAAGAACTCCGACAACCCGGAACATGTTTTCGGAATTCCGTTTGATGATCCACTGTTCCACTGGTACACAAACAAAGACCGGGATGAGCAGCTGACAAAATACATAAAAGATACTTACAATATTCCGGATACCGAGATCAAAGAGGCGATCCGTTTTGCCGACATGGCAGAAAATTCCTTCCATCAGGAGCTCTCCGCCGCCGGCGAGGCGATCTTAAAGCAGGTGACCGCGGAAAATCGGTACGCTGTGATCCTGGCATCGAGACCATATCAGAACGATCCCCTCGTCAACCACAGCCTGCCGGAAATGTTCACGAGTCTCGGAATCCCGGTGCTCACCGCCGACGCGGTCCCGGGCGTCAACGACGTGGACCTCACGAACAGCCGCCTGGATGTGGTAAACAACTACCACGCGCGAATGCTTGGCTCCGCCGTCATCGCCGCCGAGAATCCGCATCTGGAGTATGTCCAGATCGTAAGCTTCGGCTGCGGACACGACGCCTACCTCTCCGACGAGATCATACGGCTCATGAAACAGGTCTCCGGAAAGATCCCGCTTGTCTTAAAGCTTGACGAGAGCGAGATCCAGGGACCTCTGCGGATCCGCGTCCGCTCCTTTATCGAGACGGTCCGCATGCAGAGGGAGAAACATGAGGACGTGGAAGTCCATGCCCTCTCCGACCCGTACCCGGTAAAATATGAAAAGAGCGACCGGAAAGAGCGCATCGTCCTGGTTCCGAATACCTCCCACGCCTTCTGCCGCGTCATGTCGGCAGCCATGGTGAAACAGGGACTCCGCGCGGAGCCGCTGCCGATCGGCCGCGATGCGGCGATCCGCCTCGGAAAGAAGTATGTCCACAACGACATCTGCTTCCCGGCCCAGATCGTCATCGGCGAGGCCCTTGCCGCTCTGGAGAGCGGAAAGTATGACGGAAAAGAGGTCGCCATCGCAACAGGCAAGTACATCGGTGACTGCCGTCTGACTCATTACAGTGCTCTTCTCAGAAAAGCGCTTGATGACGCGGGATATTCCGATGTGCCGATCCTCACGAACGATGACGCGGACTTCCACAACCTTCATCCTGGTTTCCGCTTGAGTCTCCCGTCGGCTCTCCGGATCGCCTACGCGCTTCCGATGATCGATATTCTGGAGGAACTTTTAAGGAAGATCCGGCCTTACGAACTCACAAGGGGAAGCGCCGACGCTGCCTTCGACCAGGCACTTGACGCTGTGATCGACGGACTCGAATCCCACGGAGTCACCGGCGCGAAACATGGATTCTCAAAGGCCATCGAGATCATGAAGCAGGTTCCTTACGACCGCTCCCATCCGAGACCAACCGTGCTGATCGTCGGGGAATACCTCTTAAACTTCCATCCGGGCGCCAACCATGATATCGAGGCGTTCCTGGAACAGAACGGTTTTGAGATCATCGAGGCCCGCATGTCCGACGTCATCCAGAAGTCCTACTTCTACCGGGATATGCAGGTCCGGGAATATCATTTAAATAAACCGCTCCAGGAGAAGCTCTGGTACCGGATGGCGGACATGTTCTTTGACCTCGCCCACGACGCGGCGGACAAGATCGCGAAAACTCATCCGCTTTACACCGAACCGGCTGTCCGGCTCCCAGAACTCGTGAAGAAGAGTGACCCGATCATCCACCACACCTTCGATGCTGGGGAAGGCGTCCTGATCCCGGGCGAGATCCTGCATCACGCCGCCCACGGCTGCCGCGCCTTCGTGATCCTGCAGCCATTCGGCTGCCTGCCGAACCATGTGGTAGGCCGCGGAATCTCCAAGCGCTTAAAAGAGCTCTACCCGGATGTCCAGATCCTGCCTCTCGACTACGATCCGGATGTCAGCTTCGCGAACATCGAGAACCGTCTCCAGATGCTGATCATGAACGCGAAGGAGCAGAGTGCGGAGAAGAACGCGTAATATATGAGTTTTCTTTTTCATGTAAGAGAGAAATCTCAGTTATCACAGGCGGTATTTAATTAAATATCATTTACAATCACATTTAGGGTAGGATTCCTCCGGAATTCTGCCCTGTTTTAAAT
>CAVFLH010000134.1:4941-7266 GCA_963622995.1 uncultured Eubacteriales bacterium | reverse complement strand
GAATATTGGTGCACGAAAGGATTCCTTGGAGAAAATAAACGCGAGATTTGCAGTGATGGATCATCTGATTGAAGAGGTGTGTAGATAAGTATGATTAAGAAGCTTAAAATTCATGCATTTAAGTCCATAAAAGACCTGGAATTTGACTGTTCGGCGCTGAATCTGTTTGTTGGGACGAATTCCTCGGGAAAGTCATCCTGCCTGCAGGCGCTGCTTTTATATGAGCAGAATTTAAAGATGAGAGCGGGGCTGAACGGCAACTATATCTCTCTGGGGGAATTCCGTGAGATCCGGAATAATTATATGCCCAGGGAAGATATCCGGGTCCAGATAGACGGGAATAATGCGGACGAAGAAGAGTTTGCAGATGGGATCAGGCTGGCAGAGACAGAGGATGGTTATGAAACGGTACGCGAATTCAACCTGAAAAAAGTGAATAAGCCGTGTGGACCAGAAAGTGAAAGTCAGTTCTATACCGAATTCCATTACCTTTCCTGTCATCGGATCGGTGCGTTAGATATTTACCAGAGAAACTTTAACCATTACAGTAAGTTTGGCAGCAACGGCGAATTTGCCCTGGATTATCTCCTGGACCATGGAACTGATCTTGTGGGAGAAGAGCTCTGTGCAGACAGTGAAAATATCTCAAGGACACTGTTGGATCAGGTAAATTACTGGCTGAAATATATTATAGGGACCGAGCTGTCGCTGCGGGAGATCCAGAAGACGAACTGTCTCCAAGTTACTTACAATAATAACCCGGCCAATAGCAACGCGGATGCAATGTACCGCCGTCCGGTGAATATTGGATCAGGTGTCAGCTACCTGATCAGCATTATCATTGCCTGCCTGGGGAGTGGTGAGAATTCTGTGATCATCATGGAAAATCCAGAGATCCATCTGCATCCGAAGGCACAGTCAAAGCTAACGGAACTCTTGTATCGGACGGCCTGCTCAGGACGTCAGCTGTTCGTGGAGACTCACAGTGATCATATTTTTGATGGTTTGAGAGTGGGAATCAGCAGCAGAGGATGGCAGCAGGAGAAGATCCGGGTCAATTTTCTGGCAATGTCAAAGGATTACGAGACATGCTGCAATCCGATCAGGTTCGGGGAGTTTGGAAAGATATGGGGAGAAAATCCAGATATGAACCTGAAAGATCTGTTTGATCAGTTTGAGATCGACTTGGATCTGATGCTTGGAATCTAGGCGCTTTTCACATAAGAGGACGAAGGATGAACTATGTGATGAATGATTTTTCTCTGCGGGGACAGTTTAAGGATATGGAGTCCTTTTTAGACTCGATAAGAAACAATATCAAACCGATATTGGGAAAAATCGAGGCAGAGGAGAATGGAGCAATATGGAAGAAAGATACATTCTGGCAGCTGGAAGTCTGCAATGGAATTACACTGCAGGATTTCGGCAGAAGAATGGCAGAAATTATGCCGAATACGCGGCGTGCAGAGCTTCCGTATCTGAAACAGAAATTAATGAAACTTTATGCGCAGACCCCGTACTGGAGTGAGGAGGAGGATCCGCAGGTATTGGCTGTGCGCTATGATTTTGATCCAGAGATGAGGAATGAGTTCCCGACTATGAACTGTTTTATAAAAGCGTATCATTTAAATGGACGCATGATCTCGTTTGAGCATGAGGAGTATCCAAATGGAACGCTGGTATTCTGGATCGAGCAGGACGGCAGGGAAATACGATGTGAACTGGAAAATATGCGGGATGTGACATGGTGGGATGAGGAAACCTCAATACATAAATGGCCACGGATTGCTGGGCTGTACCGCGTGGAAGTTCGGGCCCATGAGGTAGATCGCCACTGTCCGCATTTTCATGTGACATATAACGAATATTCAGCTTCCTTCGCAATTGAGAACGGTGAGGTCCTGCAGATGGGAAAAGAAGAGATGCCGTCTGTCATGCGAAGTACGATCCAGAAGTGGTATGTGGATCATGCAGAGGAGCTGAAAGCGGCCTGGGATCTATTACATAAGCCAATTGGTGATAAATAGAAGTAGTTTTGGAGATGTGGTCAGTTCGTACAGGATATGAACTGTAACTGCGGGAAAACAGCCGATATTGGATCGTTGGCGATGCTTGCATTCTTGTTTTATGTAAGATATACTAAATAATGTCTGCGTATTTGATATGCGGGCATTATTTTCATTTTTACACAAGTAACACGCCAAAGTCCGAGAAGTTAAAAGCGGACTTTGTTGTAATATTGTCGGAAGGATTTTTATGCTGAAAAGAGAAGACATTAAACATATATATGAGATCGTCCAGAGTCTCTTCCTGGCGGATGATATT
>CAVFLH010000134.1:4012-4866 GCA_963622995.1 uncultured Eubacteriales bacterium | reverse complement strand
ATGATATTCCGTGGGTGATCGGATATTCCGGTGGAAAGGATAGTACGGCGACGCTGCAGCTTGTGTGGTATGCGCTGGCGGAACTGCCGGATTGGCAGAGGACGAGAAAGACGGTTCATGTGATCAGCACAGATACACTTGTAGAGTCTCCGGTGATTGCACGTTGGGTAGAGCGATCCTTGGATTGCATTCGTGAGGAATCTGCAAAACAGGGAATGCCGTTTGAAGTTCATCGTCTTACTCCGAAAATCAATCAGACATTCTGGGTCAATCTTCTGGGGCGTGGATATCCGTATCCGAGAGCGACGATGCGTTGGTGCACAAACAGGTTGAAAATCAATCCGTCCAATGATTTTGTAAAGAACGTGGTGTCAGAATATGGTGAGGCGATCTTGCTTCTCGGAACAAGAAAGGCGGAAAGTACGCACCGTGCCCAGAACATGGAACGATATGAAAAAATGCGTGTCCGTGAATATCTGAGCCCAAATGGAAGCCAACAGAATGGCCTCGTTTTTTCACCATTGGAAAACTGGACAAGCAGGGATGTCTGGTTTTATCTGATGCAGTATGAAAATCCTTGGAAATTTTCCAATAAGGATCTTATGAACCTGTACCGTGGAGCATCGGAGGACACAGAGTGCCCGATCGTTATGGATCTGAGTACTCCATCCTGCGGAAACAGCCGGTTTGGCTGCTGGGTATGCACGCTGGTAGAAAAGGATAAGTCAATGGAAGCCATGATCATCAATGATGCCCAGAAGGCATGGATGCAGCAGCTTCTGGATTTTAGGAATGAGATCGGCGACGCGGAAAAGGACAGGGAACACCGAGAATTCAGAAAAATGCATGGAAAT
>CAVFLH010000134.1:0-3947 GCA_963622995.1 uncultured Eubacteriales bacterium | reverse complement strand
AATGTTTTTGCGTTTAAAGACGGACTGGTCCATGGACCGTATAAAAGGGAAATACGTGAAAAATGGCTGCGTGAGCTGCTGAAGATTCAGAAAAATATAAATGAAACTGGGCCTGAGGAGTTTCAGAACCTGACATTGATCTCTGAGGCAGAGCTGAACGAGATCCGCAGGATCTGGCTGGAAGAAAAGCATGAATTTCATGATGCACTGCCGAAGATCTACAAGGAAGTCATGGGCCAGGAACTGAAGACACAGTATTGTCGGAAAGCTCCATTTGGTGAGGAAGAATGGAAGCTTCTGAAAAATGTGGTAGATGAACGTAATGTGCAGGCCGAAAAGAAGGAAGAGCTGGCATTTGAGTTGGCGTACCGCCTGATTGATGTGGAGAGCAGCTACTCCAGTCTTCAGAAGAGAAAGGGAATCTACACGAGCCTTCAGACTGAGATCAAGCGTTGCTATTACCGCAATGAAGAAGACGCAACAGCGTTTGCGATGGGACGGGAGCGCAGAAAGAAAGAGCTGGGGCTGGATTATGATACAGATGTGAATCTGACAGATGATTTGATGGATGATGCAGCCGATTCACAGAAAAAGGAAACGACGGATGAAAATTGACAAGGTGATTCTCCAGAATATTGGAGTTTATGTAAATAGGAATGAATTTGACTTGCAGACAGATCGTCCGATCATCCTGATCGGCGGAATGAACGGTCGAGGAAAAACGACTCTGCTGGATTCTATTATGTTTGCGTTATACGGGAGAAGAGGCGTGGAAAATGGTCTGCTTCTGGAATCGTATCTTCGGAAGATCGGAAATGTTACTGGAGATCAGCTGGAAGCTATGATCGAAATGCAGTTCCGCGTGCCGGAACAGGAAGAGACTGTCTATGTGGTGCGACGTTCCTGGAATATTGATCGGAAACATCCGAAACTGAATACGCAGGTATGGAAAAACGGTGTGGAAGATGAAGTCTTGTCTGGAAACTGGGATCTTTTTGTCGAGGAGATACTTCCGAGGGCAATCGCGTCATTTTTCTTCTTTGATGGGGAAAAAATCGCAGAATTGGTTGCGTCGGATAATGTCAGGGAGATCAGCTCTTCCATTCGTTCCCTTATGGGAATCGATGTGATCGATCAGCTGACGGCTGACCTTGGGGTCGTTTTGTCGACAAACCAAAAGAAAATGACAGGAAAACACCACCAGGAAGATCTGGATAAGCTTGAACAGGAGTTGAAACAGGCAGAGAAAAAACTGCAAAGCCGTATCGATGAAGAGGATGAGATCAGACAGCGTGAGGAACAGCTGGAAAAAGAAATCAGGGATCTTGAAAATGAACATGCGGCTGTCGGCGGATATTATGGGGAATACCGGGAGAAGTTCCAGAAGGAACGTGAAGAGGTCCAGCGCGGCATGGAAGCAAATCAGACACAGATGTTGGAACTTGCAGCATCTAGTCTGCCGCTTCGGATGGTATCGGAGCTTTTGGATGATGTCCGTAGGAATGCCGAAAATGAGAGTGAGCAGAAAGAACTTCAAGTGTTCTTGAAACAGTTCCCTGCTTTATATAAAGATATACTTGGAGATACATGGAACAGCTCGATGGAGAAGCTCTATAGTACAGTAAAGAACCGGGTATCCAATGAGACTCCGCTGTATGAGCTGGATGAGGCATCCAGGGAACGCCTTTCAGAGCTGCCGCAGATCCTGGACCAGGAGCTTAAGGCTGCGGAGACAATGGTAGATGAGAGTCAGGAGTTGAAGGCGAGAAAAGATAAGATCGATAATTATCTGGAAGTCAAGGTCGAGGATGATAAGGTCGATGAGATCTATGAAGAGATCAAGGCAAGTTCTGCTGAACTCGGAAGAGTGAAGCAGAAACGCGAGATGTTGGCGGAAGAAATTGCAGGTCTGATGGCACATGAAGAGACTGTAAAACGCTCCAGAAAAAGCCTTTTGCAGCAGGTCGTCCAGGAAATGGATGAGACGGACGAGACCGCAAGAATCATTAGATATGCGCAGCAGCAGATCGAGATCCTTGAAGTGTATAAAAAACGCCTCCAGGGAAAGAAGGCTGATGAATTGGCTGATGAGATGACAAAATGCTTTAAGCGGTTACTGGCCAAAGATGGACTTCTCAGCAGAATCGAAATCGATCATGATACTCTGGCATTCTCTTATTATGGAAGAGACGGGGAGAAGATCTACAGTGACAGGTTTTCCGCTGGTGAAAAACAGTTGCTTGTGATCGCGATGCTCTGGGCTCTTGGAATCTGCTCACAGGCGAAGTTCCCGCTGATAATCGATACTCCGCTTGCGCGGCTTGATTCTGTACACAGAACTAGTCTGATTGAGAATTATTTCCCATATGCGAGTGAACAGGTCATTATATTATCAACTGATCAGGAGATCACAGTAGATGATTATGCGCAGCTTAAGAAGTATGTAGGTAAAGAATACACTCTGCTGTATAACGAGGAGACCATGAGTACTTCCGTCCAGTCTGGATATTTTGGGAGGTAAAAGAATGATCGTAAAACAGATAAGAATCTCCGCGCAGGATAAGGAACGCCTAATGCGCCTGAAAAGAAAGACCGGGATCCAGAACTGGAATATTCTGTGCCGCTGGGCACTGTGCTGTTCCCTGCGGGAAAAATCGGTGCCGATCGACGTGCCGGCGGGAGAAGAGAGTAATGTAGAGATCGGCTGGCTGACATTCGGCGGCGAGAATTATAAAATTTATGAAGCACTGATCAAAGCCCGTTGTATTCGGGACGGACTCGGTACGGATGAGGAGACGCTTGCGAAGTATTTTAACTTACATTTAAGCAGAGGAATTGCGTATCTTTCCAGTACAAATTATATCCTTTCGCTGGAAGATCTTCTGATGCTCGCAAAGAAAGGCGGAGAGAATTAGAGATGGGAATGTACCTGGATTATAATGCGTCCATGCCTGTAGATCCGCGGGTTCTGGACGTGATGATCGATGTGTACCGGAATCATTTTGGAAACGCTAGCAGCAGGACCCACAAGTTTGGATTGGATGCAAACAAGATCGTAGAGCAGGCTAGAGAGTATGTGTCTGATCTTCTTGGCGTGCAGAGAAATGAAGTGATCTTTACCAGCGGTTCCACGGAGAGCAACAATATGGTGCTTCTTGGACTTGAGGAAAAAGGACGGGAAACCGGGAGAATGCATATCATCACGACGGCGATGGAGCATAAATCAGTGCTGGAGCCGTGTAAAGTCCTTGAAAAACGTGGCTTTGAGGTGGAGTATCTGAAACCGGGAGAGGATGGCCGGATCCGTGTGGAGGATGTTCAGAGCCACCTGCGGGAGGATACATTGCTTGTCAGTGTGATGCATGTGAATAATGAAACCGGGACAGTTCAGCCTGTGAAGGAGATCGGGGAGATCCTGAAGAACAGCCCGGTCCTTTTTCACATGGACGCGTCACAGAGCTGCGGAAAGATGGTGGAGGAGATCCAGGAAATCTCCTTTAACTTCTTATCAGCTGCGGCTCATAAGATGGGCGGTCCGCAGGGAGTTGGAGTCATTGCGGCGAAAAATAGAAACAGCTCGGAAAAGTATTGTGGTTTGAAGGCAATCATGTATGGAGGCGGACAGGAACAGGAAATGCGCCCGGGAACACTTCCAGTGGCTTTGATCGCCGGTATGGGAAAGGCAGCGGAGCTGGCTTGGAAAGAGCGGAAAGAGATCCGTAAGGGTTGTATGAATAATTTTAATACATTTCTGAGGATACTGAAGGAGAGCGGCGTTCATTACTGGATTAATGGGGCACCGGAGTATTCTTCCGGGAGCTGCTTGAATGTGAGCTTTGAGAACTACGATTCGGAGGCACTGATGCTGGCCATTCAGGATATGCTCGGTGCCGCGATATCCAATGGTTCCGCGTGTACGTCAAAATCCTATAAGGCGAGTTATGTCC
>CAVFLH010000133.1:0-7275 GCA_963622995.1 uncultured Eubacteriales bacterium | reverse complement strand
CTGCTACCTTTTGACCCGCTTTTTAGCCGCCGCTTAATCGCTTATTTTTCCTCCTTAACACGAATTTTACAAATAACATGTACAATATATTTCGTCAGGATTTTTGTAACTTTTGTATGCATTTTCCGTATTTTGCGCTGTCTTAACAGACTTTTCCAAAAATATAATTTAAATTTTGCAGTCAGATCTTCCTCTCAAGCACCAAAAAAGAGCTGCTGACCCAAATATAGTCAAACAGCTCTTTTCAGTTCTGCGCAGAACACTTTTCTCTGCGTTTTATTTACTTCTCAAGCACCTTGTCCGCATGGTCAAGTGCTTCCTCAATATTCTTACAGAAGTTTTCTCTTCCCACAAGATCCACGAATCCGGCTTTCTCCATGGCGTGCATCGGCTGCTCGTTGACATGGGACAGGATCAGGGTGACTCCGTTCTTTTTGCAGCGCTCATAGAGGGATGTCATGGAGTTCATGGCTGTGCTGTCCGCCGCCGGTACCGCGCGCATGCGCAGGATCAGGCATCTTGTGACTTCGTTCACTTCGATCTGGTTGATGCGGTCAGCCGCGCCGAAGAATAACGGACCTGTGAGCTCGTAGACCGCAAGCTCCATCGGGATCTGGCGAAGCTCTGCCGGGTTGATCTCCTCGGCTGCTGCCTTGAGCTGAGCCTCTTCCACAGAAATGGTCTTCTTCGCTCCCTTGGAAGCTTCCTCCGCCTCGCGCTTCTGCTCCTCAACTTCTTCCACATGAAGCCAGCTTCTGACTCCCATCTCGTCGCTCATGCGCTTCATGAACAGCAGGCAGGAAAGTACCATGCCCACCTCGATGGCTACGACAAGGTCGAAGACAACGGTTAAGAAGAATGTGATCACAAGGACAGCGATATCACTCTTCGGAGCTGTCTTTGCGAGTCTCACGAATGTTCTCCACTGGCACATGTTGTAGGCAACCATGAACAGGATCGCCGCGATGGTCGGCATCGGGATCCAGCTCGCGTACGGCATGAGGATCACGAGGATCAGAAGAAGAACACCCGCGTGAACCATTCCGGCCACCGGAGTGCGTCCGCCGTTTTTGATGTTTGCGGCTGTACGGGCGATAGCGCCTGTTGCCGGGATTCCGCCGAATAAAGCAGAAACAATGTTTCCTGCGCCCTGGGCTACAAGCTCTGTGTTGGAGCGGTGCTTTCCGCCGATCATGCCGTCCGCAACGACGCAGGAAAGCAGGGACTCGATGGCCGCCAGAATCGCAATGGTGAAGGCGTCAGATAAGGATCCCTGGATCACGTCATAGCTGAATGCCGGCATGTGGAACGCCGGAAGCGCGTTGCTGACACTGTAGAGATCACCGATGGTGTTGACCTGTAACGGAAGGAATTTTACCATCACGATGCCCGCGATAACTGCCACTAAGGATCCCGGAATCTTCTCCGTGATCTTCGGCATTACGATGAGGATCGCCAGGCAGACAAGACCTACGATCACTGCATGAACATTCATGGTTCCGAAACCTGCAGCGAAAGCTCTTAACTTCTGCATGGTCTCGATCGTCTCCATACCTGCCGGGTATGTGACGCCGAAGAAATCTTTTAACTGTCCGATCACGATGGTAACCGCGATACCGGAGGTGAATCCGGTGGTGATTGTGAACGGAATAAACTTAATTAAGGAACCAAGCTGGCAGAATCCCATGATGACAAGGATGATACCTGCCATGATCGTTGCGACTGCCAGTCCCTCTACGCCGCTTCTCGCAACGATACCGGCTACGATAGTCGCAAACGCTGCCGTCGGTCCTGCGATCTGTACCTGGCTGCCGCCTAAGAATGAGATCACGAAACCTGCCGCAATAGCTGTGTAGATACCCTGTTCCGGGCCTACGCCGGACGCCAGTGCCAGCGCGATGGACAACGGAAGGGCGATGATGGCTACGATGATACCCGCTACCACGTCAGACATTAACTGGGCACCGGAATACTGCTTCAATGTTGTGAACAACATTGGACGTATTTTTTCCATACTCAATATTCTCCTTTTTCTTACCTGTGTGTGTAAAAGTAACTTTCTGGTCCTGAAAAAAGACCACAAGTATCTATTATACAGGAAAATATGAGCCTGTCCAGTTTTTTCGAAATTTTAGCGGAGATAGTTATGTTTTTAACGTAGTGAAAACTTTTTCTTTGCAAAAAATCCCCGCATGTACCTGTTTTCTAGATACACACGGGGATTTTATTATTCTTTATAACTGTTTTATTTCTCTGCGCTTTCCTTCTTCGCCTTGCTGTCCAGAGTATTTAAACTCATATCATTGTAGTCATCCAGATTCAGATTTCCCATCATCTTATCCACAACAAGTGCATTCGTCAGGGAACCTGTGACGTTGATCATGGTTCTCGGCATGTCGATGATCGGATCGATGGCTAAAATCGGGCTTACCATACCGAACTGGGCACCCATGCCGACACCGGAAAGTCCAACGGAAGCAGCCATGGTCGCTGTTCCAGGGATACCTGCGATTCCCAGGGAACCAATAGCCACAACGAAGATCGTCATCACGATCATTGTGATATCGATCGGAGTTCCTGTCACATTGCAGACATAGATGATAAGGAGTGCCGGGAAGATACCCGCGCAGCCCTGCATGCCTGCGGTAGTGCCGAAGCCTGCCACGAAGCTTGCGGTACCCTGATCCACGCCCAGCTTCTTTGTCAGGGTCTCGATGGTCATCGGAAGACATCCGACACTGGAGCGGGATGTGAATGCCATCAGCATGGTCGCGAAGGATTTCTTCATGTAAACGACCGGGTTCAGTCCGTTCACCACAAGGAGAATGAGCTGGATGATAAACTGAACGGCGGCTGCCACGTAGAGGGCGATGATAAATTTACCGACTTCCAGGATGGAGGAGAGACCTCTCTGGGCGATGGTGTTTGCGAGCAGCGCCATAACTGCCCACGGCATGTAGTCTAAGATCAGGAGCGCCATATTGATCATCGCCTTGTGGGCCGCGTTGATCAGGTCGTATAACGGCTTTGCCGCCTCCTCGCTCTCGTAATTGATCCACCAGATCGCGAGACCTAAAAACGCGGAGAAGATAACGAGACCGATGATATTGCTGTCCACCATGGCCTGGACGATGTTTCCAGGGATCAGGTTCTTGATGGTGGTGGCTACCGGGGTGATCTCCTTCGCGGTGGCTGTTCCGTCCTCAACGAGGGCAGCGCCCTTTCCGACACTGAAGAGCATTCCGATGACGATACCGGTGACAGCAGCGATGGCAACCATGCCCATGGTGACCATGATGGTCTTCTTCACGAGCTTCGCCATGCTGTCGCCCTGTTTCATGTTGATGATGACCTGCATGATGGAGATCATGACTAACGGTACAACGATCATTTTAATGAGGCTTATGTAGCCGCTTCCGAACATTGCAAACCAGGTGGTGGTCTCAGCGACGAATGTCACTTCCATCGGCGCGTCCGGGAATCCAGCCACAAACTGGATCGCAAGGCCAAGGACGAGTCCGAGACCTGTGCCGATCATGACGACTGCCGCGAAATCCATGTGTTTCTTATGGTACAAAACATGGATCAGATAAAACAGGGCAGCGAGAACGGCGAGGAACACGATGGTCTTCACGTCGCTGATCATCAAAAACTGCTGCAAAAATACGTTTTCCATAACTCTTTTCTCCTAAATAATTTTTCTGTACTGCTCAGACAGTACATTTCTCCACACTCTTCACGCGGAGAACCTTCTCCGACACGGTAAATTTCACCTCATATCCGGCAAATTCCATGCCGTAGACCCGGTCAGGGTCTTCCTGGTAGGATGGGCGGGGATCCTGGGCTAAAACCACGCGGAGCGGATCCCGCTTTTCTTCCGGCAGGATATTTAAGAATTCTTCCGGAATCTCCACCGCAAGCTCGTACTCTTTTGTCTGGTCCGTGAAGCCGCCTTTCGCCTCCGGGTGGCTGTCCGCAAAGGGAACGTAGGGCTTGATGTCAAAGACCGGCGTTCCGTCCATCATGTCCGCCCCCGTGACAACTAAGACCGGGGCGCCGTTTTCCAGGTGCTCCACTCTTTTAAGTTTCACGACGGAAAGTCCCAGGGGATTCGGGCGAAACGGGGATCTTGTTGCGAACACACCGACTCTCGTGTTTCCCCCGAGTCTCGGCGGACGCACCGTCGCGGACCAGTTTCCCGGCTTTCTGACGTTCTCCGAGAACTCCCAGATCAGCCAGAGATGGGAGAACTCTTCGATTCCCCGGACGGCCTCGGGATTGGAAAATTCCGGTTCAAAGACGATCTTCGCCTCCAGATCCCCCGTCAGGCCGCTCTGTCTCGGGATTCCGAATTTTGTCGGGAAATCCGTGTGGATGTACGCCACAGGGCGGATCATATGGTCCGAGTTCTGATGTTCTTTTTTTCCAGCTGCCATATCCTGCTCCCTTTCATCTGTGTGTTTTTACACCTTGTCCTCCGCTCATAAGGCAGACCGACACTGTGGACCAGAACCACTCTCTCCGACGATTTCGCCATTTCATGACCGCTCCGTCAGTCTTTTGACTTCTCTGACTCTCCCAGCCACTTCTTCAGATCCGCCATCTTCTTCTTCGCGTCCATGACACCGATCTGATATGTCTTTTCGATCTCCTCGGCGCTCTTGCAGATCCTCGGGATCGTAAGAGGAACACTAGGACGGATCACGAAAACTTCGCCCGTCTTTTCCAGCTTTTCGATATTCCTGATACTCATGTTGTACTCAACTGCCCGGTTCTTTAACGCCTCGGCGAATTTCGGATATTTATGGTACACGATATCCGCCATCCAGGCGTTCTCCGGCTTCTTCCGGTACTCCAGGTCTCTCGTGAGAACCACCACATTACGTTTATATCCCAGTTTCCGGAACGCCTCCACCGGGACACTGTCCGTACAGCCGCCGTCGAGAAGCTTTCTGCCATTAAGTTCCACAAACTGTGACACGTACGGGAGCGATGCCGACGCGCGGATATAGTCGATATCGCGCCTCATATCGTGAAGCTTCGCGTAGACCGGCTTTCCCTTCTCCACATCGCTGCAGACCGCGTAAAAGTCGGTGTATTCCTTATTCTTATCAAAGGTGTCATAGTCATAGACATCCAGGACTTCCGGAAGTTCATGGTAGCAGAAATCCGTGTCCACAAAATTTCCTGTCCGGATCAGATTTTCGGTGCTCATAAAGCGCTTGTCCGCACAGTACTTTTTATAATACCGGATACTTCTTCCCTTCTGCCCGGAAAGATAGCTGGCTCCATGGACCGCTCCCGCTGAAACACCGATCACCCCGTCAAAGGTAAGGCCTTCATCCAGAAATACATCCAGAACTCCCGCCGTGTAAATGCCGCGCATACCGCCGCCTTCCAGCACAAGTCCTGTTTTGTTCTTATTTATCTCCATCTTCTGATCCATCTTAAAGTTCCTCCTTTCCTGCTCACTGTGACATGTCTTTGCTGGATCTTTCCACTAAAAGACGCGTCAAGTAAGTATTCTACAACGAAAGCGGCTTCCCGTCAAGGAAACCGCTTTTATTCGGTAATTCTTTAATCTGCTGCTTCGCAGTACGAACCGGCAAGATCTGTTGCCGCACACTTAATCCACCAGTTTCTCCAGCTCACTCACATACTCCGTCTTGTCGCTGGTAACATGACCGGCCTTGGAAGCATATAAGGAGACTGCCGTCTGTGCTTTTTTCACCGGCTGCATCGTTCCGGCACCTGCCACGCAGCCGCCCGGGCATGCCATTCCTTCTAACAGGTATCCGTTGTACTTTCCGGCCTTCGCGAGCTGTAAAAGCTTCTTGCACTCCTTTAAGCCCTCGGCATTCGCCACCTTGATCTCCTTATCCGGGTACATCTGGGCAATCACATCAACCACAGATTTTGCGACACCGCCGGCGACCGCGAAGTTTCTTCCGTCCTTGGATGCCGCGTTGACTCCGCCTTCGTCCTCCGCGATGTTCTCGATATCCACATGTTTCGCGTCAAAGATTCCCGCCATCTCCTCAAAGGTCAGGACGAAATCCACCTCACTCCGAACGGATCTTCTCATGGCTTCCAGCTTTTTCGCCGCGCAGGGTCCGATGAAGACCACCTTCGCCTTCTCATGCTGCTTCTTGATAAGTCTCGCGGTGAGCGTCATCGGCGTCAGCGCCATAGAGATGCAGTTCGCGTAGTCCGGGAACAGTTTCTTCGCCATCATGGACCATGCCGGGCAGCAGGATGTTGCCATAAACGGCAGCTGTTCCGGAACTTCCTTCACGAAGTCCTCCGCCTCCTGCACTGCGCAGAGATCTGCGCCGATGGCAACCTCGAAAATATCCGCAAACCCCAGCTCTTTCATAGCCGCACGGAGCTTTCCAGGCGTGACCTTTGGTCCGAACTGTCCCACAAAGGCCGGTGCCACAGCGGCGTACACTCTCTCGCCTGTCTGGATCGCGCGGATGACCTGGAAGATCTGGGACTTATCCGCGATGGCTCCGAACGGGCAGTTTACGAGGCACTGTCCGCAGGAGACGCACTTGTCGTAGTTGATATCGGCCTTTCCATTCTCATCCGAGTGGATGGCATCCATGCCGCAGGCCGCCGCGCATGGGCGCTCCTGGATGATGATGGCATGGTAGGCACAGACGTTTGCGCACTGTCCGCACTTGATGCACTTATCCGGGTCGATCTTCGATCTTCCGTTTGTGCGGTCCAGACTCACCGCGTCCTTCGGGCAAACCTCCACGCACGGATGGGCAAGACAGCCCTGACAGCCGTCCGTCACATAGACGCGCTTTTCCGGGCATGCGTTGCAGGCAAATTTGATCACATTGATTAACGGCGGCGTATAGTATGTCTCCGGCTTATCCGCCTCCTCGATTCCCTGGGATACCGGCGCCGGGTCCGATGCTCCGCGGTACGGGAGTCCCATGGCAAGACGGAGCCGCTCGCTCACGATCGCCCTCTCCAGAAATACATCATTCCGGAAATTTCCGACTTCTCCCGGAATGATCTTATATGGAAGTTCCTCAATTCGTTTGTCCACCGGCCATTCCGTGTGGTATGCCATTCTCGCCACTTCCCGGAAGATCCGGTGGCGGATCTCCTGGATTCTTGTCTCTACGCCTCTCATAAGCTTTCCTCCAATCATAATCCGCATGGCTTTCCCCGTCTTACTCCAACGGATTCCATGCTTCGCTCCCCCATATTTTCTTTATTTTAAGTACCCTTTTCCCTGTCTTGTTAAAAATATAACAC
>CAVFLH010000132.1:4103-7278 GCA_963622995.1 uncultured Eubacteriales bacterium | reverse complement strand
GACCGTCTATGGGACGGATGATGGAGAACATACATGTCAGACAGAGAAATGATAGAGGAAACTAAGAAAGGTGATCCGGCGGAGACTGAACGCCCGAAAAAGAACCATCCGGCGAGCCAGCGTGAAAATATCCTGAGACTCCGGGAGATCAAGAAGAAAAAAGCGGCGATGCCGTACATGAAGATCCTCATGGCAGGCGGAGCGGCTGTTGCGGTGGTGGCTGTCGTTGCGGTTGCGGGAACGGTGATCGGAAGCCATAAGGACACATTTTCCCGCGGCATGAAGGTGGAGACTGCGGCAGCTTCCTTAGAGACGACGGAGGCGGCCTCCGAGAGCGCTGAGGAGAGAAATATCGTTCTGGAGACGACACTTTCCGCCGAGGAGATCGCGTCAAAAGAGTATGATAAGACAGTCCAGAGCATCGTGGACAGCTACGCGAACCTCGGTATCGCGGAAGTTTCCGGTTACCTGAATGTCAGAAAGACACCGGAGAGCTTCGGTGAGGTCGTTGGAAAACTGCCGAAGGGCGGCGCCTGCGAGATCCTGGACACCTCCACGGATGGCTGGTACAAGATCTCATCCGGCGGCGTGACGGGATATGTGAGCTCCCAGTATGTCTATACCGGGGATGAGGCGAAGAAACTGGCTGCGGAGAACGTGGCGGAGCGCGCGGTGATCGACGCGGATAAGTTAAATGTCCGGTCGGAGCCGAAGGCGGATGCCGATGTTGTGGACCAGGTATTCAAGAACGAGCGCTACGATATCAAGGGAGAGCAGGACGGCTGGATTCAGATCTCCGACGGATATATTTCTTCAGATTATGTCACTGTGAAATATGCTCTGGATGAGGCCATCAAGCAGGATATGAGACAGACCGTATTGAGTCTCTACGACAACCTCGGTGTGTCCAACGTATCCAACTACCTGAATGTCCGCGACAACCCGGATGAGAAGAAGGGCAAGATCATCGCGAAACTGCCGAGCAACGCGGGATGTGATATCCTCGACAGCTCCACATCGGGATGGTTAAAGATCCGTTCCGGAAACATTACCGGTTATGTAAAATCCGAGTACATCCTGACGGGACAGCAGGCGAAGGATAAGGCGCTCCAGGTCGCAAAGCTTATGGCGATTTCCAACACGGACGGCGTCAATGTCCGCACGGAGCCGAACACGAACTCCTCGATCTACACACAAATCTCCAACAGCGAGCGGTTCCTTGTAGCGGATCAGCAGGACGGCTGGGTAAAGATCGAGATCGATGATCAGGACGCGTACCTGTCCAGCGACTACGTGGATGTCAAGTATGGCCTGGAAGAGGCGATCAAGTACACACCTGTGGTTGAGGTTGCGGATAATTCCAGCAGCTCTAAGAATAGCTCAAAGAACACGACTGGAAAGAACAATTCCAGTTCCAGCTCCAAGAACAGCGGAAAGAGCAGCGCGAACGACGGCGCAGCCGGATCGAAGTCCGGAAGTGTTTCCTCCAAGCGTGCCCAGATCGCGAACTACGCGGTTCAGTTCGTCGGAAACAGATATGTATACGGCGGAACGAGCCTGACAAACGGAACAGACTGCTCCGGATTTACGATGTCCGTCATGGCGAAATTCGGCGTATCCCTGCCGCATAACTCCGGCTCCCAGGCTGGATGCGGAAAGTCCATCACGTCGAGCCAGATGCGTCCGGGTGACCTGGTATTCTACTCCGGCAGCGGCGGAATCAACCATGTTGCGCTCTATATCGGAAACGGCCAGGTGTGCCATGCGTCCAACGCGAAGTCCGGTATCAAGATCTCCACATGGAACTACCGTACTCCGGCGAAGATTGTGAATGTACTTGGCGATTAATTGAAAATTGGAAGATTTCGGACAGCCTGGTAGAAATGCCGGGCTGTCTTGGCAAGGAAAGTAATTTTGAAAGAAGAATTTTTCAGGCCGGGACGGCAGGAATCGTTTAAAATTTGTTCGGATGAGTCAGACCTGGAATATGTGAAAGGAAAACTATGGAGAAAAAGAAAATCATGAAAAGAAATGCCGTGGGGATCTGCGCGGGACTCGGCATCCTGTTTGCCGCGGCGGTGCCGATGACGGCGTTTGCGGACACGGTTTATGTGAACGCGTCGAAGTTAAATTACAGAAATCAGCCGTCCACGACATCAGGGGCAGTGCTTGGAACTCTGTCCCGCGGGACGGAACTCTCCAGAGTGAAAAATAACGGGGAGTGGAGCGAGGTACAGATCGGCGGATCGAAGACCACAGTTTATGTGGCAAGCCGCTATCTGACAACCAGCAAGCCGCAGAGCAGTACTGCGAAAACGGGAACGACAGCAGGCGGAACTTCCGCGGTCGCGGCCGATGGAACCGTGACGGTGCCGGATTCCTTAAAGGCGTATGTGGATAAGGCTTATCAGGTTGGAATGGATTCCAACTGGAAATATGCGGGGATGTCCGCCATCAACAGCGGTCATGCGGTATTCTATCACAATGGGACCGCGAACCGCAAAAACAAGGTGGTTGCCGTGAATGCCGGACATGGTACATCCGGAGGATCGAAGGTGAAGACATTCTGCCATCCGGACCAGACGGCGAAGGTGACAGGCGGAACCACAGGGGCTGGTGCGACAAAGGCTGTCGCGGTATCCGGAGGAATGACGTTCGCGGATGGAACGGCGGAGAGCACCGTGACGCTCCGCATGGCGCAGATCTTCAGGGATAAGCTTCTGGCAGCCGGATATGATGTGCTGATGATCCGCGACGGAAGCGATGTGCAGCTGGACAACGTGGCGAGAACCGTCATGGCGAACAACAAGGCGGACTGCCATATCGCCCTGCACTGGGATTCCACGAAGACGGACAAGGGTGCGTTCTACATGAGTGTGCCGAATAATGCCACCTACCGTGCCATGGAGCCGGTGGCGTCCCACTGGGAGTCCCACAATAAGCTTGGAAGCGCGCTGGTTGGCGGACTGAAACAGAACGGCGTAAAGATCTTCTCGTCGGGGTCCATGGAGATGGATCTGACGCAGACGTCGTATTCTACGATTCCGAGTATCGATATCGAGCTGGGTGATGGGAAATCGGCCCATGATGACGCAACATTGGGGAAACTGGCGGATGGACTTGTTGTCGGTGTGAACAGCTTTTTTGGACAGTAAAATTTTGAAAAGTTATATTG
>CAVFLH010000132.1:0-4093 GCA_963622995.1 uncultured Eubacteriales bacterium | reverse complement strand
GATCAGCTCATCCAACTCGCACTCCAGCGCTTCACATATCAAGTCAAAGCGCACGCCAAAACAAGCATACCGTCCACCAGGCAGATTACCGGGGTACGACAAAAGCCAGACGAACCGTCATGGTTCATCTGGCTCTGCTTTGGTGGACCTGATCGGATTCGAACCGACGACCCCCACAATGCGAATGTGGTGCGCTCCCAACTGCGCTACAAGCCCATAGCGATATTCTTTTGACCTCATTATTATCGCACCGCGGAGGGCGGATGTCAAGATTTTCCATGGGGAAAAGTGAAAAATTTTGCCGGGATCTTAGGTGGGGCATGCGACGAAAGAATCGAACATATGGTTGTATCAAGGCGGAAAATGTGGTAAAATGGGAGACAGATGAAAAGGAGAGAGAGGGGATCATATGATACTGATTGTATGTGTGGATGATCATAATGGAATGATGTTCAACCACCGCCGCCAGAGCCAGGATCGCGTCCTGCGGGCGGATGTGCTGGAGCTTACGACGGGGAAAGCGCTGTGGATGAACGCTTACAGCAGAAAGCAGTTTACGGAGAGTGACGCGGACGAGATCCATGTGGATGAGGCGTTTCTCGATGCCGCGGGAGACGGGGAGTTCTGCTTTGTGGAGAACGCGGATGTCTCCGGATGTATGGATCGGATCGAGGAGATCTATGTGTACCGCTGGAACAGGGATTATCCGGCGGATGTGTATTTTCCGGTGGATCTTAACGGTTGGAAATGCGGGGAGACGAAGGAGTTTGTGGGCTCTTCCCATGAGAAGATTACGCGGGAGCGGTACACCCGGTAAAATGTGAAATATGACAACAGAGGAGAATGACAGAATATGAAGAATTTAAGAAAATGGCTGCTCTGCGTGATCGCGGCAGTTTCTTTGACGGTGACAGCCTGCCAGGGCGATGCCGTGGCTAACGCCAGTGTGGCGGCGGATGTAGCCCATGCGGCGGGAAATATCCTTGGAAGTCTTGCGGAGGCGGCGGAGAACTCCGGTTCCGGAAACAGCGGGCAGGGGAGCGAAACCTCATCGGGGACGGCCGGGACCTCGTCGACGACCGGGGAGTTCAGTCTTTCCGATGTCCCGGAGTATACCGGATCGCCTTATGTGGCGGTCAACGGAAATGTCCCGTATTTTACGGAGGATGATCTGACGGATGTCTCTTTTGAGAGCTACAGCGACCTGGATTCCTTGGGGCGCTGCGGTGTGGCCTACGCCTCCGTCTGCACCGATACGATGCCGACAGAAAAGCGCGGCTCCATCGGCGAGGTAAAGCCGACGGGATGGATCAATGTGAAATATAACTTTGTGGACGGAAAATATCTGTATAACCGCTGTCACCTGATCGGATATCAGCTCACGGCGGAGAACGCGAACGAGAAGAACCTGATTACGGGTACAAGATATTTCAATGTCCAGGGAATGCTGCCCTTTGAGAACCTGACAGCCGACTACGTAAAAGAAACTGGAAATCATGTACTGTACCGTGTGACGCCGATCTTCGAGGGAGACAACCTCGTGGCGTCCGGCGTTTTGATGGAAGCGGAGTCCGTGGAGGACGAAGGCGACGGAGTTCTGTTCTGCGTTTATGTCTACAATGTCCAACCGGGAGTTACGATCGATTATGCGACGGGAAAGAGTGAGCTGGCGAAGGACGGAAGTACGGGAAGCGGCCAGAGCGGAAGCACAGCAGGTACTGGGAAAACGTCAGTTGCATCGACTGCAGGAAACAATTCATCAGGAGCTTCCGGAACGGAGAGTGGAACTTATATCCTCAACACCAAGACCATGAAATTCCACCGCCCGGACTGCGATTCTGTGAAGAGTATTAAGTCTGAGAACCGGGAAGAGTATACGGGGGAGCGGGAGAAACTGATTAATGAGGGGTATGAGGCTTGCAAGAGCTGCAAACCGTAGAAGATATTTAAATAATATATAAAATTAAGACAATAACATAAAGCCCGACTTCATGCATTTAGAGTGCGTGGAGCCGGGCCTTTGTCTTAGAGCATATGTATGGTTCAAGTATCGGTGATATGAATGTTGTCTTCTGAATAATTTTGTAAAAACTTTTTTGCCAAACTTAAATTCAGATGGTAAAGGCTGCATAATTGTTCAATAATGACGGGATCATCAAGGTGTAGATTTCGCCCCATTCGAATTAGATTTTGAATTCCTTCCGCACGCCCAATATCAATTCCGATAGATAAAATGCTCATATGTAAGTTCTCCTTTTAGCATAGAAATCATTTTGCAGAAATGAGAGACCTGCCCTTTGAAGAATTTTGTAAAAGTTTTTTTGCAGAACTTAAATCAAGATTAAAAAGGCTGCATAATTGTTCAATAATGACAGAATCATCAAGATGTAGATTTCGTCCCATCTGAATTAAATTATGGATTCCGTTTAAGCGCTCTTCTTCCTGTCCTGCCTTTCGTCCAATTTCAATACCAGTAGATAAAATACTCATATGTGCATCCTCCCATTCTTCACTCTGCTTTACTTCAGTAACAATTGCATCCAGTCTGCGGATCCTGTCATCAATGACAAGAATTTCAGGATTGGAGAGCGTGGAGTTCTTCATATACTGCAGAAGACTCACAAGATCATCCCGTTCATTCTTACTGCTCATATTCAAAAATATCTTCATCGTCTCATCCCCAAGTTCCATCCCCGGAATCTGGTGACAGCGCTCCGTGAATGTGTACATGGCGCGGTCCATTCCGAAGAGATCGGTCTGGGTGATGAATATCACGATCGTTGAGGGCAGATGGCGGTATTTGGTACGTTTACCTGCCTTTAATGCCGGGGTATCAAGAAGTCCCTGATAATACCGGGAACGCTTCCGGAGGTCGTCCTCCGACGCATCATTCTGCATCTCCGTAGCAAATTGCCTGGAATCCTCCGCCATTGCCCAGGCGTCGAGCCGGATTCCGCGTTTTCCGTTTTTGTTGAGAATAACATCCTCAACCCGGACCTGTGTGAGCCTGAGATTCGGCTCATCCAGGATAATACTTAGTACGCATTCCTGCGCCTCCTTGTACTTCATAACCGCGAGAAACAGGGCGAAATCGCTGAGATTGACATTCATAAAATCAGGCGATTCCCTGTACTCTTCAGCGGAAATAAGAGCATGGATCAGTTGCTTTTCCATTCAGTTACCTTCCTTTCCCGGAAAAGTGGGCAGGAGAGGAGTTGATACGAGACATCCACGACTCCCTGCCAGTTGTTTTGGTGATTTCAGCAAAGAGTCTTCAGATGCCGTAATGGCCAGAATAGAAAATAGATCATAGAATTCGTTAGAAACCTTGCTTGGGATTATATTAGCATGGGGAAATGAGGATGGCAATGTAGTTGAGTATTAAAAAGTATAAAAATTTGATAAACATCAAAAAAGAGACCGTAAACAGATCATATATACGGTCTCTGGTACAAAAGCTATCACGATCGGAAAATATCAATCCGCCTGATAATGCTTCTTCCTTCTGGCTGCCGCATATTCCTGCAGGACATGAAAGCAGAGATCGATCTCCTCGTCTGAACATGTCTGGCGGAGGTAGTCCAGGGTCTGGCCGAAGACTTTGGTGTCGTATTTCATGTGGGCTTCGTGGAGTTCGAGTCCGAGCTCTGTCGCGTGATAGAGCTGTTTTTTGTTGTTTCCGGGTTCTGTGGTCCAGCGGATCAGACCCTTCTGTTCCATACGTTTTAACATCTGGGAAATGGCGGCTTTGGTGCGGTCCCAGTCGAGGGAGAGCTCCGTGACTGTCTTTCCCGGATGATCGATGATATATTTTAACATGTGGACTTCAACAGAGGTATATTTTGTTCCGGTTCCATAGTCGACCGGGAGATTGGAGGCCATGTAGAGCATGGATGCCTGGTGCAGAATGTCTGCCATCTCGGCAATTTTAGAGAGTTTATCGGTCATGTGTCAGATCCGTCCTTCACTTGAATTTATTGCGATTCATGGTTATAATTGTCTTAACTATAGCAGAAAAAAATATAAAATTCCATATGAAGTTTTCTGCCTGCTTTTATAGACAGAAATTGGGGCGGCAGTATTGACAAACATG
>CAVFLH010000131.1:1671-7299 GCA_963622995.1 uncultured Eubacteriales bacterium | reverse complement strand
GATCGCACCAAGTCCGGAAGTCTTTCCTTCCTGCATTAATACGATCGCTGTCATTGCGATACATAAGATAACGAATACAATCGTCAAAATAATTCTAATCACCGACTACACCTCCTGTCCACAGATAAAGCCATCATAGCATAAAAAGCGCAGGCTGTCAATGGCGGAAACAGGCCGGACATAGCCGCCCACAACCATATTCCCGCCATTCATTTGCCGGATCGCTTTCTTCAGGCAAGCAGCCGCAAAAAAACGGCCACCCAGACAGGATTTCCCTGTAAGGATGACCGTTTTATCACAATTTATACACTCTCAGAAGTTTTTCAGCTTTCAGCCCGAAACCTTCTCTTCCGTTCCTATCGGATCTCAGCACCCAGACGGAACTTCAGGTTTCCAAGGATCTTCTTCACGAATCTCTCGATATCCTTCGGATCAAGTGCCTTGTCCTCCGGAAGGAAGGTGATCTTGAATGCCATGCTCTTCTTGCCCTTGCCGAGCTGGTCACCGCGGTAGATATCGAAGAGTTCTACATTGCCGACCTGCTTGCATGCGTTCTTGATCTCACTGATCAGGCTGCCGCAGCTTGTCTCCTCGTCAACGACCATAGCAAGGTCACGGGTAACCGTGTCGTACTCGGAGATCGGTTTGTAGCGTAAGCCCTCCGGCATATGTGCGGAAAGAGCTGCGAAGTCTATCTCGCCGAGGTAGATCTGGTTGTTTGCCTTGCTGTCTTTCGGGAGCTTTAACTCGCCCGCAACGCTGTTTGCAAGCTTACCGAAGGAACCGACGCACTCGCCGTCGCAGAGAACATATGCAGCGATTCCCGGATGGAGATACGGAACATCCTCCGCTCTCTCGTAGTCGAAGCTTACGCCGAAGGAAGCTGCAAGCTCTTCCATGCTGCCCTTTACGGTAAAGAAGTCTTCTGCCTCACCGAATGCCGCGAAGCCGACATGCGGGATCTCGTTCGGGAGCTCTGTGAGCGGAAGTGCCTTCGGGTAATATACGTTTGCGTACTCGAAGAAACGTCCTGCCGTGTTGCCCTTCTTCACATTCTCAACAACTGTGTTCAGCATGGACGGAGCCAGTGTTGTTCTCATGATGGAAAGGTTTGTGGTGATCGGGTTTAACAGGCGGATCACATTGCGCTCTTTCGCGTCCTCGGCGATGTGGAGAGCGTCAAGGTCAGCGTCGGAGTAGAATGCCAGTGTGGATACCTCGTAGTAACCCTGGGATACCATCACCTGTTTTAATTTTGTTCTTCTCTTCTGTGCCGGGTTTAATCCGCCGTTTGTCACTGCGGAATCCTTTAAGAATGTCGGAACGATGTGCTCGTAGCCGTACTCACGGATCACTTCCTCAGCAAAATCCGGCTCGCCCACCTCGATATCCTCACGGTAGCGCGGTGCTGTAACAGTTAAAACATCGCCGTCGCGCTCAACCTCGAAGCAGAGTCTTCTGAGAATGTCAAGAACGTTCTCTGCCGGAACCTCGATGCCGAGGATCTTATTGATGCCGCTTAAAGTAGCGGTAAATTTCTTTCCTTCTCTCGGTGCGCCTGCGCTCACATCGAATGCGCTGGCTGTGATCTCGCCGCAGCCGAGCTCCTCGATCAGGTGAAGGGCACGCGCCATACCGATCTCCACGGTGTACTCAGCGATACCTTTCTCGTAGTGGCTGGAAGCGTCGGTGTTCTGTCCGAGGCTTCTCGCTGTCTTACGGATGTTGTCGCGCATGAATTTCGCAGACTCGAAGAGAAGCTGTGTGGTGTTCTCTGTGATCTCACTGTTCATGCCGCCCATGATACCCGCAAGGGCAACCGGTTTGCTGCCGTCGCAGATCACGAGGTTGTTCTCGTTTAACTTGAATTCCTTGCCGTCCAGAGTCTGGATCATCTCGTCGTTCTTCGCGCGGCGGACGATGATCTGGGTGCTCTCCAGTGTGCTCATATCGAAGGCATGCATCGGCTGTCCGATCTCAAGCATAACGTAGTTTGTGATATCGACCACGTTGCTGATGCTTCTTAAGCCGCAGAGTGCTAACTGGCGGCGCATCCATCTCGGGGACTGGCCCGGAGTGATGTTTCTGACACCATGACCTAAGTAGCGCGGGCAGAGATCCTGTGCCTCTACTTTGATGTCAAGGTCTTCATATTTATAATCGCTCTCCTTGTAGTCAAGAGCCGGCATCTTAAGCGGCTTGTCGAGAACCGCAGCCACTTCTCTCGCGATACCTAAAACAGACTGGCAGTCCGCACGGTTCGCTGTTACGGAGATGTCGAAGATGTAATCGTCTAAGCCAACGACCTTCGCGATATCTGTTCCCGGAACAGTGTCCTTCGGAAGGTCTAAGAGGCCGTAGACCTCAGCGCCCGGATACAGGTCCTCGTTTAATCCCAGCTCTTCACCGGAGCAGAGCATACCGTTGGACTCGATGCCGCGCATCGGTTTTGCCTTGATCTTGATTCCGCCCGGAAGTGTGGAATTGTCGAGGGCTGCCGGTGTGTGCATGCCTGCGTACACGTTCGGAGCGCCTGTGAGGATCTGGATATCGTTTCCATACTCACCGCAGTCCACTTTACACTTGAAGAGGTGTGTTCCCTCGATCGGCTCGCATTCCTTTACGACGCCGACAACGACACGATCGATCTCAGCGGAGAGATCGATCAGTTCCTCTACCTCGAATCCGCAGCCGAAAAGTTTATCCTCTAACTCCTGGGCTGTCACGTCAATGTCAACATATTCTTTCAGCCAACTAAATGGTACTTTCATGATCTTCTCCCTCCCTTATTAGCCTTTGAACTGCTTCAGGAAACGAAGATCATTCTCATAAAGCAGGTTGATGTTGTTGATACCGTATTTTAACATGGCGATACGCTCGATACCGATACCGAAGGCGAGACCGGAATACTCATTCGGGTCGATGCCGCAGTTTTCAAGTACTTTGTGGTGTACGATACCGCCGCCGAGAACCTCGATCCAGCCGGTGTGTTTGCAGAGCGGGCAGCCTTTTCCGCCGCACTCGAAGCAGCTTACATCGACCTCAACGCTCGGCTCTGTGAACGGGAAGTAGCTCGGGCGGAGACGTGTCTTTACTTCGCTTCCGAAGATCGCCTTTACGAACTTGTCCAGCATACCCTGAAGGTCGCAGAGTGTGATCTTCTTATCCACAACGAGACCTTCCATCTGATGGAACATCGGGGAGTGGGTCGCGTCGCTGTCGGAACGGAATACGCGTCCCGGTGCCAGCATCTTGATCGGCGGCTTCTCAGCGTCCATGACACGGATCTGTCCCGGGCTTGTGTGGGTGCGGAGTAAGATATCTTCCGCTACATAGAAGGTATCCTGCATATCTCTTGCCGGATGGTTCTTTGCTACATTTAATCTTGTGAAGTTGTGATCATCATCCTCGATCTCCGGGCCGTCAAAGATCTCGAAGCCCATTCCTGCGAAGACGTCGATCATCTCGTTTGCTGTGACGGTAAGCGGATGGAGTCCTCCAGCCGGACGCATCTTTGCCGGCATAGTGATGTCGACCTGCTCGCTCTTGTTGCGGGCTGCAAGTTCCAGCTCATCCATCTTATTTTTCATTTCCTGGTAGCGTGCTTCTACCTGGTTCTTAAATTCGTTGATCGTCTTACCAACGTTCGGGCGCTCCTCCTTCGGAACGCTTCCAAGACCTTTCATCAGGTCTGCGATGCTGCCTTTCTTTCCAAGGAAGTTCTGCCAGAACTCACCAAGCTGTTCCTTGGACTCTACACTACCAAGAGCAGCTTCCATCTGCTCTTTCAGTGCCTTGATCTTCTCTTCCATAGTCCACCTCATTCTTTCGGTATGGTTTGGTTTATCTATCAGTGCGGCGGAAAAGGCTTTTTGCAATAAAAAAGCCCCGTCCCGCGCTATGGGACGAAGCTGACTCTCCGTGGTACCACCCAGATTCCGCATGATTTATATGCGGCACTCTAACGTCTGTAACGGGACTTCCCGTCCTGCACTACTGGAATTTCTTTCGCACAGGCTGCTCAAGAGTGAATTTACAAAAGTCTCCTTCGGAAGGCCTTTCAGCCGGTGAACCTTCTCTCTGTAGACCGGATATTCCTTTGTACTGTCTCTGTCATTGCGTTTTACACAGTGTCGATGGTAGCACATTCCGTAATATTTGTCAAGCATGAGGAAATATGCCAGGCATCTCAGTATACTGATTGTAACACTACAGAGGGCAGCCTCTTTATCAGAGTACTGCCCCATTCTTCTAAAACTCATAAAATTCTTTGTCCTTGGATGCTGCCCACAACTTCCCATCCCGATAATAATGGCGATCAAGATGCGGTGAGATCTCGGTCCATATACGCGGAACTGTTCTTCCCCATTCTATCATTCTCTGTTCCAATGTGATTGTTTCCTCTCCCTGTGATCCAAGGATCACCACCTCATCCCCTGGTTTCGCATCTGGGAAGTTAGTCAGATCAAGAATCGTATGTTCCAGTGACAAGGCGCTCGCAACCGGGCAGCGTCGCCCGTGCAGAAGTACATAGCTGCCAGCCAGTTTTGGACTGAGTCCATCACCCAGACCGCCCACCATGATACCAATCCGTTTTGCTTCTTTCAACTGTACTGCTGCATATTTTTCTCCAAACTTTCCACCTGTCACCTCGTTTACATGGATAAGGCGGCTCTTCCATGCTGTCAGGGGCGCTTTCACATTTGGATGTTCTGCCCGTCTTGAAAGAGGAGAATATCCCCACATAGCGCGACCCGGACAAATTCCGCTCATTCGGATCTCTGGAAGAGCAATTCCTCCCGGCGTATTGGCAAGCTGGCGAAACGGGATCTGTTCTGCCTCCGGTCCGATCATCTTCAATGCCTTCTGAAATCGCTCATACTGCCACATCGCATAGTCCGGTCCCTCATCCGGCCATTTGACTGCTGCCATATGACTGTAAATACCCTCAATATTCAGATTTCCAAGCTTCTTTACTTTCTGATATAGTTGCGGAACTACCTCTGCATTAACTCCAAGACGACCACGTCCTGTGTCGATTTTAATAAAGACATCTGCCTGTGCATCTCTGTTTTCCGCCCAAACAGCCTTTGAAAATGCAGCCGCCGCATCCTCCGACAGAATTGTTGGAATCAGCCGATATTCAACATACAGATTCGCTGTCTCTTGAATCAGGTTACTGGCAAAAATCAGAATTGGCATTTTGATTCCCTGTTCACGGAGCAAAATTCCTTCGTCCACACTTCCGACTCCCAGATAATCGGCCCCACATTCTTCCAACACTTTGGCACATGCCACGATTCCGTGACTATAAGCATTCACCTTGATTGCCGGCATGATTTTTACATTTTCTCCAGCCATCTTACGAAATTCCATAAAATTATCCTGAAGATTATCCATATTAAATTCCAACCAGCAAAAACGACTCATCTGGTATTTTTTCATAATCAGATACTCCTTTTCTATCTATCGCCGATACAGGCATTCCTCCTTTTCCAGGCACAGGATATCTTTTTATTTTGATAGGAGGAGGAAAGGCTGCTCTAAAATACAAATGTACTTCAAAACAGCCTGTCTATACTGCATTCTCCAGTATCACCGAGATCATGCTCTCATTTTATTTTTATA
>CAVFLH010000131.1:886-1536 GCA_963622995.1 uncultured Eubacteriales bacterium | reverse complement strand
TTTATTTCTAGGTGCGCACCATGATGGATATGTGGAGATTCATAAACAGCTCTCGCCGGACGATGTTCGCCAAAAAATTCACCATATGCCTTATCCGCCTCTTTCCACATGCTCATGTCCGACACAAAAATCTGACACATAACTACGTGATTGCGGTCGATTCCGGCATTTTTCAGGATATGTTCAATACGGTTTAAACTTACCAACATTTCAGCCTGAATACCATCCTTTGTTACCTCTCCGGTAAATGGATCTGCAGATGTCTGCCCTGATACATATACCATATTATTGCTGATAACAGCTGCTGAATAATGCCCACTGGACGGATGTGGTGCTTCTACTATTTTCATTTTTAGTTTCTCCTGTTCTCAATTTTTATTACAATTTTGCAATCTCATGCAATGCTTTCGCCACACGCTCCATCTGCTCTGCAGAGTTATAAAAATGCAGTCCCATACGAATATAACCCTGGCGAACCGTTGCTCGTACTTTATAATCTAACAGAACCTGTTCAACAGCTTTCGGATCTGCCTTTTCCGGATGATAGATAAAAAGCAGTCCGGACCGGTTTTCTTCTGGCGGAGTTACAACTTTTAATGGTAGATCTGCAATCCTGCTGCGAAGCAGTTCTTCCATCTCATGAATATGTG
>CAVFLH010000131.1:0-876 GCA_963622995.1 uncultured Eubacteriales bacterium | reverse complement strand
TCATTGATCAGGCTGACACCTCCTGCCAGACTTTCAATGACACCAAAAGTATACATTCCGCCCTCCAGCCGTCCTGCATCTGACAGCCAATTGATCTCATCATAATGGCGCAGCGGGAACGGACGACCTCCATTTGTCAGACTCTGTAAGGAACCTGTATATGGTTTTAAGATCTTTGATAATTCGCTGCTGCAATACACATATCCTGTTCCTTTCGTTCCCAGGCATCCCTTGTGTGCTCCGCCTGCTACATAGCTGATATTCCACTCCTTCGGACGCATTTTCAGACGTCCCATAGACTGAATTGCATCAACTGCCAGCACGATACCGCGCTTTGCACACTCTGCGCCTAATTCTTTCAGATTGATCGCATAACCGCTGCAAAAATATGTAGATGCTGTTGAAACGATCTTTGTTCTTTCATCCATCAGCTTTACAATATTTTCAATCGGAACCACACCATTTTCGCTCTCCGCAAACCGGATTTCTACCCCTTTCTGCTCAATTCCTAACCACGGAATTGCATTAGAGGCGTGTTCTTCCTCTGTGATGATCACATTATCACCTTTTGCAAACGGATACGAGTTCGCAAGCTTTGTCATGCCATCTCCCGTACCGTGCGTAAAAGCAATCTCAGACGGATCCACCTGCATCAAAGTTGCCATTTCTTTTCTTGCGCGGGTCAGAATATCCGGGAAGTATGTCGGTGCATTGACACCGTATGTCGTCACATATCCTTCAATGAACTCCTTCCATGCTTTGCGCACCCGCATTGGAGGCATGGAGGTCAGAGAAATATCCAGATATGCCACATCACCAAGGAAACCATATTCTTCATCAATTAATTTCTGATTTAACATAACTATACTCCTTTTC
>CAVFLH010000130.1:0-7428 GCA_963622995.1 uncultured Eubacteriales bacterium | reverse complement strand
TATAGCCCTTAGGAGGGCTAATATTAAACCACCACTTGAAGTGGTGGTTGTAACTAGAACTAGAATTATAAGAAATGGCCAACTCCGCGAAAGTATAATTTCGAAAGCTAACTACAGCGCAGGGAAAATAAAATGCGCTCGGATATATTCCCGCGCTGGATGCAGAACTTATGCGGAAGCTGCCATTACATTTAACAGAAAATCCTTGACTTAAACCACGGTTTAACCCTTATAGTATAATTAAGTTAGCCTGTCCAAATCATTGCACGGGTAATGTCCGCAGTTTCGCGGATAATGGCGGCAGGCAGGAAAGGAGTCATTTATGGAATACAGAGTAAGTAAACGTACCGGCGACAAGATCAGCGTGATCGGTCTCGGAACGAGTTACATTGGGGCGGCGGAGAAAAATGAGGCGCTGGCGGGTGTCTGCGTATACTGCAACCACTGCCAGCCGTGTCCGAAGGGACTGCAGATCGGCCTGATCAACAAGTATTACGATCTGACGAAGGCGGGGGATACGATGGCTGCGGATCACTATGCGACCCTTGAGAAACATGCCTCCGACTGCGTTGCCTGCGGCCACTGCGACAAGCGCTGTCCGTTCCATGTGGTACAGACGGGAAGAATGAAGGAGATCGCGGAGTATTTCGGAAAATAAAGTGTGGGATTACAGCAATATGCTGGTACTACCAATTATGGCACAACAAAACATATGTCAATTCTATACAAAAAAAGCAGAATTACAGCATGTAATTATACAAAATCACAGGATTCCACAAACAATCGCAGTTTTGTCCACTTTTAAAAATTTCTGCGCCCCGCTATAATAAAAGTACAAAATGAGTCGTGAGTAAGACCCGAAAGAGATGAAGGAGGAAAAGTTTTATGAGAAAACGTACTTTGTCATTGGCACTTGCAGTTTCCATGGCAGCGATGTCCCTCGCAGGATGCGGCGGCGGAAGCGGAACAACAGCTACGACAGCGGCAGCAGGCGGTGAGATCACAGCCGCGGCAAGCGAAGCAGCAACAGAAGCTGCATCCACAGACGATTCCAATCTTTCTGATGTAGAAAAGATCATCAAGGAAGCAGAAGGAATGTCCATGGAGGAGTTAGCAAAGAAAGCCATCGAAGAGTCCAACGGAAAGACCTTCTACGGCGTCGGCAACTCCAGCCGAGGAAAGAGCGCACTGCCGTTATTCATCGAATACCTGCAGTCCATCGATCCGTCCTACACGATGGAATATGAGTGGCAGCAGCCGAAGAACAACAAGATCTTCGAGCAGCTCACCGCAGACTCCTTAAAGACAGAAGGAACCTTCGCGATGACTCTGATCCAGGACGGCAACCAGATCGAGTCCAAGATGGTTCAGCCGGGAATCTTAAAGACTTACATCCCGAAGGAGTGGGCAGAGGCAAACGGAACAACACCGGATGCATACCAGGGATTCCTCCCGTTACAGACATTAAACAAAGTATTTATGTATAACAGCACAGGAAGTGCTGAGTACAAGAACTGCTGGGATTTCGTAGCAGAGGGCGTACATCCGTTATACATGGATATCGATTCCGAGATCGTCGGCAAGAACTTCTTATACATGCTGACAGAAGATAAGTACGCAGGATGGTTAAAGGATGCTTACGATGCTCTCGATGATACACAGAAAGCATACTTCAAACCAACGATCGATGAGATGGCAGCAGATGCAGAGGACCTTGGTCTTGGCGAGAACGGTGCGTACGCACTTGCATGGATCAAGCTCTGGGTTGAGAACTACAACGAGCAGACAGATGATGGCCCGATCTGCAACACACTTGTAACTGATTCCGCAACAGACCAGGCTGGATTATTAGTTTACTCCAAGCTTCGTTCCGTAGAAGAGTCCGCAGGCGTTTCCTTAAACAACATTAAGGTTGCAGCTTACGAGGACGGCTACAAGGGAATCGGCGGCTTTGGTTACTGCCATTACCTCTTCGTTACAAACAACAGCCCGCTTCCGTGGACCGCATGCGCATTCATCCAGTACATGACATGCACAGAGGACGGCTTCTCCGCATGGGGAAAAGACATGGGCGGCTACTCCGCTAACCCGGAAGTTGCAGCAGCGATCGAGGAAACATACCAGCACAGCAAAGGCGGCTACAACGAGGCCGGCGAAGACCAGTTCCCGTGCAAGGACGACCGTGGATATGACTGGTGGACAACAGACGGCGAGTTAGTTCTGGAAGATCCGAACTACTGCGCATCCGTTTCCTTCACAGTCGGCAGCTGGATCGAACTTCTCACGAAGTACAGCGACTCTGCAAAGTAAAATATAATTGACACTTTCGAGGGTGCCGTACATGTGTGCGGCGCCCTCATGTTACATATGGCATCTGCCGTAAGAAAACGGCATCCAAGATTACTTTTACTATGAAAGGAGCGGACATTTCTGTGAATGGATATAATCGAGTAAAAACATATTTTTCGAAACCGCAGAACATTATCCTTCTCCTGTTCGGCATCGTACTGACATTCTCCACCGTTGCACCGATCATCGCCATCGTGAAGGACACGATCACGATCCATCCGGGAACCATCGACGCCCATCTGGCAGGCAAAGCGTCCGGTTACACCCTGGTCAACTATGTGGACCTCTTTACAAGCCGTCTGGCGAAGACAAACCTCTGGAAGCCGTTATGGAACACGATCCTCTTGGCAGTATTTACCTGTACGATCTCCATCCTCTACGGCGGAACGTTTGCGTTCTTAGTCACAAGAACGAACCTGAAATTTAAAAAGTATTTAAGCTCCATCTTTATTTTCCCGTACATCATGCCGCAGTGGACACTCGCCGTTGTATGGCAGAATGTGTTCAACAGCAACGCGGTAGTCGGCACATCCAACGGACTCTTAGCATCCCTTGCAGGCATCTGCATGCCGAAGTGGTGGTGCCAGGGATTATTCCCGAGCTCCGTTGTCTTAGGACTTCACTACGCGCCATTCGCCTACATCCTGATCGGCGGAATCTTTAGAAACATGGACGCGAACCTGGAAGAGGCGGCGACGATCCTCGATACACCGAAGCTTAAGACGATGTTCAGGATCACACTCCCGATGGTAAAACCGGCGATCCTCTCCACGATCCTTCTCGTATTCGGAAGCTCCATGGGAAGCTACCCGGTACCGCATTACCTGGGACTTACCACACTTTCCACGAAGTACATCTCCTTAAACTCCAAGTACACCGGTGAGGCGAGCATCCTGGCGATCATCATGATGATCTTCGGCGTGGCAATCCTCACGATGAACCAGGTGAGCCTGAAGAGCCGGAAGAACTATACGACCGTTACAGGTAAATCCGGCCAGTTATCGAAGATGAACCTTGGAAAAATCGGAAAATACGCGATCGCAATTGTGATGATCATTTTAACGTTCTTCACAAGTATCTTCCCGATCTTCTCCTTCGGTCTCGAGACATTCCTCCCGAACCCGGGCGACTACAGCTTCCTCTACACGGGAGATCTGAGCAACCTGACCACAAAATGGTGGCTCACAAAAGAGAACATCACCGAGAACGGTATGTACGGCCAGCACGGAATCCTCTATAACAGCACGATCTGGCATGCATTTGCGGGCACACTTCTCGTTGCCGTCTGCTGTGCCCTGATCGCGGGAACCATCGGTACATTGATCGGATACGCGGTAGCGAAGAACCGCAGAAGCCGCTGGGCAAGTTACGTAAACGGCGTGGCATTCCTCCCGTACTTAATGCCGTCCATCGCCGTCGGCGCAGCGTTCTTCATCCTGTTCTCCAATGAGCATATCAATCTCTTCAATACATACACACTGCTCATCATTGCAGGTACGATCAAGTACATTCCGTTTGCGAGCCGAAGCGCGTTGAACTCCATGTTACAGATCAGCAACGAAATTGAGGAAGCGGCGATCATCCAGGATATTCCGTGGACGAAGAGAATGCTCCGGATCATCATCCCGATCCAGAAATCCGCCATCATCAGCGGATACATGCTTCCGTTTATGACCTGTCTTCGTGAGTTATCACTGTTCCTGCTCTTATGTACGCAGGGCTTCATTCTCTCGACGACCCTGGACTATTTCGACGAAATGGGTCTGTACGCGTTCTCGAGTGCGATCAACCTGATCCTGATTGTTACGATCCTGGTCTTCAATACGTTAGTCAATAAGCTGACAGGTGCAAGCCTTGACGATGGAATAGGAGGAAATTAATATGCCGGAAATCAAATTGAGAAATATAACAAAACGCTGGGGAAAATTCTTCGGAGTCGACCATCTGGATCTGGACATCGCGGATAACTCCTTTATCACGCTGCTTGGACCGTCCGGATGCGGAAAAACAACGATCCTCCGTATGATCGCAGGTCTCGAGACCCCGACAACCGGTCAGATCACGATCGGTGACCGCGTGGTATTCGACAGCGAGGCGGGGATCAATATTCCGGCCAACAAGCGTAAAGTCGGATTCCTGTTCCAGAACTACGCACTGTGGCCGAACATGACCGTATATCAGAACATTTCCTTCGGACTCAGCAACGTGAAGGAAGAACTCCCGAAATACGATTTTGACGCTATGACGACGGGTGAGCTGATCCGGGCGTTAAAGAGCGGAAAGAAGATCAAAGAGTTAGTGGAAGAGTGCCGCGACAAGAGAGGCAAACTCGACACCGATAAGGTCTATCTGAAATTTATCGACGCGTTCATTCTCTCTATCTATACCGCGAAAGTCCTCTACGGATACGGAATCCAGGACGCGGCAGATCCTGACGCAGCCGCAAAGGCGAAGGCGGAGGAGCTGACAAAGAAGCTGGATGGAATCAGGAAGTCCTATGAATCAAAGGGACAGTCCTTAAATGAGGACTATGCCATCGTATCCGGCGGAAAGGTCCTGACGGAAGAGAGAAAACTCACAAAAGAGGAGATCGATAAATCCGTCCGCAGGGTTTCCAGGATCGTTAAGATCGGCATGTTCATGAACCGTTACCCGGCAGAGCTCTCCGGCGGTCAGCAGCAGCGTGTTGCTATCGCGAGAACACTGGCACCGGAACCGTCCGTTCTCTTCATGGATGAGCCGCTTTCAAACCTGGACGCAAAGCTCCGTCTGGAGATGAGATATGAGCTGCAGAGACTTCATGTTGAGACGGGAAGTACCTTCGTGTACGTTACCCATGACCAGATGGAGGCCATGACGCTGGCGACAAAGATCTGCCTCATCAACAACGGCGTTCTTCAGCAGTACGACGCACCGCTTGATGTATACAACAGACCGGCAAACCTTTTCGTTGCGGATTTCGTCGGAAACCCGTCTATCAACTTTGTGGAGGCGAAGGGAAAAGAGCAGGCTGACGGAAGCTTCAGCTTTAAGATCTTAGACAACCTGGAAGCCACATTCCGACCGAACGAGCCCATCGATATGGCGGCATGGTTCGCGAAGAGAGATCAGGACGCGGCAGACCTGGAAACTCAGAGAATTGAGCTGTTAAAGGATAAGAAGACCGTTGAGAAGAGCAACAAGGACGAGGTGTTCAAGTACCACATCGCGAAGGTCGACGAGTCCGACTACGCGGTGGAGGAAGAGCCGGAGATCACCAACGAGGACTTCGTCCTGGCGATCCGTCCGGAGGCGTTGAAACTCTCCAAGGACGGCGCAGTCGCATCCACGATCTACGGTGCGATGCCGACCGGTATGGAATCTACCGTAAAACTGAGAATCGGAAAGTACCTGCTGACAGGCGTGATCTTCGGCGGTGTTACCTTTAAACTCGGCGAGGAGACAGGCGTGGATATCGCGGGAACAGATGTACTTCTGTTTGACAGAAAGTCTGGAAAGGCGATCACGGCTGGCAGTCTTACGGTGAAAGGCTGAGAAGCAGTGATGGATAAAAGTTAGGATAAAAGGATGTATGATGGCGGCGGAGCTGCGTGTAGGCGGTTCCGCCGCCTTTTTCTCTATGTAATGTTGCGGAACAGGAGAAAATCTGGTAAGCTTTAGGGAAGAAAAACAAAAGGAAAAATGGTGGAATTTAAAGGAATTCTGCTTATGGGAGTGTATGATGAGAAGAAAAATGGCGGTGATGTGCGGAACAGTTCTGCTGGCGGGCGTTCTGCTTGGCGGATGCAGCAGTGTGGCGTCCGGTACGGTGCGGACAACGGCGGCGGTTGAGATGAGTCAGGAGACGAAAATGGCTGAGCCTGCGGAGAATGGTGATAATGCGCAGGAAAGCGGGGACGGCAAAACAGACGATGAAAAACCTCATGTTGTTTTACAGCAGAATGAGACAGAAACTTCTGAGGCAGAGACAGAGCCTGCGGATCCCTACGCGGACCTCTTAAAGGACCCGGAAGCCATGGCAGCGAACAAAATCTACGCGAAGGAGACGGCGGAGCCTGGGAAAACCCGGATCGTTTTTGCGGGAGATATCCTGTTCGACTCCCACTACGCGATCATGGCATCCCTCTTAAAGCGGGGGCAGGGGATCGAGGGCGGAATCTCCGCGGATCTCTTATCCATCATGCGGAGCGCCGATATTTTCATGGTAAACAATGAATTCCCGTATACGACGGGCGGAGCGCCGACAGCGGGAAAGAAATTTACATTTCGTGCGGATCCGAAGTACGCGTCCTGGCTCTTTGACATGGGAGCGGATCTCGTGTCCCTGGCGAACAACCACGCCTACGATTACGGCGAAGTGTCCCTGACGGACACCCTGGATACACTGGAAGCCATCGGAATGCCCTATGTGGGAGCGGGACGGAACCTGGACGAGGCGGTGAAACCGGTATCCTTTATCGCAAACGGAAAGAAGATCACCTTCGTCTCCGCCACCCAGATCGAGCGGACACTCCCGCCGGATACAAAGGGAGCAACGGAGACAACGCCGGGGGTGTTCCGGTGCCTGGAGATCGATAAACTCCTGGAGGTGATAGCGGCGGCAAAGGCGGACAGCGATTTCGTCATCGTGTATATCCACTGGGGAACGGAGGGAACCGACAAGCTGGATCACTGGCAGCAGGAGCAGGCGCCTCAGATAGCGTCCGCGGGAGCAGACCTGATCATTGGGGACCATCCTCATGTGCTGCAGCCCATCGGCTACCAGGGAGATGTGCCGGTGGTGTACAGCCTCGGAAACTATCTCTTCAACTCAAAGACTCTCGATTCCTGCCTTGTGGAGGCGGTGATCGGGGATGAGGGGCTGGAATCCCTGCAGTTTATCCCTGCGAAGCAGTCGAACTGCCGTGTCGCGAAGGCGGAAGGAGCGGAGAAGGAGCGGATCATTAATTATATGAGAAGTATCTCTCCGGAGGCGGCGATCGATGACGAGGGGTATATTACGAAGTCGGGGAATCAGTAACTGGGGAATTAAAAAGGTTTAAGTATACATAAAGATAGTAAGAATGCGCATTGGACGAC
>CAVFLH010000129.1:4011-7549 GCA_963622995.1 uncultured Eubacteriales bacterium | reverse complement strand
GGCAGACCTTCCCCATTCGGGTCTCCACACCGGATAAAATCGGCCCAGTAGGAACTCATGATATCGCCCATCTTGTAATCGCATGGTCTCCACGGACGATCCGCCGGGATTCCGGGTCTCAACGAATTAAAAGAAAACCAGAGATCCGTTGAATGCCATGCAAGTGCCTTCTCACAGTCTCTGTCCGAACCAACATCCTCACCCTCAAGCGGGATCAGATACGACCAGAGTCCATCATACACTTTTGCGTCTGGACACTTTTTCTTCATATATCTGCCAAAGATCCTGTTCAGCATCAGATTCCGGCTCACATTCATTCCCTCGCTGCCGGCAAGTCCACAGATTGCCAGCCGGTGGGCCGTCTCCCACGCTGTCTCGTCTGTAACCTGAACAAGATCCTCAAAATCATATTTCTCATAGAGATTTCCAAGGAGCAGTTTAAAATGCTGGTAAAAATCTTTCGCTGTGCGGATCTCCTTTTTCTCTTCTCTTTCTGCCTGCTGAACCGACTTTGCCCAGAGGTCCGACTCTCCCCAGTTGCAGATATTCAGATAATCGACCCGGCTCTGCCATTTTTCCAGGCATTCCCGCACACTGTCTCCCGGTATCAGCTCCCCGTCCGGTATCATATTTCCCGGCAGAAGTTTTCTTCCTGCTGTATGGCTGTATAACTCCCATGTCGGAATCTTTCTGAGTTCCTCCGGTGAAATGTCTTCCGGGAGTCCCATATGGCGGAGATAATTTTTTCCGACCTCATATGCCTCTTCCCTGGACATAAACGGGATCATCCACTTTAATCCGCTCTGGCTGATCACTCTTTTGATCCGTCCTTTTCCTGCCGGGGAAATTGCTGCCATCATCGCCTTCAGCGCACCGCCGGACTGTCCTCCCGCCGTAATATTTTCCGGATCTCCGCCAAACGCTTCGATATTCTCCGTGATCCAGTCCAGAGCTTTGATCTGATCCATGAAACCATAGTTTCCGGATTTTCCGTCCTGTTCCGCATCGAGCTGCGGAAGAACGAGATATCCAAACAGGTTCAGTCTCTGCCCGACCGTTACCACAACGATTCCTTTTTTCGCCAGCTCCTGGGGATTAAACTGTATCTCCGAGGAACAGCAGTTTGTAAGTCCGCCCCCGTGATACCAGATATAGACCGGACGCTTTTCTCCAGCTTTCTGCGCGCCGGTACAAACATTTAAGTACAGGCAGTCTTCGCTCATCTCCGGGAAACCGTTGAAATAATACTCCCTGGAATGCCTGTCTGAAAGCGGTGTCTGGACTGCCGCAGGCGCAAATTTTGTACATTCGCGAATTCCATCCCAGCACTCCGGATCTTCCGGCGGCATGAACCGCAGGTTTCCTACCGGCGGAGCCGCATAAGGAATTCCGCGGAATACTGTGATTCCAGAATATTTTCCATCATATTCTTCCCCCTGAACCTGCCCGTATTTTGTACTTACAATTCCTAATGCCATATTCTCCTCCCTCTGCCTGTCTTTTTATTCCCTGTTATGCCTGAAGAAGCTTTCTTGCCTCCTCATAAAAGTGGCAGGCAACGCTGTGTCCTTTTGAAACTTCCCTTAACTCCGGCGCCTTCTCCTTGCAGCATTCCTGCGCCATCGGACATCTCGACGCAAATCTGCATCCCGGTTTCGGATTTAACGGGCTCGGTACATCTCCCTTCAGCACGATCCTTTCCTTCTGGTCATTGAAATCGACCTTTGGAACCGCGGAGAGCAGAGCGATCGTATATGGATGAAGCGCGTTCGAGAAAATCTCATCTGTAGGCGCGAATTCCACGATCTGTCCCAGATACATAACGGCAACACGGTCAGAAATATGACGGACAACACTCAGATCATGGGATACAAACAGATAGGAAAGCCCCATCTTCTTCTGCATCTCGATCAGAAGATTGATGATCGTGGCCTGCACAGATACATCCAGCGCCGATACCGGCTCATCACAGATAATAAACTTCGGTTCCAGCGCTAACGCTCTGGCGATTCCCACCAGCTGACGTTTTCCTCCATCCAGCTCATGTGGGAATTTATCCAGCACATAGTCCTCTAAACCAACGGAATTCGCAAGTTCTTTGACTTTTTCTTTTAATTTTTCCCCAGACGCGATTTTATGGATCTGATAAGGGTCCGCAAGGATCGCGCTGACGGTCTCTCTCGGATTCAGGGAAGAATACGGGTCCTGGAAAATGATCTGCATCTTCTTTCGGATCTCATTGAGCTCTTTTCCTTTTAGTTTTAAGATCTCTTTTCCCTCGAAAAACACCTCGCCGGAAGTCGCGTTCAAAAGACGGATCAGGCAGTTTCCCACCGTACTTTTTCCGCAGCCGCTCTCTCCTACAAGTCCGACGGTTTCATTCGGCATGATGTCAAACGTCACATCATCCACCGCATGGAGTTCTCCTTTTCCCGGGACGTTAAAATACATTTTTAAATTCTTTATACTTACTAACGCATCCGCCATATCCTACTCCTCCATATTCCAGCATGCCGCATAATGATTTTCGCTGATCTTTACAAGCTGTGGAATATCCGATGTACATTTTTCTGTGCAGTGTACGCAGCGCGGATGGAATTTACATCCTTCCGGGAGCATCTGCGCGTTTGCAACGGTTCCAGGAATTGATTCCAGAGGCTCTCTCTTTCCCGTAAGTTTCGGGATCGCATGAAGAAGACCGTAAGTATACCAGTGTTTCGGATTTTCAAATACTTCCCTCACATCGCCATATTCCACGATCTCTCCGCCGTACATGATCGCAACTTTCTGACAGAGCTCCGCAATGATTCCAAGGTTATGGGTGATCATGATCAGGGAGGTGTCATATTCTGTCTGCAGCTTCTTTAAAAGTTCCAGGATCTGGGCCTGGATCGTAACGTCCAGAGCAGTCGTCGGCTCATCTGCGATCAGAAGTTCCGGGGAACATGCCAGTGCCGCCGCTATTCCTACTCTCTGCCGCATTCCGCCGGAAAACTGATGCGGATAATCATCCAGGCGGTATTTTGCGATGCCTACCAGTTCCAGAAGGCGTTCTGCCTCCGCTTTTGCCTGCTGTTTCGTCAGTTTTTTATGCTTTCTGAGTCCTATCGCGATCTGATGGCCGACCGTAAATACCGGGTTCAGGGAAGTCAGCGGATTCGCAAAGACCATGGATATCTTTTCACCGCGGATCGCGTCCAGTTCTTTATCTTTTTTCTTCAGGAGAGATTCCCCGTGAAACAGGATATCTCCCTCTCTGATATAGCCGACCTTATCCGGAAGCAGGCGCATGATCGAAAGCGCAGTCGTTGTCTTTCCCGCGCCGCTCTCTCCTACAAGACCAACCGCTTCTCCTTTTCTGATCGTAAGATTCAATCCGTTTACTGCCTTTGAAACCGCTCCGCCGGATACATACTCCACTCGCAGATTTTCTATTCGCAGAAGCTCTTCTTTCTTTTCTAAATCACTCACCTTGCTTCCTCCTGTCTTAGTTTGTATTCTTCGGGTCAAACACGTCACGGATACCGTCGCCCATAAA
>CAVFLH010000129.1:945-4001 GCA_963622995.1 uncultured Eubacteriales bacterium | reverse complement strand
CATAAAGTTAAAAGCCAGAACTGTCAGCATCAGCGCGATACCCGGGGCAATAACGACCCACGGTGCCGATGTAATATAAGTACGTCCATCGGAGATCAGATTTCCCCAGGATGGAGTCGGAACCGGTACACCCATTCCAAGATAGCTCAGGCTTGTCTCAACAAGAATCGTTCCGCCGAAATGGCCGCTGGCTGAGATCATAAGCGGTGTGATAGTATTCGGGAAAAGCTCCTTCCACAGGATTCTCGTTCCGCTTGCGCCGAGAACACGGGACGCGGAGACAAACTCTTTTCCTTTCATTCCGAGTACAGTCGCGCGCACGAGTCTGGCGGTAGCGACCCATCCAGTCGCGCTTAACGTGAAGATCAGGTTTACCATGCTGGTTCCCATCACTGCAACGACACAGATTGCTAACATCAGCTGCGGAATTGCCTGAAGGACATCACAGAATCTCATAATGACCATATCTACCTTGCCGCCGTAGTATCCGCAGATCAGTCCGACCGCCGCTCCCATAAACATACTGATGATAGTGACGATGAATGTGATCTTTAAGGATACCCATCCGCCTTCAAAAAGTCTTGTCAGCATATCACGTCCCAGCGGATCGCAGCCAAACGGATGTCCCTTAAGACCATTTGCGAACCAGTCCGGAGCTGCGAGTCTCGCGATCAGGTTTGATTCCTCTGAATCCCACGCGACCCACCATCTGGATGTAAAACATGCCGCAACGATCAAAACAAGAAGACAGAATCCGATCATAAATAACTTACTTTTTCTCATTCGTCTGAGAACAGTACTTAATTTCATTCCATCTCCTCCTTTAGTTAAACGTAATACGCGGATCAACAACACTGTAAAGCAGATCTGCCAGCAGGTTTCCGATTACAAGCATGACTGACGAGATCAAAAGAATGGACTGGACCATCTGATAATCACGTGTGTTGATAGACTGTACCAGCAATGCTCCCATTCCCGGCCAGTTAAAAATATTTTCAACTACCGTCGCGCCGGCAAACAGCTTGCCGAACTGGAAACCGATATTTGTAATGATCGGAAGAAGGGCATTCCGGAACGCATATTTCATGTAAGTTACACCCTTGGAAATTCCTCTCGCCCTCGTAGCTGTGATATAATCTTCCCTGATCACATCCACCATGCTGGATCGCATGAGTCTTGTCTGGCTCGCCGCATAACCGAAGCCGCAGCAGAGACCCGGCATGATCATATGGCTGAATCCACCAATTCCCTGAATCGGGAGCCATCCGAGTTTTACACCAAATATGAGGATCAGAAGAAAACCAAGCCAGACAGTTGCCATTGCCTGTCCGATGATTGCGAAGAACATCGCTCCGAAGTCGATTGCAGTACCCTGGTTGACACCTGCAATCACACCAAAAATAATAGAAAAGACGCAGGACCATCCAAAGCCGAAAAGACTCAGCATCAGGGTCTGCGGAAGACGTGTTTTCAGAACATCCACGACCGTCATATTGTAGTTCCAGGAGTATCCGAGATCACCGCTGAAAATACCTTTTATGTAGTTGAAGTACTGGATGATCCAGGGTTTGTCCAACCCCATTCGGATCCGGTATTCCTCAATTTCTTCCACCGTCGCGGTGTCACCGGCGAGAAGTCTCGCCGGATCACCACCGCCTAAACGTACCAGAAGAAACGCTACGATCGATACACCAACCAGTACAAAAAGTGAGGCTAAAAGCCTTTTTGCCAGATGTTTTTTCAATCGTTTTCCCTCCTTGACGCTGTGTTGTTATTCGTTTGTTTTTACAAGTGCGCTGATATCCATATTTTTATGGTAACGGATTCCGTGGATCTTCGCGCTGGATCCGACCTGGATACGCGGGCTGTACAGATATAAGTTCGGTTCAAACTCTGTTAACTGGATGCGGTTCATCTCAGCAAAGATCTCATCCTGCTTCTCCTCGTCCATCTCACTTGCAAGTTCATGTCCCAATGCCTTTAACTCTTCATTGTCATGTCCTGTATTGAAACGGTCATTTCCGATTACTTCCGCACCTGTCTTGTACCACATATTTCCGCTCTTACCGATGGATGCGATGCAGAGATCATATTCATGGTTCATTCTCGCCTCATCGTAGATCGCTGTCTCTAACGGAGTAACCTCAATGTTGATGCCTACGGAAGATGCCATGGACTGGATCGCCTGGGACATCTCCGGCGCGATCGATACGGTACTCGGGCTGTAGATCAGCTTTAACGGGGTTCCATCATATCCACTCTTTTCTACAAGCTCTTTTGCCTTATCCGGATTGTATTCATACTGAATATCATCGCGGTATCCGATATCGCCTTCTACCATCATGCCTTTTGCCGGGATTCCATATCCCTCTAAAAGAGCGCTGACGATCAGCTCACGGTCGATGCAGAGGGAAAGTGCCTCTCTGAGATCCTTGTTGTCAAGTTTATCCTCCGGTGCGCATGCCATCTGCATGAATACCTGTGTGCTTGCCGGCATCTGTCCGACGGTGAAACCTTCATTTTTAAGGTTTTCAATATCCATGGTCGGCGGCTGCATGATAATATCTGCTTCTCCTGTGCGGAGGGAAGATACTCGTGTTGTGGCCTCCGGAGACTGCTTGATCGTGATATGTTTTACATTCGTATAGGTATCTGTCGCGTCGTAACCCCAGTATCCATGCTCATCTGTACGGAGATCCAGCTCTACGATGGAATTAGCTCCGTCAAAGGAACTTACAACATATGGACCGGAACCAACCGGTGCTTTCCAGAACTCTTCATACGGAACGGCCTCAAATGCAGATTTACAGAGGATCTGTGTATCCGGAATATTTGCCATACTCCAGAACTCCGGCATCGGCTGTGTGAAATGCATGATCACTGTATGGTCATCCACTTTTTCCATCTCTCCGAGATAATTTCTCCAGCCTTTCGCAATGGAATCCGGCAGATGTTCCTTGTCATCACGGATTCTTTCAAAGGAGAAGACAACATCATCTGCTGTCAGCGGTTCGCCATTTGTGAAATAGACATCATCACGCAGGTGAAGTGTGATC
>CAVFLH010000129.1:0-935 GCA_963622995.1 uncultured Eubacteriales bacterium | reverse complement strand
GTTATCATCCGCCATCTCATAAGACTCTGCAACCCACGGGATCGTCTGCTCGTTTTCATCCTTGTTGAAAAGTCCGTCAAATGTCAGGTAGTTGAACATGAACGTGGTATCCATCGCGGATGTACTCCACTTGTCCAGTGTGGTAATCGCTGTACCAGTCATGTAAACAACGCTCTCTGTCGCATCTTTCTCGGTCCATCCTTCCGGCTGCTTTAAGAGATCCTGATCCCCATCAGTCTTTGTCTCCGCTGCTGCCTCGCTGGCATTTCCGGCTGCCGCTTCCGCTGCTGCTGTCTCCGCTGTCTGTCCTCCGCCTCCGCAGGCTGTGAGGGATAATGCCGTAACTGCAGCAAGTCCCAGCGACATAAGCTTCTTTGTGCTTCTTTTCATATTGTTGTCCTCCTTTTTTATATCCGACAGATGCAGGTCGGTCTGAGCACCGTTTCCCCCATCCCTGTCTTTTCCATCATTCCGGTCTTCTGATCCAGACTCAGGATCTCGATCTCGTCCGATCCCTGATCCGCTGTGACGATCCATTCTCCAAATACTTCAAAATCTCTCGGTATTTTCCCTTTTAAACGAATCGACTGTATCTTTTTTAAGGTTCCGTCCGGCTCCCGCAGAAATGATGTCAAACCATCATATCCGCGGCTGCTTGTCAGGATGTACTTTCCTGTCTCCCTGATCGCAGCGGCTATATTCTGCCCCTTAAAATCTTCAGGCAGTACGGAGATCATCTGCATGATCTTCCAGTCATCTCCTGTTTTTCTGATCCATGCGGCCTCATTGGAAAGTTCACACACCGCGTACATTTCATCTGCATTCTGCTCTGAAAACACCAGATGCCTCGGTCCTGAGCCCGCCGGGAAGGAAATTTTCTTTCCTGTGTCCGTTAATTTTCCCGTGTCCGCATCGATCCCGTAAAGAGTGATCTG
>CAVFLH010000128.1:542-7622 GCA_963622995.1 uncultured Eubacteriales bacterium | reverse complement strand
GGAGTATAATGTGTTCGCTTTTATATTTTAATTTTGTACAGGAATCAGATTGGAAAACGGAATGCAATACACAAGAGAATCCGCACTGGAGCGGCTGTTAAAGAATTACGAACCATTTTACGATATTCATATGACGATCAACGGCGATCAATCCCCGATCACAGCCCGCTGTGATTTTTTTGAGCATTCCGGGCAGTATGTCATCTCAAAAAAGGCGGAATTATGGTCTGCGGAGAACGAAGAATTCTTATATCTTGTAAATATTCCACACCTGACGCCGGAACTTTTTGAGAGCTTAAAAAATGAGATCCATGAGGATGGCATGAGCCGGATCCATGTCGGTCCGGGGCATATGGCTTCCTATATTACGGCAGTCTTCATCTGCGATACCTGCGATGAGGATGCAAGGAGAGCTTTGAAAAAATGCCGCATTTACAAAAGTTTTCATTTTTCCCTGCATGGCTGGATGAATTTCCACACTGCACTGGTCGAAGTGACTGACGGGAAGGTCACTTCAAACGCCAGCGGCCACCATGTAGCGAAATTTTTGAAAAAAGTACTCTACACAAAAAAGAAAGGGAGACAGTAACAATGAATTCATTAGTACTTCTCATCGTCTGCGTTGCCATTCTTGGTATCGGCTATGTCTGCTACGGCGGCTGGCTGTGCAAGCAGTGGGGCGTAGGCGACAGCAAAACAGAAACACCGGCCCATACCATGGAGGACGGTGTTGACTATGTACCGGCGAAAGCTCCGGTTCTGATGGGACATCATTTCTCATCCATCGCAGGCGCAGGCCCGATCACAGGACCGATCGGTGCGGCAATGTTCGGATGGCTCCCGGTTACCTTATGGATCCTCGTCGGCGGAATCTTCTTCGGCGGTGTCCATGATTTCGGCGCATTGTTCGCTTCTGTCCGCAGCAAAGGACAGTCCATCGGAGAGATCATCTCCGCAAATATGAGCAAACGCGCAAAACAGCTGTTCATCACATTCTCTTACCTGACGCTGATTCTGGTCGTTGCGGCATTCGCTTCTATCGTAGCTTCCACATTCGGCGCGGTCTACGATGAAAGCGGTGCGCTTGATATGGCGAAATCCGCAACTCCGGCGACCGTAGCGATGATCTCTATCCTGTTCATCGTAATTGCGGTTGCATTCGGTTTCTGTGTATACCGCCGCAATATGCCGATGGGAATCGCTTCCGTATTCGGTGTACTGGCGATCATCCTCATCATGGCGATCGGTATGAACTTCCATCCGATCTACCTTTCCACTAAGGCATGGATGTGGATTGTCGGTCTCTATATTGCCATCGCTTCTGTAACTCCGGTATGGATCCTTCTCCAGCCGCGTGACTACTTAAGTTCCTTCCTGCTTTACGCAATGTTAGCGGTCGCAGCCTTCGCTGTCATCGCCGCTCACCCGACCTTTGACTCCACGTTCCCGGCTGTAACAAGCTTTGCGGTTGACAACGGGAATGGTGTCCAGTATATGTTCCCGGTACTGTTCACAACCGTTGCCTGCGGTGCGATCTCCGGTTTCCACTCCCTGGTATCTTCCGGTACCACATCGAAACAGCTCGACAAAGAGACTGACGCGAAGCCGATCGCTTACGGCGGAATGCTCTTGGAGTGTGTTCTCGCAGTTTTAACACTATGCGCCATCGGTTACGCTTACAAGTGGAACGCGGTTCATCCGGACCAGGCGTTAAAGGGTGCGACAGCAATCTTCGGTGGCGGTATCGCCCACATGGTCGACGATATTATCCCGGGAAGCTACAGTATCTTAAACTCCTTACTGGTACTTACCTATTCCGCATTCTGCCTTACTTCTCTTGACACTGCAACACGTCTTGCGCGTTTCATGTTTCAGGAATTCTGGCTTGAGCCGGGCGAAACTGCCGCTGATGTCAAAGAGGGCTGGAAGAAAGTGATGGTCAATCCGTATTTCGCTACGATCCTTACCGTTGTCCTCGGCATCCTTCTCGGTATGAACGGATACGGAAAGATCTGGGGTCTGTTTGGAGCCGCCAACCAGCTTCTCGCAGGAATCGGTCTCTTAGCCGTTGCTACCTGGCTCGGAAACAGGGGCAAAAACAACAAAATGTTCTTAATCCCGATGGCCTTCATGATTGTCGTTACAATCACATCTCTCGCACTCACCGTTAAGAACCAGATCGGTATGATCGCCGCAGGCGGCGCTGACTGGGGTCCGTGGGCACAGACGATCTTCGGAGTGCTTCTGATCTTCCTTGCGATCATCCTCGTTATCGAGGGTGTGCAGACACTGTCTAAGCAGAAGGCATCCAGAGCTTAATTTTAAATTTTAAAAATGCCGGGATGTGCAAAAAGCACACCCCGGCATTTTTTTCTAATGCTGCTCTTCTACTCGTTCCGGATCGCCGCCAGCGGACTCAGTTTCATCGCCCGCAGTGCCGGGAACAATCCAGCCAACATACCGATCAGGATTGCAAAGACTACCGCGGATCCGGAGAGCCAGATCGGAATCCTTGAGATTGCTCCTGTGCCTCCGGTCATACCAATGACACTGGCTCCGAGGAACTTGTTGATAATGATGGAGACACTATAGCTTAAGCCCAGTCCCACAATGCCACCCATGAATCCGATAAATCCGGCTTCCATCAGAAACATGGTACGGATGTCACCGAGCGCACATCCAAGTACCTTCAGGACACCGATCTCCTTTGTTCTCTCGTAGATGGACATCATCATCGTATTTGCGATACCGATAGCCGCCACGAACAGGGATACGGCTCCGATCCCGCCGAGGACCGCCTGGATCATATCCGTCTGCTGCTGTGCCTGTTCGAGCCACTGCATACTGCTGTAGGCCTCATAGCCCATATCCGTAATCGCCTTCTGAACCTCCGTCACGTTTTTCATGTCATCAACATTCACGTAGATCGAACTGTAAATAAAATAGCTATAGGGTTTCCCCTTCTTGTTCGTCGGCTGTCCCGGAATCGGATTCTTACGAAAAATCCTCTTCAACTGAGTCTTCAGAAGATCAATATCTGTATAAATCTGATAGCTGTACTCTGAAAATCCGTCATCACCCCCACTCACCAGCGCACATGCCGGAAAAACATATTTTTTCTGGCTGCTTCCGTCCGTTTCTCCGGAAGTCTCAAATGTGGTAAAAAAAGGTTTGTTTATCAGATCAATCTTCGAAAGATCTTCTCCGTCCCAGCTTCCTTTTCCGGTCTTGCTGTTATAAAAGTTGTCAGAGACCTTATTTCCGACAATAAATTCCAGAGTCGCCGCATCCTTATCCGGAAGTCTCCCCTCAGCTAACGGAATTTGTTTCAGTTCCTCCTGTGGCATACCGACAACACTCGCATATGCCTGATAAATTCCCTGTCTTAAATTTACATTCGTTTCCAGCAGAGGTGACACACTCTTTACGTGCGGAATCTTTGCAAGCTTAGTCACAGTTGCATCCACAAGGTAATCATCCTCTTTCTGGTTTCCGTATCCGGAGCTGATCTGAATCCTTGTCAGACTTCCAAAGGAGGCGTAGGACTCCATGGTGTTCTCCTTCAGTCCGATTCCCAGAGATACCATAACAACAATGGAGGCTGTGCCGATGATAACGCCCAGAACGGTAAGTCCCGTCCTGAGCTTTCTTCTTCGCAGATTGTTAACGCTCATGATGAGCAGGTCAAAGAATTTCATCGTCCATTCCCGCTTTCTTCTTTTTGCGTCTGATGACTATAAGGAGCACTGCAATCACAATCACAGCAGCGATTCCCACCGGAATTGCAAGCTGCTTCATTTTTTCCGTCATTGACTGTTCCGGTTCCAGATCATCACTGCTAACAGTGTCGTCATAATTATCATCCATAGCCTGATTGTCATTTACCACGAGCTGGATTTCCTTTTCAACGGTTGAGACCTTTCCGTTCTCATCCTCATATGTAATCGAGAGCTTCACCTTTCCATCATCCGCTGTCGGAGCAATTCCGCTGACCATGGTATCTACGTTTCCGCTTTTTCCCGGTTCAATATTTCCAACATAAGCTTCGGTTTTCTGGATAGAATCAGCCTCGAAGACCGCATTTACGTTGTAAAGCATGACTTTACCGGTATTATTGATGGAAAACATTACATTGGTCTCTTCACCGACCGAAATCGCATCCGGCATGATCTCAATAGTGCCGGTATTTAAACGTGCTTCCTGCTTTAAAGTGACAGCGATCTTCACGCTCTCCTTTGCATTCTTAAACTCCGGGCTGTCATACTGCTCGTTGATCGTCAGCGTGTAGGACCGCTGTTCCGCAGTAGGGCTGGAGGAAAATTTCACTGTCAATGTTTCAGAGGCCCCGGGCGCCAGCGAATTTACAACTGTTGAGTTGGAACCGTTGACCGTTGTAAATACCGGGCTGTTATTCACCGTCTCCGGCTCAAACGTGAACAGGATATTGCTTGCTGTGATATTGCTGGATGCGTTTTTCATACGAACCTTCAACGTAAAGTCCTGTCCAGCGTAGATATCTGACGGATTTGTCTCAAAGCTGTCTACAATGATGCGGGCCTTTGTTCTCTCATTTTCACCGGCATCGGAATCAAGAGAATCATCCTCATCTTTCCCATAAACACGGACATAGAAGGTATCCTCGACCGGTGCCGCAAAGTTTCCGTTCTCATTTTCCCGGTATCTGATCTTAAATTTGATCGGGTAATAGCCGGATTTTGCCTTTTCGCGCACCGCCATGCTGAATGGCACCGCCATGGTCTGGTCCGGGTTCATATTCCCCATCTGACGGTCATAATTTCCGTCATTGATCTCAAACGGAAATTTTGTGATATCCTCAGAGAGCTCCATATCAATGCGGACGTCATATGCGGTCTTATATCCTGTGTTTCTCACATTCACATCGAAGTTCATAACCTCGGAATAGTTTGCGGACGGGGTAGACTGGTTTTCTCCGAGCGCAAATGCTACCGGCTCAGAGGTATCCTCATCCGTCTCGCTGGTTCCCGTGGTTTTCTTTGTCTCGATCCATGCCATCACAGTCTTCGCATACTCGGAAGACATTCCGTCCTCGCCCTGGGCACGCTTGGAGATGTAGATCAGGATCGGATAATATCCCTCCTCCAGACCTTTTTTCACGTTGACATTCAGATTGACGGTCTTTTTTGCTTTCTTATTTACATGACCGACTTTATAATGGCGGTTCAAGGAGTCTGTGACTTCAAAAGGGTATACAGTCTTCATGGACTGGACGATACTGCTCTCATCACTGTCGCGGTCCTCTGTCTTTGTGATCTCATCGGAGTAATGGTTCCGGAAATCCTCCTCGGAGGCGATCCAGATTTCCGTCTCGATCCAGTCCTTGTCCTCCATATTCATGAGTGTCACGGAGACCGTTCCGTTTTTTCCGATATATAAGGTTGGCGTCTTGCCGATCACGAGACGCACGGTATCATTGTCATCGTCCATCCGGTATACCTGCGGGATCGTCTCTGCCGCTTCTGTCGTCTCTTTCGCCGCGAACGCTGTCGCGGGTGCCGTACCGATCAACAACATGCATGCGGAAAGGAATGATGCGACCCAGCGTAATCCTTTTATTTTCATACTTCTCCTCCTGGCTGTTCTGCTTTTAGTTATTTGTGAATATTTTTTATGTTTTTGCGTTTGTTTTAAATTTTTGTTGATTATTATTCCATTTTTCCCTCTGTAAAGTGTTCCTCTTTCTTTTCGGCTGTCCCTTTTTGTTCTTCTGCCGGATTTCGGGACTCTCCCTCCGCCTGCGACTCGGCCGCCGCCTGCATTGTTTCTTCCAGCCGTACAAGATCCACCTCATGGTGGTTCTCCTCAATACTCACGATCTTTCCATCGATGATCTTAAAGATCCGGTCCGCGTAGGTCGCCAGATTATTGTCGTGGGTGACCATCACAAGGGTCTGCTTCTGCTCCCTCACAACCTTCTGCATGAGCTTCAGAACCTCCATCGTCGTTTTCGAGTCCAGGTTTCCCGTCGGCTCGTCCGCAAAGATGATCTGCGGGTTCACCGCCAGGGCTCTCGCGATTCCGACTCGCTGCTGCTGCCCGCCGGACATCTGGTTCGGCATGTGAGTCATAAATTTTTCCAGACCTACAAGCTTTAAGTACTGTTTCGCCCGATTCAGTCTGACCGCTCTCGGCATTCCCCGGAACGATAACGGCAACGCCACATTTTCCACCGCATCCATCGTCCCGATCAGGTTGTAGGACTGGAAGATAAATCCCACACGCTCTCTGCGGAATGTCACGAGCTGTTTCTCGTTTAATTTTTCAATATGCTTTCCGGCGATGACGATCTCACCCTTCGTCGGGTGTTCCAGACCCGCCAACATATTTAAAAGCGTCGATTTTCCGGAACCGGACGGTCCTGTGATCGCGCAGAACTCGCCCCGGTGGATTTCAAAGCTCACACCGTTCAACGCGTAAACGTTCTCCTCGCCCATGCGGTATACCTTGTACAGGTCCTTCACCCGGATCACCGCGCTCTCTTTCTGCTGCATCCGTCCGTCCCCCCTTTTTCCAGCGGAATCCTTTCTTCCGCCTTTTATCTTTTTATACCTCAAGTATACTGTCCACTTCATGTTCTGGCTATATAAAATTACTTAATTATTCTTACAATTTCTTACGTTTTTCTCAAGCAAAAAGGGAATTCCTCCAGTTTTCATTCAAGCCTTCAAAATTTCCTTATGTACACGCCTTATTCTACTTTTCCAGAAAGTCTCCGCTTAAACTCTTTCAGATACTCTTCCAACGACACATACTGTCCGTTATTCACCCTGTAGGACGGATTCCACATCCGCACGACCCGGACCGCCGCCTCGTCCTTTTTCGCCTCTTTCACCGGCCGGTAATCCTTGTCCGCGAAGAAGACATCGCCCCGGACGAGATTTTTCCACTTCATGTAGATCTCGCGGTTCTTTTTCTGCTTTTTGTTCTGGAATACCTCCATGACGATCAGGCGGAAGAGGTCCTCGCCGCAGCAGACCACAATCTTCGGGTTTAAAAGGCGGATCTGCTTCTTGATAAATTCGATATAGTACTGACCGTAGT
>CAVFLH010000128.1:0-532 GCA_963622995.1 uncultured Eubacteriales bacterium | reverse complement strand
GATCTCGTCGGCAGCGCCTTTTCCGCCGCGTTTGTTGATATAGAGGACTGCCGCCTTTTCCCTGAGCTTTTTTCCAGGGATCTTACACTCCTCGCCGGGATGTTTTTCCTCCCAGAGGATCTTCTGCATGCTCGTGAGGTAATCCAGGTACTCCACCCGGCCGGACGGGCTTTTCCCGAACAGGAAATCGACACGGATGTCCGATACCACCGGCATGGTCTCCCCTTTCTGGATCATCTTTCTCATGTTTGTCTCTTTTAATATATAGAGCGTCCCGTCATAATGTTCCGGGTCCGCGATTCCATCGATATGAAAATTTCTCTGATCCAGTTCCGGATAGCAGGTCTTTCCGAACGGCTCTTCCTCCATCTGCTGCATCAGCTCCCACAGCACATAAAGTTCTTCCAAAGAACGGCATTTCGCGACCTGTCCCTCCAGGACGATCTGTTCCATCGTCTTTCTCATAGTTCCTCCACAGCACCCTGCTCCCACTTATTTTTCTTTTTTTCGCGCTCACCATTTTATATTTTAT
>CAVFLH010000127.1:0-7646 GCA_963622995.1 uncultured Eubacteriales bacterium | reverse complement strand
GAGAAATATCTGTTATAATTTTATTATTACGATTACCTGTAGAAATTCAACTGCTGTAAAACAGCTTTGATTTTTATTACACTTTATGGAAGGAGACAGCCGCCATGGATAAACGTTTTTCAGGACTCATCCGCAGGCTCTCTATCATCCTGTTCTGGATCATCCTCTGGCAGATCGCTGCCTCCCTGATCCGGAATCATATTTTCCTTGTGGGGCCTGTTGACACGCTGCGGGCGCTCTGTGAGCAGATCGTTCTCCCGGACTTCTGGTCCGCCATCGCGTTCTCCTTCGGGCGGATCTGCGTCGGATTTTTCCTGGCATTCTTCCTGGGGCTTTTCACCGGCTCCCTGGCCTACCGTTTTCCCATCGTGGACGAATTCCTGGAGCCACCGGTGCAGCTCATGAAGACAGTCCCTGTGGCGTCCTTCGTGATCCTGGCGCTGATCTGGACCGGATCGAAGAACCTCTCCGTCTTTATCTCGTTCCTCGTGGTCTATCCCATGATCCATGTGAACACGAAAGCCGGGCTGATGTCCACGGACCGGGAGCTTTTAGATATGGCGGAAGTCTTCCACGTTCCGTTCCTCCGCCGGGCACTCTATATCTACCGCGGGGCACTCTACCCGTACTTAAAAAGCGCCTGCCGCACCGCCCTCGGTATGGGATTCAAATCAGGAATCGCCGCCGAAGTTATCGGCGTGCCGGACGGGTCCATCGGTGAGGGACTGTACCTCGCGAAGATCTATCTGAGTACCGCGGAACTCTTCGCGTGGACGGTTATCATTATTATTGTGAGTAGCCTTTTTGAGAGAGGATTTCTGTGGATCCTGAAGAAATGCGCTGGAAAGGAGGCTGATGTAAGTGAGTCTGATAAATACGCAAAATAACACTGCACAAAAAATCTCAGCGCCAGAGCGCCGCAATTCTTCCGCTGGCACTCACAGCAGCACATTTTGCCCAACACTATCCACTCCGAGCCTAAATAGAACAGCTCTTACGCTCCGCTCTATCACAAAATCCTACGACAGACACCCGGTTCTTTCTAATCTTTCCATGGAATTTTCTGCCGGAACATTCTACTGCCTGATGGCACCGTCCGGAAGTGGAAAGACTACACTGTTCCGGCTGATTCTCGGACTCGAAAAGCCGGATTCCGGTATGATCCTCTGTGAATCACGCCGCCTCATCCCCGCCGTTTTCCAGGAAAACCGCCTCTTGGAAGGCTACACCGCCATCGAAAACCTGCGTTTCGCCCTGGGAAAGCAGTATTCCAACGAAGAACTGACCGCATACCTGCTCCGTCTTCTCCCGGAAGACTCCCTGAATAAGCCGGTCTGTGAGTTCTCCGGCGGCATGAAGCGGCGTGTCTCGATCCTGCGTGCCATTCTCGCGCCATCCGAGATCATTCTCATGGACGAGCCATTCACCGGCCTTGATGCGGATACCAAGCAGCTGACGATCGACCTGATCAAAGAACTCTGTGCCGGAAAGCTTCTGATTATTGCTACCCATGCGGAGGAAGACGCAGAGCTTCTGGGAGCGAAGCTCATCCACTTATAAGTCAGCAGATCCTTTCAACCAGCTCCTGATTTCTCTCCCTATCTCGCCCCGAACAGCTTATCCAGCTTCTTCATATGGAAGAAGAAGATCACAAACATCAGACCGCCCGTAAACAGCCAGGATGCCACATACACGTTCATCAGCATGTCAAAGGTCGTCACTATGCGGAATATCGTTGTGAGCCAGATCACGCGGAACACCACCGTGCCGAGGATCGTGATGACCGACGGCTCCAGGGACTTTCCGGTTCCTCGAAGGCAGGAGCTTGTGACCTCATATGTCGCAGTCAGTCCCTCCAGCGAGCACACACGGTCCATTCGGATGATTCCGAATGCCGCAACCGCCGCGCTCGTCGTATAGATGCTGACGAAGAAATCTTCCCACACGATAAAGATCACGCTGAGGATCTCCGTAAATCCAAAACCGAAGAGCAGGCAGAGCCAGAATATCTTTCTGCACCGCTTCAAATTGCCCGCGCCGAAGTTCTGGCTTGTGAATGTAACCGCCGCCTGGGCGAATGCGTTGGCAATGTCGTATGTAAAATACTCAAAATTCAGCGCCAGGGATGAACCCGCGATGGCTGACTCGCCGAACATGTTGATTCCGCTCTGAATGAACACGTTGGATACGGAAAAGATCGCGCCCTGGATTCCCGCCGGGATTCCGATCACAAGAACTCTTTTCAGCTCATTCATATCGATCCGCATCCGCTCAAACCGAAAACAGAATTCGTCATCCCTGCGGTACAGATGGGAGATAATGAGGAATGTGCTGACCACGTTGGAGATCACCGTGGCAATTGCAACACCCGCAACTCCCAGATGGAACTCGATCACAAGAAGCAGGTTTAAAATTACATTCAGAATGCCGGACACGATAAGGTAGTACATCGGTCTTCTCGTATCGCCGTAGCTTCTCACGATGGCGGAACCAAAGTTATATGCCACCATAAACGGAATTCCCACAAAATAGATCCTGATATATAAGAGCGCCTGATCCAGCACAGTCTCCGGCGTTCCGGATGCCACAAGGATCAGTCTCGCCACCAGCATGCCGATCACGAGGAGCGTAATTCCGAGAACCGCACCGAAGGTCAGGATCGTGTGGACCATGCTGTTGATCTTACTGCGGTTTTTCTGTCCGATAAGGTTCGCCAACGCAGCGTTCGGACCCACAGAAAGTCCAACGATCAGGTTCACGAAAATTCCAACCAGCGCCACGCAGCTTCCCACTGCCGCTAACGCCTGGTCCCCTGCGAACCTTCCCACGACGGCGACGTCCGCCGAGTTAAATAACTGCTGTAAAATACTGCTGAACGCCAGCGGAATCGAAAACAGGATCAATTTTCCTGCCAGGCCGCCGTTCAGCATATCCATTTCTTTTAATTTTACTGATTTTTCCAATGTTTTTTCTCCTCTTTCGCTTCTCTGCACTCTATGATCTTCAGGGAATCTTCTCCGACATCACACAGCAGAAACAGGATTTTCACACCTGCTGCCTGAGCCTCTTCCCAAGCAGTCCCAAACTCTGGCTGTGTCCCCACATTCGGCCGGACTTCTGTAATATGTTCCATCTGCACCACGAAAGCCACAGCGCACTCATATCCGTCCTCCCGGGCCTTTATCAGCTCATGCAGATGCTTCACACCCCGCTCCGTCGGCGCGTCCGGGAAATATCCGATCCCGTCCACCTCCAGCGTACAGCCCTTGACCTCCATAAGGTACTTCTGTCCGCCTTTTTCCATATAAAAATCGATCCGCGACTTCCCATATGTATATTCCGGCTTCACAAGGTCGAATCCCTGCTTCGCAAGCCACTCCGCCGCCACCTTGTTCGGCGCCTGACTGTCGATATTCACCCAGCCAAGCCCGTCCTTATAGACAGCCACCAGATCATACTTCGTCTTCCTCGCCGGATTATCCGAAGTCTCCAGCCGCACCTGCACCCCAGGAATCAACTGCTCCCTGCATCTCCCCGTATTCTTCACATGCACCGTCTCCACCACACCATTGATCTCCACATGGGCGATGAAGCGGTTTGGGCGGTCTATAAAAGTTCCGTTTATTGCATTATGGTATCTCATTTTCCTATTCCTATAAAATAATCCCTACAAAACACGTCACATACAAATGCTTGACGGTTAAAATCCCGCATGACATTGTTTTTCAATGTCACACGGGTATTTTATGCTACACGGTTTAAAGCACTGACCTGATCAATAAATTCCTTCATATCGTCCACATAACGATATGGCGCATACTCCGAATAAATATCAGGATCATCCAATATTACGATTTGAACCCCATCCGCTCTCAATGCTTCCAACGTTCCCGGAAGACATCTAGCCTCATTTATTGTTTTGCAGCGGTATGCTATACACCCCTGACGGTCAAATACTTTTGCAACAATATATATTTTTCTATCACCCATATTTTATATCTCCAGACCGTGCTTTCTCGATTTTTGTATCCATAGTATACCATACTATAATTTTAATGTCATGATATTTCCTATCTTGACATCAAAATAAATACATGCTATCATGATGACAAATCGATGCACGAGTGGCTCAGTGGTGGAGTATCGCCTTGCCAAGGCGAGGGTCGCGGGTTCGAATCCCGTCTCGTGCTTTTACAAAAGATACAGAAAAGAGGTGTCCAAAAGGATACCTCTTTTCTTATATTCTACACTCTGCGACATCTCACATTTTTACACTATACATCAAGAAGGTGCACATCTTATCCGCAAGATGTACACCTTCCAATTTTAATCTAATTTCCCGGGAAGCCCGCAATATTTCCAATTGCTTCCGTCGGCGCTGCCGCGGTGGTCTCGTCGCCAGGTCCATTTGGCGCTGCTGCGGTCGTCGCTTCTGTCATCGGAGCGGTCGTCGTTGCAGCCTCGGTCGCCGCCGCGGTAGTAGATGCCGCGGTGGTCTCACTGTGAGTACTCTTCGTCTCAGAAGCGCCCGTGGACGCTGCTGTTGTCGACGCGCTGGATGAACCACCTGCGGCTGTTGTCGCGGCAGCGGAGCTCTCCGGCGCTACGCTCTCGCCTGGAACGTATCCGTCCGGCATTCCGTCTACTGCTGCTGCCGATGTGGACTCCACTGCTGACGTCTCATCCGGTGAAACCTTCACAGTTCCTGTATTTCTTCTGATCACGGCTGCGTGTCCCTTGTAGGTCTTCGCGTGATCTTCTGTCTTCTCGATAACCGTTCCGTTCTTGGAAACGATCTTATATGTAACCCAGCGGCTGCCGTTCGTCGCTGCCTTCTGTGTCACCTCGGTGCCCGGATCCAGTGTCGGGTCCTCCACATAAGTCGGTTCCGGCGGCGGAAGCTCATCCGTCTTCTCGGACTCCAGACTCCATGTGATTCCATCTTCCAGAACCGGAACTCCGTAGAAGGAGACCGTCATCTTCCGGTTGCTGTAACTTGCGCGGATACCGATGGCCGCCTTTGACGTATTGATAAACCGGAAATCCGGAATATCCCAGCTGATCGCCGCGTCCTGTCCCGGTGTTACATAGTTCGGCTCAAAGGTATGGGATCTTCGGAACGTGATCTGCATGCCGGACTGGAACGCCACGCGGTACATCGTGGAAGATACCTGGCAGACACCGCCGCCAAGTTCCTGGACGACCTCGCCACTGCTGTATGCAGCCGCTTCCTGATATCCTTTTTCCGCTGTACGCTGACCGACGATCTTATTAAAAGAAAACTCCTCGCCCGGCTGTACGATCGTTCCGTTGATGGCCTTAGCCGCAAGCTTTACGTTCGTATTTCTCTTCTCATTGGCGGTAGTCTCCGTCGTAAACGTGGAAAGAGTCTTATACTGCTCCTTCGCGTTCGCCGCGGAAAGCTCCGGCTGGCTCTCATTGACCTCAGCCTGGATCACAGCGTCATAATTGCCGCTTGTCGCCGCCTCCACGAGGTCCTTTATAAGCTTCTCCTGGTTCACCTCTTTGCCCGGAGTCCCGTCCGTAAACAGGAATTTATCCGTCGCGGCATCATATTCGGAGATCGAGCCGTTCTTCGCCTTCACATCCCACTTTGCCGCCGCGTCTGCCGCTGCCTCCGCCGCCGCGGACTGCAGGTCCTCGGAATCCTCAACCGCAAAGGTATATTCTCCCTCTGCCTTTCCCGTACAGATTCCATCTAAAAACGCGTCAAGGTCAGAATCGATCAGGTTCTCCGCATCGATGCTCTCCCCGTTGTAGGTGATCGTCACCTTCCACGGATATTCCTTCTCAATCGCTGCCTTCGCTTCATCTCTCGTCATTCCCTTTAAAGAAATCCCATTCACGCTGATGTCGGATGCCTCAAATGTGGATTCCTCGATGGCACTGGCCTCTGTCTCTTTCCCATGGCTCTTTCCGCCTGAAAAGATCCGAACCACTCCTGCAACCAGCACGATGCAAATCACCGCTCCGCCGATCATGATCCGCCGTCTCATAATGCGCTTTCTCTTCCTGCGCTGCGCCCGGATCCACGCCGGGGAATGCTGGCGGTACTCGTCCCGCTGTTCTCTTTGTCTGTTCATGTCTCTTATTTCCCTTGTTTTTCAAACTTTCCAGATTGTTGGAATTTTTTGTCAAATATGTATCAACATAGTTACAGGGTCCGCACCGCACGGTGCCGAACCCTGATGTATACGGCATCCAGCGGACACCAGTGTACGTTTTTATCAAGTCTGAATCTTCCAGACATTAACTCATTATATCGGTCTGTCAATCCATTGTCAAGATTCCCAGCGCCGGATATTCAAAAGAAAACTGCGGCAATCCTTACGCAAAAAATCCAAGATGCTCCAGCAGGATCTTTACTCCCATCAGCACAAGGATCACGCCTCCGGCCAGCTCCGCCTTTGCCTTATATTTCATCCCAAACACATTACCGACCTTCACCCCGACCGCCGACAAAACAAAGGTCGTACATCCGATGAAGGTCACCGCCCAGACGATATTTACATGAAGGAACGCGAAGGTAACTCCCACCGCCAGGGCATCAATGCTGGTTGCGACCGCCAGGGCGAGCATCGTCTTCACATCAAACGATGGATCCACTTCTTCCTCCTCGTCCTCCCGGGACTCCTTGATCATGCTGAGTCCGATGATTCCAAGAAGCACAAAGGCGATCCAGTGATCGATCTGCGTGATCATGGACTCAAACTGACTTCCCAAAAGGTATCCAAGTGTCGGCATCAGCGCCTGAAACCCGCCGAAATAGATCCCGCAGATCAGCGCGTGCTTCGGTTCCATCCGCTTCACCGACAAGCCCTTACAGACAGACACCGCAAAGGCATCCATCGACAGCCCCACGGCCAGAATAAACAGTTCCAAAAGTCCCATAGATCATTTCCTCCAAATCATTGCTTTCACTATTGTTTTCTCCAAATAGAATAAAATTATATCCAACAATAATGGTCCCTTTTCCCAATAATTGTATAAAAAAAGAGACCTCCTCTGTCTTTTCCCGACAGATAAGTCTCATCATTTAAAGTAAAACCAGGATCATTTCCAGTATGTTGGCTTTACTGCGCGTTAGGCGCCGACTACTCCCCTATTCTGGTAGTATTCTATTCGTGATTCTAAAGAAGAATGCGGATGAAGGGATTTGAACCCCCACGGTTGCCCGCCAGCTCCTAAGGCTGGTGCGTCTGCCAGTTCCGCCACATCCGCATGATCTCCGATAGGAACTCATTATAACGTGTTTGAAAAGAATTGTCAATCATCGGATTCTTTTAATAAAACCGTCTTCCCGTCACTATGCCCATACCGTTCCATATTATATTTCATTTTTCTGGTATATTTTCATATAATTGTATTTTTTTCAAATTATTTATTGACTTTTTACAGCTATCCCATTATAATTCCGAACCATAAGCAACGGCGCATGGAGAGGGACGCTTCTCCGCGCCGTTTTTTTTTGACCGCTTCCCACCCTGGGGATATCGAATCGGGGATCGCGGATCTTTGCTGAAAAAGGAGGATCAATCTATGTATACTTCAGTTGATGTAATTTGGACCCTGATCGGTGCGGCACTTGTATACTTCATGCAGGCTGGTTTCGCCCTCTGTGAGGC
>CAVFLH010000126.1:0-7690 GCA_963622995.1 uncultured Eubacteriales bacterium | reverse complement strand
GATCCTGCTGCAGCAGTACTTTATTCAAAGGAGGATTTATTTATGGAAATCACAAAAGAATTAAAACAGGATCTCTCGGAGCTGGAATCTGCCTGCAGCAGTTTTCTCGGAAAATATGAATCACAGCTCACGGACGCACTGAATAAGACGGAAATGTCCGCTGAGGACAGCTTAAAAATAGACCTGATGCTGGAACTCGTAACCCACCTCTCCTCCGCGCAGTTCGTCTCTTCCTATATGCAGAAAGATATCGTAAAAGAGGGAATTCTGCTCCAGGATGAGACCGGAAACTTCACGCTCGGCGGCGATCCGCTCCCGCCGATGAGCGATATCGAGGTGTATGTCCATGATGATGAATTAAACCAGGATGTCTGGAAGTGCGTATTTATCGGCGGCGGAAGCGAAAAGCGGATCTGCGGCCTGCGCCATCCGGATCTCACTTCAGGCGTCCATGCGAGAATCCGCGGTTAGTTTATCTCCCCAAAACAAACCTTGCCGGTTACAGTTGTGAAAACATGATATCCGATCACTACCATCATGTTTTCCCTGTTCCCGGCTTTTTTGTTCCCACTTTTCTTCCAATGTACGATCGTTTTTCATCAATCTCCCGCCTGGATAATATCCCGGATCGTCTGCATCGAGAGATCCACCGACGCGATCTCATCCGCGCACTGTTTCAGTTCCCCGCCCATCATCGCCGCATGTCCGATCTCCTTCTTATATTTTAACTGGTGTTCAAGACTTGCCCAGAAATCCATGGCGATGGTGCGGAGCTGGATCTCCACATAAGTTCCCGCCGTCTCGCCGGATCTCACCCGCATGATCAGATGGATCCCCCTGTATCCGTTTGGCTTCGGATAGGAAATATAGTCTTTTTCCTTGATCAACTCATAGTTTTCCTGACTTTTCAGCCATTTTTCCACCTTAAACACATCGTCCGCAAAGGAGCAGATGACCCGGATCCCCACCGCGTCGTGGACCGTGCTAAGCGCCGATTCCAGCGTCTCCGGCAGGGACTTTCTCTTCAGTTTTTCGATCATGCTGTCCGGCGATTTGATCCTGGAACAGGTGTATTGGACCGCGTGGAATCCAGATTTTTTGTCATCAGGAAAGTGCCCCAAAAGTTTCAGCATGTCGGTTCTCGCAGTCTCAAGAACCTCTAATTTATCTCCGTAAAACTCTTCTGCAGTCATATTTTTCCACTCCCTTTTGCTGGCACGTTCTTTCTTCATTTGCCCACATTTTACATTCACTTTTCGAAATTTCATTGAAAAAAGTGTGTTCACTTTCTGAACTTTTTCCATTCCAATGATTTTCAGCCTGTTTTTCACAGATTTTCCTTATTTTCCTTGTATCATCGAAACCGTTAAAAAAACAGCACAACTTTTTTCAGGAGGTTTTTACATATGAAGCTTCTTCTGGCAGAAGATGAACATTCCCTTTCCAGGGCGGTTCAGGTACTCTTGGAGCGAAACGGATATTCCGTAGATCCCGTCTTCGACGGCGAAGCGGCGCTGGAAGCGATCTCAAAGGGCATCTACGACGCCGCCATTTTAGATATCATGATGCCGAAAAAAGACGGATTGGAAGTATTGAAAACAGTCCGCCAGGCTGGAAACAGGATCCCGATCCTGCTGCTCACCGCGAAGGCAGAGATCGATGACAAGGTCCTTGGACTCGACAGCGGCGCCAACGACTACCTGACAAAGCCCTTCTCCGTCCAGGAACTTCTCGCCAGGATCCGCGCCATGCTGCGCACCCATGGCGGTGACATGGAATCCGCCACTCTTTCTCTCGGAAACATTTCGCTGAACCGGACTACCTTTGAGGTCTCATCTCCCACCGGCAGTTTCCGGCTCAGCAACAAGGAATTCCAGATGCTGGAGATGCTTTTGTGCAGCCCGAACCATCCGCTCCCTGCTGAACGTTTCATGGAGCGAATCTGGAAAAATGAACCGGATATGGAGGTGAATATCGTATGGATCTACATTTCTTATCTCACAAAGAAACTGGCCGCCCTGCACGCCGACATTCAGATCACGCCGGATGGAAACGGCGCTTATTCCCTGGCGGCAATCAGCTGATCCGCTCCCTGCAGGTCAAGCTCATCGCGGTCTCCATGCTCTCCCTGTTCGCGGTGCTGTCCCTGATCGTCGGGATCAGCGTCGCTATCAGTTACTCCCATGTGGTCACGGAGGCTGACGAGATCCTGAGTGTGCTGGCTGACAATGACGGACATTTTCCGAATTCCTGGAAGCATACGGAAAGCAAGGAGAAAAACGATCTCTTTCAGGCGGAGCTTCCCTATGAGTCGAGATATTTCTCCGTCACTCTCACCTCCAGCGATTCCTGCGACCTGATCGATGTAGACCAGATCGCCGCCGTCAATTCCGACACCGCCGCCCAGTACGCCATCGAGGTGATGGCCAACGGAAAGGATCATGGATTTATCGGGAATTACCGGTATATCGTAAATACCGCGGATGACGGGACGCAGATCACGTTCCTGGACTGCCGCCGCTCTCTCTCGAACTTCCGGGCGTTCTGGATCACGATCACCCAGGTGGCAATCGCAGGGTTTGTCCTTGTCTTCCTGCTGATCATCTATTTCTCCAGACGGATCGTAAATCCCACGGTGGAGAGCTATGAAAAGCAGAAGCTCTTTATCACCGACGCCGGACATGAATTAAAGACGCCCCTCGCCATCATCGATGCCGACGCGGACGTTCTCTCCATGGACGTCGGGGACAGTGAATGGCTCGCCGACATTAAAAAGCAGGTGCGGCGCATGACCACGCTCACAAACGACCTGATCTGCCTCGCCAGAATGGAGGAGGCGGACAATACGGCGGAGATGATCGAGTTTCCGCTTTCCGAGATCATCTCTGAGACGGCATCTTCCTTCCAGGCACCGGCGAAGACCCAGAAGAAGGAATTTCTCATGGATATCCAGCCTGCGGTCTCCATGAACGGAAACGAGAAGATGATCCGGCAGCTGACCTCCATTCTCCTGGACAACGCGTTAAAATATTCCCCGGAAAACGGGATCATAAAAGTCAGCCTGAAAAAGCAGGGACGCCAGATCCGGCTCTCCGTGTTCAATACCGCCTCCGAGGTGGATACTGCGGAGCTTCCGCACCTCTTCGACCGCTTCTATCGCTCTGACCGCTCGAGAAATTCCGCCACCGGCGGCTACGGAATCGGACTCGCTATCGCGAAAGCCATCGTAAACACCCACCGCGGCAGGATCCAGGCGTCCACGGCGGATGGGAAATCGCTGACCATCGAGGCGAGTTTTCCTGGGTAGACGATAAGGAGTGCGCTTCGGTTCACGGCCCGTATAAACGGAAAGATCCACCAGAATACCACATCAAATTATCTACGGTATCTCGATGGATCTTTTCTATTTATTTCGTAACAGCAGTTCAGTACTTCACAGTTACGAGCAAAGCCCATTCCAAATTGGTTGCGTTGATGGGATTTTGATTTCTCGCCTATGTTTCATACGGTTAGGGCAGCAAGTGCACAGATCTGCAAAACCGTTACTTTATTTTTGACTTATTCGTCTTTTTTGTCTCTTCATACGCTTTCAGTGCTCTCAGTGCCTCCCCCGACAGCGGGAACAGCACCATCAGGTTAAACACGGTCATAAGTCCAACACCCACGTCTCCGAGATCCCACACCACCGTGTACGCCTGAAGTCCACCGACAAACAGCATGATCAGGGCGAAGATCTTGTAGATCGTCTGATAGCACCATCTGTTTCCGAACAGGTACGCCACGTTGGATCTTGCGTAGAACAGGATCCCTAGAAACGTGGAGAAGCTGAATAACGCCAGCGTTACAGCGATAAATACAACGCCGAAGTCACCCATATAGTAGCTCATGACTTTCTGTAAAAGATCCATTCCCGCAAGCCCCGTCGTCAGTTCCTCCGGAACGAGCAGCATGATCATCGCCGTGCAGCTGCAGATCACGATGGTATCGATAAATACGCCAAGCGCCTGCACGAGGCCGACCTTTACCGGGTCACTCTCCTCCGCCGCTGCCGCCGCACATGGAGCGGAACCGGAACCTGCCTCATTGGAGAACAGACCGCGCTTCACGCCGTTCATGAGCACCGCACCGAAGCCGCCCGCCGCGATCTGGCGGACTCCGAACGCTTCCGCAAAGATTCTCGCAAACACGCCAGAAACGCTGCTCAGATGAGTCGCGATAATAAACAGGGTGATCACAAAATAGCAGCCCGCCATGATCGGAACGATCACGTCGAGGGCGCGGACCGTAGCGTTCTTTCTCAGAACGATCACCGCCGAGATCACAACGAGGATCACCGTCGTCACAAGCGGTGAGATTCCAAACGCATTCTCAAACGCTGACGCCACGGAGTTGCTGATCACCTGGCTGATGCCGCCCCAGCAGATCAGACCGGACAGTGCAAACAGGACCGCGATCACGGACCGTTTCAGCTTTTTCTTTCTCACTCGCTCCGCATAGCTGTGGATATAATAAGCCGGACCGCCGTGGTATCCACCGTAAAGCGGATCCTTTTCCTTATAAAGCTGCGCTAAAGCCGCCTCCACGAACGCTGTGGACGCCCCAAACGCCGCCGACAGCCACATCCAGAACACCGCACCGGCGCCACCTGCCGAGATCGCCGCGACAACTCCCACGAGATTTCCCATTCCCACACGGGTCGCTGTGGATACAAACAAGGTCTGGATCGGCGACAGGCCGCCTTCCTCCTGTTTCTTTCCGTTTAACGCCCGGATCATGTCCGGAAACAGGCGGACCGGAAGGAATCTTGTCCGGATCGTAAAATAAATTCCAGTTGGAATTAAAAGCAAAACAAGAAGCGGGATCCCGATTCCATTCCCGTTCCCCAACGGAATCGTAAACAGGTCTCCCCATAAGAAGCGGTACACCGCTTCGATGACTGCTGTTACCATAAGTGAATTCTCTCCTTTTTGATATAACCTGACAGACAGGCACACGCTTCCCCAAAGCGTGCGTTTCAGGCTTCAATACTAAAGCTTCAATACTAAAACGCGCCAGTCTGTTAAATTGGCATGTGCAGACTTTTATTATACACGTTTATCATATGGACTGTCAAATAATCCTTATGAATAGCTCGTGTGCGGGGATGAATTACTGGTTATGATTCCCTATTTCGAGCATTCCCGCTGCAAACGCCACTGGTACCTGGCAGTGCTGAAGGCACATGCAAGTATGATTTTTATCTCCATTGTACGTATAAACTATGAGAAGCACGTTTTGCGAGCTTCTCAAGTTATCGCAGCTTCAACACTCTGTTTCGGTCGTTGCCCGCGTAAATAAAAAAGGATACCGTTCTGGTATCCTTTTTTATTTCTCTATATATAGTTTGACTATCCTATTTCAAAGGAAACTACGCATTCTCCTGCTGCTCCGCTTTCTTCGGCGGCATCACGCAGAGATCCTTAACGACCTCCCCAGCCAGGATCAGTCCCGCAACAGACGGAACGAACGCGATGCTGCCCGGGATCGCGCGGCGCTCGGTGCATTTATGCTTTGCACCCGGCGGGCAGATACAGTGGTTCCGGCAGCTGATGCTCATGTCTTCCTGCTGCTCTACCGGCGGCTCTGTGGAATAAACCACCTTTAATTTTTTCACTCCGCGTTTCTTTAACTCACGGCGCATAACCTTCGCCAGCGGGCACATGCTTGTCTTATAGATATCTGCCACATGGAACTGTGTCGGATCCAGCTTGTTTCCCGCGCCCATGCTGCTGATGACCGGGACCTTGCAGTTGATGGCTCTCATGATGATCTCAAGCTTCGCTGTCACGGTGTCAACGGCATCCACCACATAGGAATACTCCGTGAAATCAAACTCATCGGCATTCTCCGGGAGGTAAAAGCACTTTCTGACCTCCACCTGTGCATCCGGGTTGATATCCAGGATCCGGTCACGCATGACCTCCGCCTTGTACTGTCCGATGGTCTTTCTCGTCGCGATGATCTGGCGGTTGATATTTGTGAGGCAGACCTTATCATCATCCACCAGCACAAAAGAGCCGACTCCGCTTCTCGCCAGCGCCTCAGCCACATATCCGCCGACTCCGCCGATACCAAAGATCGCCACCTTCGCTTTCGCGAGGCGGTCCATATTTTCTGCCCCTAAGAGGAGCTGTGTTCTCGAGAACTGATTTAACATATCTATCTCCAATCCTGTTACTGCAATGTCTCTTAATGCGTTAAGCGGGCATTCTAAATCGTCTTTATCCATAGACGTTCCGCTCTCTGCACGATATTTTCCCATGTTCAGCACTGAAAAAGTTTTCTTCAGTCAAAACCTTTACTATTATACCTACTAATTTAGTATGTGTAAAGAGGAAGATTCCAACATTCGCCTGCTCAAATCAGTAATATCTGCAGTCTACGGCAGCGGATACGCCCCGCACTCCACAATATTCCGATAGGACACTGGATCCGTATCGCCTTCCGTGTTGATGAGCAGGATCACAGAATCCGCTCCAAGTCCCAGCGTCTCTCTCGCCGCCTCAAGTTCCGGCCGCTCCAGTAACATCAGCACTGCTCCCATGGTCGATGCCCCTGACTCGCCGGATACGATCACCGGGTCATCTTCCACCGGATTTGCGTATGTACGCATGGCATGGGCTGCTACATAGTCTTTACAGGTGAGGTAAGCCGCAGGAACCGACTTTAATACCGGCCAGATGGATTTACACGGTGTTCCGCAGTTTAAGCCTGCCATAATGGTCTCCGGCGCTCCGTCCACCGAGCAGAGTTCCCCCGCTTCTCCTGATTTAAAAATACAGTCCGCCACGTCCGGCTCCACGATCATGATCTTCGGTGCCTTCTCCCCGTAATGGTTCACAAGATATCCCGCGACAGCCCCCGCCATGGAACCGACGCCTGCCTGTAAGAATACATGAGTCGGAATCTCTCCCGCCGCCTCGATCTGCTCCGCCGCCTCCGATGCCATGGTAAGATACCCGTCCATGATCCATCCAGGGATCTCTTCATATCCGTCCCAGGAAGTATCCTGGATCAGGAACCATCCGTGCTCCTCACTCATCTTCTTCGCATATTTTACCGTATCGTCGTAATTCCAGTCCGTGACCGTCACCTCCGCCGGACCAGCCTGCCGTACAGCCTCCACACGGGCCTTCACGGTGCCTTTCGGCATGTAGACGTAAGCATGTGCCTCAAAGAGCCCGGAAGCCCAGGAAACGCCCTTTCCGTGGTTTCCGTCCGTCGCCGTCACAAACGTGTACTTCGCAGTCTTCTCCCGCACCTCCGCTTTCTGGAACTCCGAAAAATCAACCTCCCCCGGATCAAGCCCCAGTTCCCGGCAAAGGATCCGGAACATCGCGTACGTTCCGCCAAGCCCCTTAAACGCCTTCATCCCGAACCGCTCCGACTCGTTCTTCACAAAGATCCCCTTTACACCAAGCTTCCCACTAAGCCCCCGCAGCTGCACCAGCGGTGTCCGGTTATACACCGGAATGCTCTCATGAAATCTCCTCGTCTCCTTCGCCTTTCCCTCAGAAAACGCCGAAATATTCGCATGATCCGCTCCCGGTACATTCATTAAAACTTTTGTTCCATATCCCTCTTCCACTTTCTTTGCCATAAATATCCCCTTTCCACGATCTTTCAATTACAAAAATTATAACATACCTAC
>CAVFLH010000125.1:0-7852 GCA_963622995.1 uncultured Eubacteriales bacterium | reverse complement strand
AAAAAGCGGAACATGAAATACATCAGGCGGGGTCAAGGCAAGCGAGCCCAAGGCAAGCGAGCCCAAGGCAGGCAAAGCCCAAGGCAGGTCATACCAGGGTAAGCAAGCCCGACCCAAGGTGACAAACAATGGAAAATAAGAACAGAATTGAGGTGCTTCTGCACCACGATGAATGGAAATGTATGAGAATTCTGCACGAGCGGCCGGAGGGGGTCGGAGCGACGGTGGATTTTCTGGCGGAGCGGACCGGATGGAAGCCGAGACATATCGCGGATGTGCTCCTGAAGAATCTTGTAAAGCAGGGATTTTTAAAAGCGAGAAGCTTTGAGTTTACACCGGCCGGAGAGGCGGTGTATGCTTCCCACAGGGAATGGTGGATGGCGATCCTGTGGAAAATGCGGGAATGGGATCTGGATCCCGAGATCCTGAAGGACCAGGCGGACCGGATGCTGGACGATGTGACACCGGAATTTATCCTCTCCTGCATGGAAAAGATGGAATTTGACCGGATCAAGGAGGGCGCTGAGGCGATCGGTGAGGAGCTTCTCGAGACGGACTTTCAGGGTGTCTTAAAAACGGGAAGCTACCGGGTGGAATTTACGCTTCTGGAACCGTCCGGCGGGATCTCCGCATGGAATGACAGCTTTGAGGGAACCGGAAACCTGGTCATCGAGCCCCTGAAAAGTCATCTGGAGCTTATCTGGAAAAATGAAAAATATAAGCTTTTGGGGCTTTCCTGCCAGATGGCAGAGGAACCCCATATGGAAGCGGCAGTAAACGGCAGGGTGTCAGTCTACCTGACCGCCATGCGCTTTGAGCGGGTGCCGGTCTACCGGCTTCTGGACGGGGAGACGGAGCTGACGCTTTATCTTTCGGAACGGGGAAACGCGGATGCCGCCACCCACAGGATCCCCCTCCGTCTGGAGTTGCCGCTGCTGTATGTTTAAGAAGGAGAAGCCATGGAAATTCAAAACAATGATGCCTACCGCTATCTGCTGACGCTGGTGGAGCTTTCGGAGAAACGGCAGGACGGAAAGGTCAGCCTGCAGGAGATCGCTGCCCGCCACGGGGTACATCGGACGACGGTCATGCGCGCCTTCCGGCCGCTGCAGGAGACCGGGATGCTGGATGAAGCCTACCGCCTGACCCAGGAAGGAAAAAGCTGGATGAAAACGGATGGCGAACGGGTAAAACGCCTGTCCCTGTGGCTGCAGACGCATAACATAGAGGAAGAAAAAGCAGAGAAAGATGCCATGCGGATCATAGAGGGCTGCTGCGAGGAGACTTCCATGCTGCTCTCCAATATCGCCTATCATGAGGGCGAGACGGAAACGGACGGGAAAAAGCACGCCGTCGGATGGTCCGGGCGGCAGGGCAACGATGCCCTGGAGATGCTGTATCAGACAGAAAAAGCGGACCGTGTCCCAGTGCGGATCTTCTTCAGGAAAGAGCGGGGAAAGGTCGTACATGAGGTCTCCATGGCCAGCGGGGGCTTTGAAAGGATTGGATGGATGGAACTCTCACGGGGAGAGGAGAGACTTGTGCTGCACAGCACGCCGGTTACGCACCAGTCGGCGATCGGACGGTGGTTTCAGGGGATGGCAGCAGGGCTTTCCTGCGAGCATGGGGGAGAGTGGAAGAGCGTGCGGATAAGTCAGGGGATCGTGGAGATCCCCCTGTCCTACTTCTGGATCACCTACCGGAATGACGGATCAAAGCTCAGGGGAACGGTGAGACTGCGGATTAGCTGCAGCGTGGGTCCGGCGGCGATGCCGCCGCAGACTGTGATTCTGGAATTCCGAAAATGGAGCTGAAAATTACATATACAGGCAAAAGGCCAATCCCGATTTTCCGGGGATTGGCCTTTTTTAAAAAAATTCCGAAAAAAAATTCACAGAAAATTCACAAATAAAACGTGCACACACGCAACAAAAAAGGGCATCTACCACGCAAAAATACGAAAAGAACAGGAAAACAGAAAGAAAATCCCCGTGTTGCGGGGGTTGCACAAGACTAACCGATCGGTTGACAAGAGCAGAAATCTCGAATAAAATACACACAGTTACCCGGAACTAACCAGCGGGATCCGGCGTCTTCCCGGAAACCACTGGCGCGATTCATCCTCCGGACGGATGCTCTATCCGTCCTGTTCCGGGTATCCGAAAAAGTTGTCAGGCTCTGGGCGATGGCTGCCCGGACAATGATGCGCACCCGCGCGAAGATGCAGATTATCGCAGGCGACCGCGTCCGGCGCGGGAATGTGCCAGGGTACAATCTTTTTTTTAGACATGCGGTTAGTAAATACTAACCCAGGAAATACAACTGCGGAGATACTGAACAGTTTCCGAAACAGTTAAAAAACAGACACTCACAGAAAAAAGGCAGGAGACAGTATGAATCTTGAAAAGAAACTAAGAATGCTGCAGAAGGGCTTTTCGCAGGGCCGTTATAAAAAGCAGCTGATCAGCGGCTGTATCGGTGTGAGCCTGATCTGCGGAGCCGGTCTGGCCCGGTATTACGTGGAATCCAGCAGGGCAGAGTCCGCCATGAATACCCTGAGGCAGATCAGGGAGCAGGCCGCGGAGGAGGCAAAGGACAGTGACCTTGACGCGGAGGGGGACACAGACACCCTGACGGTCAGCCATACCTATGAGGAGCTTTTTAACCAGAACCCGGATCTTGTGGGCTGGCTTACCATCGACGGGACAAAGATCGATTACCCGGTGATGTGGACGCCGGAGGACCCGGAATATTACAGCCACAGGGGCTTCGACAAGGAGGAGAGCAAAAACGGCCTTCTCTTTATGGATGAGCTCTGCGACATCAACGATGACGGCGGAAACATCATCATCTACGGCCACAACATGAAAAACGGTTCCATGTTCGCCGACCTTATGAACTACAAAAAGGAGAGCTATTATAAGCAGCATCCTATGATCCAGCTGGACACCCTGCATGACAGCCGCCTCTACGAGGTCGCGGCGGTCTTAAAATCGGACGACCTGACGGAACTTCCCTACGCCTTCACGGACGCGGACGATGAGGACGCGAAGACGGTCTTAAAGGACGCGAAGGAACATGCCCTCTACGATATCGATGTGGAGCTGGATACCGATGCCGAGTATCTGACGCTTTCCACCTGCGACTACAGTAAAGACGACGGCCGCCTTGTGGTTCTGGCACGGAGGATCAGGTGATGAGAAAACTATTTGAGAAGCTTGCCGGAAAAGCGGCGGCATTCGCCGGACTTGCGGCACTTACTGCGGTGATGACCCTTGGGAGCGCGGTCCCGGTCTTTGCCATCGACGCCGGAACCTATACGGTCACCGTCATCCCGAAATACCGTGACCCGGAGACCGGGGTGATCGAGGATCCGGGAAACAACGAGGCGGTCGGACAGGGCATGTGCGAGCGGATGTGCGGCTCTACGGGACTTCTGGAGGTGGAAGCGTCCGGGGACATGTATCTGACGGTCCGCTACTATTTAAGCTCCTTTGTCCATGATCCCACGTTCGAGGAACGGACCGGCGGCGGAAGCTTCGGACCGGCGATCGATTATCAGGTGATGCAGGTGGTCGATCCGGTGGAGGGCGCGAAGAATATTGAAGATAAATACGGATACACGGATTTCCGCCTGAAGATCAACAGCCTGGACTCCGTATTCCGCGGAAAAGCATATATTGACCCGCCGGGAAAACATGTGGTGTACTACTTTACCGCAAAGGACCCGGCAGCCGGAAGCGGAGACTTTATCACGAGCGGGAACGCGCAGCCGGAAACGGCAGCACCGGCAGCCAGCGCGGGAGCGCAGACCTATGACAGCGCAAAATCGGTCATGGGAGATATTCTGGAGAACCAGCCGTCGGGAGACGGGGATTCCTATGAGGAGGACGGGGATACAGCGTCTGAGGAAATCTATGAGGAAACTTCCGGCGGGACATCCCAGGGCAGCAGCCGCACGAATACAAACGGAAGCGGAAGCGCAGATGATCCCGTAACGGGAATTCCGAAGCGCCCGAAAAACCTTGTGAGCCTGGTTACGGGAGAGACGAAGGCGGAGGAGCCGGAAACAGAGGTCTCATCCGGCGCGGAGCAGGATGAGGATCTGTCCCTCAGGACAAAGTATGACTTATCCTCCGTGGACTTAAAAAAAGCACACAAGCTCGCGGATCCTGTCTTAGAGAAGGCGACCGGAATTTCCGGGACGACCCAGGGAGTCGAGCTGGAGCTTGACGGCAGCAAAAAAAGCTCCAGAGATACGAGAATTTCCACGAACAAGCTGATGATGATCATCCTGCTGCTCATCGGCGGCGGTCTTCTCATCTGGTTTTTCATCGTCCAGATCAGGCAGAAGAGACAGAGAGACATGTATGAAGAGGACTTACCGGATCCGGAGGAAGGAGAAGAAGAGGATGAATAAGAAGAAAAAGAGAAAACCGTTCCTCCTGGCTGTCCTCGCCGCCGCGGCAGGTGCCATGCTTCTTACCGGCTGTGTGGACCAGAGCGGCAGCACAAAGGTCACAGACACCGAAGGAACCGCCGGAAACGCGGATGACCTCCGCATCGTGGCGACGAGCCCCGCGGTCGTGGACATTATGGCGCGGCTCGACATTGACCTTGTAGGTGTATGCAGCTCGACCCTTTCGAATATCCCGGCGCGCTACAGCGATGTCACGACGGTCGGCACCGCGCCGAGCCCGGATATGGAGGTCATCAAGACGCTGGATCCGGACTATGTAGTTGGTCCGGCAGCCCTCCAGGGAGACGTACAGTCCGGTCTCGAGGCTGCCGGGGTCGACGGCATCTTCCTCAACATGGAGAACATCGAAGGTCTCTATAAGAGTGTCGAACAGCTGGGAACTCTCTTCGGACGCCAGGCCGAGGCCCAGGCGATGCTCGACGAGTTCGCCGCCTTCTACTACGAGTACAGCAAGGAGAATGAAGGCAAGGAGAGCCCGAAGGTGCTGGTACTCATGGGACTTCCGGGTTCCTATGTGGTCGCCACCGGAAAGAGCTATGTCGGAAGCCTCGTCCGTCTCGCGGGCGGCACGAACGTCTACGAGGACGGGGAGAGCAACTTCCTTGTGGCAAACACCGAGGACATGCAGGCGAAGGACCCGGACATTATCGTCCGCGCCGCCCACGCCATGCCCGAGGATGTCGTGGAGATGTTCAAAGAAGAATTCGAAACCAACGATATCTGGAAGCATTTCCGTGCCGTCGAGGAAGGACGGGTCTACGACCTGCCCTACGAGTCCTTCGGCATGAGTGCGAAGTTCAATTATCCGGAGGCTCTGGAGATCCTGGGGCCGATGCTGTATGGGGAGTAATAAAATGGCAAAAGATGAAAAACAAAAACAGAAGCCGGTGCTCCTGTCCTTTATCGCGGTGAGCGTTCTTCTGCTCATCATGATCTATGTGGCGGTAAACACCGGAAGCCTCAACGTGGGGATTGGCCAGCTGCTCCGGGGACTTTTCGTGGAATACGACGCGAACGTCGCGACGGTCTACGACCTGCGCTTCCCCCGGATCATCATTGCGGCCTTGGGCGGCGCGGCGCTGTCCGTCTCCGGCGTACTGTTCCAGGCGTGCATGAAGAATCCCATCGCGGATCCGGGCGTCATCGGTGTCAGCTCCGGCGCGAGCTTTGTGGCGGTTCTTGTAGCGGGACTTTTCCCGTCCCTCTACTTCTTTACGCCGCTGTTCGCCTTTCTCGGCGGTATCGCCGCCTGCGGTCTTGTGTATCTTCTGGCGTTTAAGAACGGGCTGAATCCGCTCCGTGTCATTCTTGTGGGCGTCGCGGTCAATGCGGTCTTTACGGGTCTCACCCAGGCCTACAATGCCATGACCGGAGGCAGCCTCACGGGCGTCGCGTCCATCGCGAACGCCAATATTTCCCAGAAGACCTGGGAGGACGTATACATCATCACAGGCTATGTGGTGCTCGGGCTGATCCTCGCGTTCCTGATGTTCTACAAATGCGACCTTCTGTCCCTCAGCGACCAGACGGCGCGGAGTCTCGGCATGAATGTGACCGGCGCGAGAGTCACGGTTTCTGTTATCGCCGTCGTCCTTGCAAGCATCGCGACCGCGGAGCTCGGCGTTGTATCCTTTATGGGACTCATCGTGCCACATATCGCGCGGATCCTCGTGGGTTCCCGCCATCAGGTGCTAATCCCGTTTTCGGCCCTGGGCGGAGCGCTGCTCCTGCTTCTCGCGGATACCCTGGGACGGACGATCGCGGCACCCTATGAGGTATCGGCGGCGATCCTCTTATCGATCCTCGGCGGACCGCTGCTCATCATACTGATCAGAAGGAGTGACAAGACCTATGGCGTGTAATGCAATGGAGGTGAAAAAGCTCAGCTTTTCCTACGACGGAACGGAAAATGTCCTGACGGACCTCGATCTGGAGATCCCGAAGGGGAAGATCACGGTGCTTCTGGGGGCGAACGGCTGCGGCAAATCCACCCTTTTTAACCTGATGACAAGGAATCTCTACCCGGACGAGGGGGAGATCCGGCTGGGGGAGGAGAATATTGAAGATCTGAGCCTCAGGGACTTCGCGAGACAGGTGGCGATCGTCCACCAGAGCAATACGGCGCCGCCGGACCTCAACGTGGAGACGCTTGTCGGCTACGGGCGGACCCCGTATCTCTCCGCCTTCCAGACGGCAGGAAGCATGGAGGACCGGGACGCGATCGAGTGGGCCTTAAAGGTCACAAACACGGACAAATACCGGAAACGGCAGGTTTCGTCCCTCTCCGGCGGTCAGCGGCAGCGCGTCTGGATCGCCGTGGCACTCTGCCAGATGACGGATATTCTGGCACTGGACGAGCCGACGAATGCGCTGGACGTCCGGTATCAGCTGGAGATCATGAAGCTCGTGCGTGAGCTCAACAAAGAGTACGGAATGACGATCATGATGATCCTCCACGATATCAACCAGGCGATGAAGTACGCCGATGAGATCGTCGGCATGCGGGACGGTCATATCGTGGGGCAGGGAAAGCCGGAGGAGGTCGTAACTGAGGACTTTATCGAGGAGCTCTACGGCGTGCGGCTGCCAATGACGGAGATCGACGGACATAAATACGTCCTGACGGTTTAACAGCCCTGTCCCGGTCTTGTGGGGACCGGGGCGCAAACAAGGTTTCAATGGGGATTTCCCGTGAAATATATAAAAACTATTCATTTGATCCGAGTGTAAGAAAAAATATGGATTCGGATCGTCTTACCCTGAGAATAGGGAGAAAGGAAGGATTTCTATGTTAAAGAAATTCGCTGTAACAATGGCAACAGCTGCAATGGTAGCAGCAAGCGCAATGACTGCAATGGCAGCCACAAATTACTTCTATGTTTATGAGAATGGAACATTCGGACCGGCAAGAATGGGTCAGGATTGCGTGGAAAGTGTGGAAGTAGATGGTGATGAGGTGACCATGTATCTTCAGGAGGGCAGCTATGGTACATTTACTGGTTCCATCACAGATGCGTGGATCGATTCTAATGGGAATGGAAAGAAAGATGCTGGGGAAGAGTCTCTGTATTACAAAGATGAAAAAGCCATTATATACGACCAGGAAGCGTTAAAGACCACCATTAATGGTAATGATTATGCAGAATTTAACATTGAGGTGTCTATTTCCGGAAGTATGACAATGACCAAAACACAGCATACTTATGTACCGATTCAGTAAAAAATAAAAAAGGGAGATTAGAAAGTGAGAGGCAAAAAGTTTATTGCTTGGATATTGGTGCTTCTCTTCTTGATCCCCGTCGGTGTTTACGCTGCGCCCAGCAACCTTGGGCGCAGCGTTTCCAGTGGGATTTATTATGCACCAGCCAAAAT
>CAVFLH010000124.1:0-7999 GCA_963622995.1 uncultured Eubacteriales bacterium | reverse complement strand
ATTCTGGATGCAATGCAGATCGGAATGGAGATGGCTAAGAAAAAGAATAAAGAGAAATACTCACCTAAAAATAATTAAATAAGAGCGCTCAAAGCACCCTCATATTATCAATGTTACATTCCATTCATCCCAAAGCCCGCCCGGCCATCATGAAAGGAACGTAACTATGGCATATATTGAAAAGACCGGAAAGAACACATATCGGATCACAGTCAGTTGCGGCTACAACAGCTCCGGAAGGAAGATCCGGCGGAAGACCACTTACAAGCCCGATCTGCTAACGGCAAAGGGGAATCCCAAAAGTGGGGCGTCCATAGAAAAAGATGTTGCTGCGTTCGCGGCCGCATTCGAGCGCAAGGTATTAACAGGCCAGTACACGGAAGGCTTCAACATGACCTTTGAGCGCTTCGCAGAAAAGTATATCGCGGAGTATGCCGAGGAGAACCAGGCACCGCGGACCTTGGACAGTACCAGGAAGATCTCCCGCATGTTCGTGGATGACTTCGGCTATATGACGCTTGAGAACCTCACACCGCTATTTCTCCAGGAATATGCAAATGCTCTTTCCAAGAAGCCAAAGCAAACCGGATCCGGCACGTTATCCCGCGGAACGGTCCGGCGCCGGATGGCCGTGCTCTCCGGTATGCTCTCCCAGGCTGTTCGCTGGAACCTGCTCAGCAGTAACCCGATGCAGCGCGTCCAGATCAAGGCAGCAGAAGACGCAGCGGAGAAGATCAAATTTTTCACCCAGGAAGAGGCTGAGACCTTCCTGGCCGCCCTGGAGAATCCAGTTCTGTACGCTTATTCGTACCGGCCCGGCGCTGATCGGCAGCAGGAACCGGCGCGCCTGGATCAGTATAGAGACGGAAAGCGGAGTGTTCTGCAGTTCAAGTTCTTCTTTTACCTGGCAATCTTCACCGGATGCCGCCGCGGGGAACTTCTCGCCCTTACCTGGCAGGACTTCAATTTTAAGACGGCTTCTGTGAGCATCACAAAGAGCCTTTGCCGGGTCAATGGTAAGACGATTGTAAAAACTACCAAGACACGCAGCTCTGTCCGGGAAATCGCCCTTCCTGACGCTGTGATGGACCTTGCCAAAGCATGGAAGGCGGAGCAGGCACGTTATCGGCTCATGATCGGCAGCCAATGGATCGGAGCCGGGAATGTATTCACCAAGTGGAACGGTGATTTCATGGGCCTGGAAACCACATACACGGTCTTTCACCGGATCATCAGGAATTATAACGCTACACTGCCGGAGAGTGCGCCCCTGCTGCCGCTGATCCCGCTGCATGGGTTACGGCATACCGCCGCAACGCTCCTGATTGGCTCCGGCGTCGATGTCCGGACCGTTTCCGGAAGACTCGGGCATTCGAACGCCAGCACTACCTTGAATATCTACAGCCACGCGTTGAAAGAACTAGATCGGAAGGCCGCCGATGTCCTGGCTGATGTTCTTACCAAAAAAGCATAGGATTAAAATTCTAGTCCCCGAATAGTCCCCAAAAGCAAAAAAAGCCGCCCATCTTCTGGACGGCTTTCACTATGCCATAAAAAGAAAAAGCCCTGTAAATACAAGGCTTTCGAGCGGAGACGGCGGGATTCGAACCCGCGTGCCGGGATGAACCGACAAACGCATTTCGAGTGCGCCGCGTTACGGCCGCTTCGCTACGTCTCCAGGATGTCTGCCTCTTTGAAAAGGCAGACTATATATTATTATACATATTTTTTGAGATTTGTATAGAGAAATCACAAAATAATTTATATCAGTTTGCTCTTGCGGCGGTTTTCATGCATATGAAAATAAGAAGATAGCAAGCATCAATATGCTAGTTCCCTTCCGCAAAATAAGCATCCACCGCCCCTGCGATTCCGCTGACGATCTTCCCCTGGTAACCATCATCCTGCAGCCAGGTATCCTCGTCTGGATTGCTTAAGAATCCCATCTCAAACACGCAGACCGGGATCTCGCACCAGTTGATATCGGAGGAGCTGTCCGTCTCCTGGACACCGCGGTTCTTCGTGCCTGTGGTTCCGCAGACGGTGTCAACAATCTTCTTGGAAAGATTGTAGCTCTTATCGTGAAGACTGGCGTTATAGGGATTCTGGGCTGTCATGCAGGTGGACAGTGCGCCGTAGACGCTGGAGTTATCCATGGAACCGGCATGAAGACGGATCAGGATATCCGCCCCGCTCTTGTTTGCCGCCACGGACCGCTCCGCGCTGCTCATGTTCACGTCATGGCTCGTGCGGATCATGACGACGTGATAACCGCGGTTGATAAGCTCTTCTTCCAGCTTTTTCGCAACCGTCAGCGTCACCTCATACTCATGGACTCCGCTGGATGTCCCAACCGCTCCTTCCGGCATCTTTGCCTTCATGGTCGTGGAGGACGGGCCGATGGGCTCTTTTGAGGTGTTCGCCTTCGCCTGGTGTCCTGCGTCGATGGCAACGGTATATCCGTTAAACGGGATCTCCGGCGCAGTCTCAGCATCGTCGCTCGCAGCCGCCGTGTAAGCCGCCGCAGCCGCCTCTCTCGCAGCCTCGACACTCTCCGCCTCGGACATCTCTGATGACAGTTCTTCCGATTCTGAAGCTGCTTCCGCCAGTTCTGAACTCTCAGAAGCCGCATCACCACTCTCTACATCTGCGCCTAACGATTCCCCGGCAGCTTCCCCGAGCACCTGCACGTCTAGATCCCCGGACCCGGAAGCTCCGGTATCCGTGCTCTCTGCCGCCGAATCCGCACCATTCTCGGCCATCTCAGACTCCGCCGCCGTCTCACTGCTCAGATCCACCGCCTCATATTTCCTCGTCCCATTGCATCCGGTAAGCACCATCGCAAAAAGGGCCACAGAAATAAGGAATCGGAGGAGTCCGTTTCCCTTTTTCATCCTGCTCATAGGATCGTTCCCCCTCCGACTACACATTCATTTTCATAGAATACAACTGCCTGTCCCGGCGTGATGGCACGCTGCGGCTCCTTGAACCGGCACTCCACGGTTCCATCCGGGAGTTCCCTGATAATACAAGGAGATCCCTTGTGGCTGTAGCGGATCTTCGCGAGAACTTCTTTCTCCTCACCGTGAAGTCCGTCGATGGCCATCCAGTTCACATCCTTGCAGATCAGATGATCGGAAAATACATCATTTCCCTCACCGATGACGACCTCGTTTGTCTCCGGGCGGATCCCTGTGACGAACACCGGATGTCCCATCGCAAGGTTCAAGCCCTTTCTCTGACCGACGGTGTAGTGGGTGATTCCCTTGTGTTTTCCGAGGATCACGCCGTTTTTGTCCACAAAGTTTCCGCATCCCGGAACATCGGACGCCTCGCGCTCGATAAATCCGGCATAGTCGTTATCCGGCACAAAGCAGATCTCCATGCTGTCCTTCTTCTTTGCAACGGCAAGTCCACGGTCCTCGGCGATCTTTCGCACCTCGTCCTTCGTGTAGTCACCGATGGGCATCAAAGTCTTGGAAAGCTGGAACTGGGTCAGGTTGTAGAGCGCGTAAGTCTGGTCCTTCGCCGCCGTCACGGAATTGCGGATCGTGTAGCGTCCGTTCGGTAACTGGCTGATACGGGCATAGTGACCAGTCGCGATATAATCGGCGCCGATCTCCAGGCTGCGCTCCAAAAGCGCCTCCCATTTTACATAGCGGTTGCAGGCAATGCACGGATTCGGTGTCCGTCCGTGCAGATACTCCGCAACAAAATAGTCAATGACATTCTTCTGGAATTCTTTCCGGAAGTTCATAACATAGTAGGGAATTCCAAGTGTCCACGCAACACGTCTCGCGTCTTCCACCGCACTGAGTCCGCAGCATCCGCCGTTTTCCTCAATGGTACAGGAATCCTCTTCCTGCCAGATCTGCATGGTGACACCGATCACATCGTATCCCTGTTCCTTTAAAAGACAGGCAGCAACCGATGAGTCCACGCCTCCGGACATTCCTACCACGACTTTTTTCTTCATTAATATTCCTCGTCCTCTTCGTGCTCACTGATATCAGACACCGGCTTCTGTAGGCCTTTGATCTCGATATGATGCTTTTCTGCATAATCCCAGAGTGCTGCATGGATCGCTTCCTCTGCAAGCAGGGAGCAGTGAACCTTCACCGGCGGAAGTCCGTCAAGTGCTTCCATAACGGCCTTATTGGTTACTTCCATCGCTTCCTCGATCGTCTTTCCCATCACCATCTCTGTTGCCATGCTGCTTGTGGCAACTGCAGCGCCGCAACCGAAAGTTTTGAACTTGCAGTCACGGATGATGTGGGTTTCGTCATCGATGTCGAGATAGATTCTCATGATATCGCCGCATTTTGCGTTTCCGACAGTACCTACGCCGCTGGCGTCCTCAATTTCTCCCATGTTTCTCGGATGCTGGAAATGGTCCATTACTTTCTCTGAATACATTATTTTTCCTCTTACTTTCTGTTCTTCTTAATGAAATCCTCATAGAGCGGGGACATTGCGCGAAGCTTCTCCACGATCTTCTTAAGGCAGTCTACAGTATGGTCGATCTCTTCCTTCGTTGTCTCCTCACTCAAGGTAAGACGTAAGGATCCGTGCGCGATTTCGTGCGGAAGTCCGATGGCTAAAAGCACATGGGACGGGTCCAGGGAACCGGATGTGCATGCAGATCCGCTGGATCCGCAGATTCCGTCCATGTCCAGCATGATGAGTAAGGACTCACCTTCGATGAACTGGAACGCGAAGTTCGCGTTGTTGGAGAGACGGTTCGTGCGGTGGCCGTTTAAACGTGTGTACGGAATCTCGTCCATGACACGTCCGATCAGGTAATTGCGGAGCTCTGTCTCTTTCTTCTTATTATTCTCAAGTTCTGCCATTCCGATCTCGACAGCTTTTCCGAGACCGACGATTCCCGGCACGTTCTCAGTTCCGGCACGGCGTTTTCTCTCCTGGGCACCGCCGTGGATGAAGGAGCGGAGCTTTAAGCCCTTTCTGATGTAGAGGAAACCCACGCCCTTCGGTCCGTGGAACTTGTGACCGCTGGCGCTTAACATGTCGATATGGTACTCATCCACATTGATCGGCTCGTGGCAGAATGCCTGAACTGCGTCTGTGTGGAAGATGATTCCGTTCTCATGGGCGATCTCACCGATCTCCTTGATCGGCTGGATCGTTCCGATCTCGTTGTTCGCGAACATCACGGAGATCAGGATCGTATCCGGGCGGATCGCTTTCTTTAACTCGTCGATAGAAACGGAGCCGAACTCGTCTACCGGAAGGTAGGTGATCTCATAGCCGCGCTTCTCGAGGTACTCACATGTGTGAAGGATCGCGTGATGCTCGATCTTTGTTGTGATGATGTGTTTTCCTTTGGACGCGTAAGCCTCCGCAGTCGCGATCAGAGCCCAGTTGTCAGACTCGGATCCGCCGTTTGTGAAGTAGATCTCATTGTCCTTTGCGCCGAGAGCGTTTGCTACAGTCTCTCTTGCCTTTGCGAGCGCTTCCTTGCACGGTGTGGAAAACTCATATACCGCAGAAGGGTTTCCGTAATATTCTGTATAAAACGGCAGCATGGCTTCCACGACTTCAGGACGTACCTTTGTCGTAGCCGCATTGTCGAGATAGATTACTTTCTTCATTGTTCCGCCTTTCTGTAAAGCTTGATCGTTCAGCCTTGCTGTCTTCTTGTTTTCATTTGCATGAAAACAAGAAGCTTGGGGCGTTCCCCATATGTCGGTATATATGAAAAAATGCTTATGTAAGCAAGCTTACAACACATTTTCTCATATATACCGCCGCAAGGCTGAACTGTTACCATTTATTTTATGCCATGACCCGCGAGTCAGCGCCCAAAAAGGCGCGGACAGGCCACAGATATCCTACATTATATACGAAACCCGTTGGGAATTTCAACCGGTAATCTTATGTTTTTTCAGAAATACACAGTGGATTGCTAAGTATTTCGGAAATCCCCGTATTTTCAGCGTTTTCGACCGTCATATCCCACTTCTATTTTTACATATATATAACAGAATCCTTCTGCCTCAACGGAGCCGCCCATGCTTTCTTCCCATAAAGCTCACCCACTCATCACAGGAACCATCCTCCTCACCGCCGCGGGTCTTCTCTCCCGCGTCTTGGGATTTTTCTACCGAATCTTTCTCTCCCGCACCATCGGAGCGGAGGGACTCGGGATCTACCAGATGATCTTTCCGGTCTACGGGATCTTCTTCTCCCTCTGCGCCGGGTCCATTCAGACCGCTATCTCCCGCTTCACCGCCGCGGACCCGGACCATGCGAAGCGGACGCTGCTCTCCGGCTTTTCCTTATCCTTCACTATGTCCCTGGCCGCCGCCCTGGTGATCCGGCACTTCTCCGGACCTCTCGCGGAACATGTCCTCATGGAACCTCGGTGCGCCCCGCTACTCTCCGTCATGGCCTTCGCGATTCCATGTACCTCCGTCCATGCCTGCATCTGCGGGTATTATTATGGAAAGGAGAAAGTCTCCGTTCCCGCTGCCGCCCAGCTCTTCGAGCAGATGATCCGGATCTTTACGGTGTTTCTTCTGGCATCCATCTGCATCGAGAAAAACATTCCGATCACGGTGTCGTTAGCGGTATTCGGACTTGTCGCCGGAGAGGCCGGGTCGGCGCTGTTTGTGCTGATCTTTTTTCTGTTGTTTTATGAATTTCATGGAAATTCAAATAATACATACAGTGTTGATCGAAGCTCCGCGCAAAATTCTCAACGTACCAAATTTGCCAGTCATTCTAATCAAAATTCACCGAGCGATGCTTATCCTCAACACGAGAACAGCTTCAACATTCCCGAAAAACATTCATTTTACAAGAGTTCCAGACAAATTTCTGATATCTCCTACAATCTGTTTTCTCCTATGGCGGCTCTCCTTGCCCTCGCTGCCCCGCTCATGGCAAACCGCCTCGTCTTAAACCTCTTACAGAGCGCCGAGACGATTATGATCCCGGAGCGCCTGACGGTCTACGGTCTCACGAGATCCCAGGCTGTCAGTACATATGGGACACTCACCGGCATGGCAATGCCCTTTGTCCTCTTTCCCTCCGCCCTGGTGAACTCCCTGGCCGTGGTCCTGCTGCCCGCCACCGCGAGGCACCAATCCGCCGGGAACGATTCCGGCATCGCCGACGGGATCTCCATGTCCTTCCGGTACAGCCTCTACCTCGGGATCTTCTGCATCGGGGTCTTCACGGTCTTCGGGGAAGCTCTCGGCCTGCAGATATTTAAAAGCCAGGACGCAGGATCCTTCATTCAGATCCTCGCCTGGCTCTGCCCGTTTCTCTATCTCGCCACCTCGTCCGGCAGCATTTTAAATGGTCTCGGAAAGACGAAGCTCACGTTTTTCCATCACCTGGTCTCACTCCTTGTCCGCATCTCCTTCGTGTGGTTCGGAGTCCCGGAGTTTGGGATCCGCGCCTGCCTCTGGGGGATGCTTGCCAGTGAGATGCTTTTAGCCCTGCTTCATATCCTGGCTCTCCGAAGAATCGTGTCCTGCGACTGGAACGCATGGATATTTATCGGAAAGCCGGTATTCTGCCTGCTCTGTGCCCTGTGGATCTTCCGGCTGTTCCCGGAGGAACTGCCGATCCCCGCAGGTTTCCCGGATTTTTTCCGGACGGCAGCGCAGGTACTCCTCTTATCCACCGTGTATGTCCTGTTTCTGCTGTTTTTTCACAGGAAACAGGATCACTCATCAAACTCCACCGTCACGTAATACCCGCGGTCATTCTGGATAATATCCTTCACAATACCTTTTTTGCTCTTCAGCCGCTCCGTAAACCGGAACAGTCCCGACATAGCTACCGCCGGTTCGATCATATAGTTTACATTCACCGGTGTGATGGACTCGCTGACGTCCACCTCCTGTCCGACCTCCACAAGACCCGGGCGTTCCATTTTAAATACGATCTCTCTCATTTTTATCCTCTTTTCTAAGTTACAACCACCACTTCAAGTGGTGGTTTAATATTAGCCCTCCTAAGGGCTATA
>CAVFLH010000123.1:4209-8020 GCA_963622995.1 uncultured Eubacteriales bacterium | reverse complement strand
GAATAAGCTCGATGCGGAATAATCATTATTTTGACAGTTTCCGTCTGTCAGCTGTAGATTACTGCTATTACAGAATTTTATAAATTTACTTATGAATGAAAATGGAAGATCTCGCATCATTGAAATATCTGATGTTAGATCTTCCTTTTTCATTCATCGTACACAGACTTCACATTCGTACCGAACATTAGATTGCCGTAAAGTCAAATATTCTGCATTTTCCAGAACACCGCTATCATTCCAGTTCTTTTAAGATGGATTCCCCGATCATGTTCTCCGCCTTCTTAAGTCCGAAGTTGTCAAGCACCGTCGCGCCGATCACGCCGAAGGTCTTCTGCTCCTCAAACATGCCTTTCTTCTCCATAGACGGCGAATAAGCGATAAACGGAACTTTTTCCCTTGTGTGGTCGGTTCCCGTGTAAGTCGGGTCGTTTCCGTGGTCTGCCGTGATCATTAAGAGATCGTCCTCCCGCAAGTTTTCAAGCAGCTCGCCTAACTTCACGTCAAAGCGCTCCAGCTCTTCCCCGTAACCCACCGGATTTCTCCTGTGGCCCCAGAGGGCATCGAAGTCCACAAGATTTACAAAGCAGAGCCCCATAAAGTCCTTATCTTTGCAGATCTCAATGGTCTGCTCCATTCCGTGAACAGAACTCTTGGAGCGGAATGCCTCGGTGATGCCCTGTCCGTCAAAGATATCGCGGATCTTTCCTACGGAGATCACATCGTATCCGTTGTCCTTTAAGATATCCAGCGCCGTCGTTCCTGTCGGTTTCAACGCGTAGTCGTGGCGGTTGCTGGTGCGGACGAACTCGCCCTTTTTCTTTCCGACATACGGTCTCGCGATGACGCGGCCCACGCGCCACTCTTCCTTCATTGTAATCTCACGGGCGATCTCGCAGCAGTGGTACAGCTCATCGAGGCCGAAAGTCTCCTCATTTCCGCAGATCTGGAGAACAGAGTCCGCGGAGGTGTAGACGATCATGTGTCCTGTGGCGATCTCTTCCTCTCCGAGTTCATCCAGAATCGCGGTTCCGCTGGCGCTCTTATTTCCTATTACTTTGTGTCCGGTGCGTTTTTCCAGCTCGTCGATCAGTTCCTTCGGGAAGCCATGGTCCGTAAAGGTCTTAAACGGCTTCGTCGTATAGATCCCCATCATCTCCCAGTGTCCGGTCATGGTGTCCTTGCCGTTGCTGGCCTCGGAGAACTTTGTGAAGCGGCCCGTCGGCTCTTCCACCGGGTCAACTCCCTTTAGCGGTCTTAAGTTCGCAATTCCAAGTTTCTGGAGGTTCGGAATATGGAACTCCTTCATATGCTCCGCGATATGTCCCAGGGTATCCACGCCCACATCACCAAATTTTTCGGAATCCGGCATTGCCCCGGTTCCCAGGGAGTCTATGACGATCGTAAAAATTCGATTATATTTCGGCATCTAAATCTGCTCCTTTCTTTTTCGCCTGTTCCACGAGACGGCTCGTTCCGAGGCGGTCCGCACCGAGGAGAATGAACTCCTTCGCGTCGTTAAAATCGGCAATTCCACCTGCAGCCTTGATCTTCTTTCCGGCAGCCATATGAGCCTTCATAAGCGCCACATCCGGCTTTGTGGCCCCTGCGGTGGAAAATCCTGTAGATGTTTTGATAAAGTCCGCTCCTGAGGCGGATACGATCTCACACATCTTTATCTTCTCCTCATCCGTGAGGAGGCAGGTCTCGATGATGACCTTTAAAATATGATCCCCGCAGGCCTCTTTTAAGGCATTGATCTCCGCAAGGACCTTATCGTACTGCCCCATCTTGACCCAGCCGATGTTGATCACCATGCCGATCTCTTCCGCGCCGTCTTTTAACGCCTCTTTCGTCTCAAACACTTTCACAGCCGTCGTGTTGTACCCGTTCGGAAATCCGATGACGGTACAGACAGGCATTTTCTCTCCCAGGTATTCTGCCGCCTGCTTTACGAAGGACGGCGGGATGCAGACGGAGGCGGTCTCAAATTTTACCGCGTCGTCGCAGATCTCCTTGATCTGTTCCCAGGTGGAGGGCTGTTTTAATAATGTATGGTCAACTCGTTTTAAAATATCTCTATATGTCATAATTTTTCTGTTACTTCCTTTCCAGGGATTCTTCTATCTTCCCTGAGCGCCATTCCTTGTGCTGGCCTGCTTTTACGATTCTGCTGTCTACTTCTCCAACGCCTTTCCTGTGAATCCCAGCGGCAAAAGCTCCTTCAGGAGGTATTCCCGAATCTCCCCGTCCCCATTCATAAGGACAATTCTAAAGGTCTCCGGGTCACAGAATTCTGCCATTACCTAGCGGCAGACGCCGCAGGGCGCGCAGAAATCCTTCGGCTCTTTTCCCTTCGGACCGCCCACGATGGCGATGGCCCGAAAGTCCGTATTTCCCTCGCTGACAGCCTTAAATATTGCTGTCCGCTCCGCGCAGTTTGTCGCCGGATACGCCGCGTTTTCGATATTGCAGCCGCGAAAAACTGTTCCGTCCCCGCATAGAAGCGCTGCTCCCACCGCAAAACCGGAATATGGGCAGTAGGACTGTTTTCTTGCTTCCAAAGCTTCCTTTACCAGTTCTTTATTTCCCATGAATTTCCTCCCTCCCGGTTTGAAAATCCGAATATATTTTCTTCCTTTAACATACCATAAAGCCGAAACAATGTCAAAAGTCTTACCGCCTTCTTACATTTCTAAAGTCTTCCTTACTTTTCGATAAAATTTTCCCAATGGGGGTTGAAACCACATTTTTAAAGTGATATAATGCGGTGGCACAAGGGAAATATGACAAAAGTATTACAAAGCAGGACAACAAGAAAACAGCCTGTTCAGAAAGTAAAGGAGGTCATCCTTTTGAAAAAACTGATAAGAAAATATGGACACGTATGGATGCTATCCTATGCATTCATTTATATTCCCTGGTTCACGAGACTCCAGGAAAACATAAACAAGCCTTACCACGTCATGCACACGGCACTCGATGATATGATTCCTTTTGAAGAGATCTTTATCGTACCTTATCTGATGTGGTTTTTATATGTAGCAGCCACCATCGCGTTTTTCTTCTTCAGAAACCGCGATGACTACTACAGGCTCTGCACCTTCCTCTTCACAGGAATGACGATCAGCCTTCTGGTCTGCACCCTGTTCCCGAACGGAACGGACTTCCGTCCGGCGATCGATCCGGATAAGAATATCTTCTGTTACTTGGTATCGAGACTCTGGAGCATTGATCCGTGCATCAACGTCTTCCCGAGCATCCACGTTTACAACTCCGTGGGTGTTCACATCGCGATCTGTCACAGCGAGGAGTTAAAGAAACACCCGATGATCGTCCGGGCATCCGGCGTTCTGATGGTTCTGATCTGCCTGGCAACGATGTTCTTAAAACAGCACTCCGTCATCGATGTGGTCGGCGCGCTTCTCATGGCATCCGTTATCTACCCGATTGCTTATGCGCCGGAGGCGGAGAAGAAGAAAAAGTACGAGACGAGCTTCTAAAGTTGGGCAGTCCAAATACAATAATTTCAAACATATGCAGGATGGTTTTTACAGCCGTCCTGCTTTTTTGTTGGCTTTTTTATAAAAAGACAGCCGCTCTCTCTGCCTGCCATGCAGCGGGCAAAAAGAACGGCTGTCTCTGCTTATATTCTTACTATTACTTTCTATAACCTGTCGTGAAATCCACCACATTCCGGTACGGCGTTCCATTCGCCCATGCCGCAAGGTTTTCCCCGGCAATTCTCACGATCCGTTCAAATGTCTCCGGAAGGAAGAAATTTCCTGCCACATGAGGCGTGATCACAAGG
>CAVFLH010000123.1:1928-4199 GCA_963622995.1 uncultured Eubacteriales bacterium | reverse complement strand
ATCACAAGGTTCTCGAGGTCCCACAGCGGGCTGTCCGCCGGAAGCGGTTCCGGCTCTGTCACGTCGATGCCGCAGCCGCCGAGATGTCCCTCTTTTAAGACTTTGTAGAGTCCATCCGGATCGATGGCATTTCCGCGGCCCACATTGATGAGATACGCGCCCTTTTTCATCAGGCGGAGTCTTCTCTCATCCATGATATGGTTCGTCGCGCTTCCGCCCGGAAGGACCATGGCAACGATGTCTGCACGGCCTAAGAGCTCGTCCAGGTCATCCATCGTGTGCTGCTCATCCAGGTAATCCGGCTTATTGCGGTTCGTGCGGCGCACACCGATCGCATGAGCGCCTAAGGCGTGGACCTTTCTCGCGTAGTCCCCGCCGATATCGCCGAGACCCAGGACAAGGATCGTGGAACCTTCCACGGAAATGATATTTCCCATTGCCTTCCATACGTGCTTTGCCTGGTTCGCGTGGTACTGGTTTAAACGTCTGATCAGGTCGAATGTAAGACCCAGCATGTGCTCGGAGACCGCAAGTCCGTAAGCGCCAGTGGCGTTTGCGAGAACTGCTCCCTCCGGCATCACGCCGGACTTAATATAAACGTCCGCGCCTGCGGAGTTCAGCTGAAACAACTCCAGGTTCTTCGCGCCGGAGATCAGGGATGGATCCACATTTCCGACGATAACGTTTGCCTGCTCCACGTCCTCCTTTGTGACTTCCTTGCTGTCCACATAGCGGACACAGCAGTTTTTGTCACCGGAGGCAGCTTTTTCTTCAAGGAACTTCTTGTGATCCTCGTTTACCGGGATCACCACCAGGATATTCTTCTCTAAATTCGCCATGTATAATCCTCCCCGATCGGTCTTGTAGCTTCTTTTAACCACTCGTTCTCTTCCTCGGTCATATACGGGGAAAGTTTCTCGTAGACTTCTTTATGGTACGCGTTCAGTCTTCTCACGTCGGACGGCTCCATCACGGAAATATCAACCGCGTCGAGATCGATGGGCGCAAATGTCATGTTCTCGAAGTACATGAACTGGCCGTACTCATTCTTCTCCGCTTTTCTGCAGAGGGACAGGTTCTCGGTACGGATTCCGTGGCTGCCCTCGATGTAAAGACCCGGCTCGTCGGATGTGAGCATGCCCTCTTCCAGGACGCAGGAATCCTGACGCTCCGGAACGATGCGCCAGCGGATGCCGTTCGGGCGCTCATGGACAGCGGATAAGAAGCCGACACCATGTCCGGTGCCGTGGTTGAAGTCGAGACCTCTCTCCCAGAGCGGTCCTCTCGCCAGGTAATCCACATTGAAGCCGCGGCAGCCATATAAGAATTTCGCATTCATCAGGCGGAGCATTCCCATCATGACAAGTGTAAAGTGCTCCTTCATCTCGTCCGTCACATGACCGATGGCGATGGTTCTCGTGACGTCTGTGGTTCCCTCATAGTACTGTCCGCCGGAGTCTACCAGATAGAAGCCGTCTGTTCCGACAGGGCTCTCCTGCTCTTTTGTCGCATGGTAGTGGCACATCGCGGCGTTGGAGCCGAATGCGGAGATCGTCGTGAAGCTCGGTCCGAGGTAACCTTCCTGGGCTTTACGATAGTTTTCCAGGCGCTCTGCGGCTTCTGTCTCTGTGAGTTCCACTTTTCCCGCATTCTTCTTCATCCAGTATAAGAATTTTGTTAACGCTACACCGTCCTTTAAATGGGCTTTCCGGAGGTTTTTCATCTCAACCGGGTTCTTCACCGCCTTCATGTGGGAAGTCGGATTCATGGCCTCCACAATGCGGTTGGAGGCGTCGATCTTCTTATAGAGGGCAAAGTTTACCTTGCCCGGTTCCAAGAGAACGGTCTCGTTTCTGATCTCCGCCACCGCGTCATAGATCGCATCGTATTTTTCGATGGCAACATGGTTCTCCTCGAAATATGCGCGGAGCTCCGGGGAGAATTTGCGGCTGGCGATGAAAAGTCTCGCCTCGTTCTCTGTGATCAGGGCGAATGCCGGTGCCAACACATTTCCGTCATCGGAATTTTTTCTGATATTGAAGAGCCATGCCACATCATCAAGGCTTGATAAGATGTGTACGGTCGCGTTTTCTTTCTTCATAGCGGCTCTCAGGCGGGCAAGCTTCTCCGCAACGGTCTCACCTGCGTATTTTACGTCAAGGACCCACACCTCCGGTGCCGGAAGGATCGGGCGCTCTTCCCAAACTTCTCCCGCAAGGTCATCGCCGACAGAAAGTGTGGCGTGTTTCTCTGCCATCATAGCCTCAAATT
>CAVFLH010000123.1:0-1918 GCA_963622995.1 uncultured Eubacteriales bacterium | reverse complement strand
CCTCAAATTTTCTTCCCTGGGCTGCGTTTACCACGCGGCTGTCGAAGCCTAAAACGCCGCCTTCCGGCATATGGTCCATCAGGTATTCCTCAACGGTCGGAACGCCTTCCTCGCCCATAGCCATCAGGCGTGTATCCTGGCCTTCCAGTTCCTTTTTCGCCTGTACAAAGTATCTTCCGTCTGTCCACATGCCGGAAAAGGCCTGGGTGATCACCATGGTTCCCGCGGAACCTGTGAATCCGGACAGGAATGCGCGGCATTTGAAATAGTCCTCCACATACTCAGAATCGTGGAAATCGGAGGACGGAACATAGTACGCGTCCACATGTCTCACTTTCATCAGGGTCCTGAGTTCCCTCAAACGTTCATTTGCCATTTTTTACCTCCATAAGCAGGGAAAGTTACCGCACACATCTTTGTGGACCGTAACTGTTTTCCTGAATATTTAATACCGGTCAGGCTTTCGCCGCCGGGGTCGTTCTCATAATAAGTCTGTACGGGGCTGCATCCGCCTGCCTCTTACAGTAACGGAATTCCCGCCTTCTTCGCTTCCTCGCGGACCTCATCCGGCCATAAGGAAGACTGGATCTCGCCGATATGGGCTTTTCTTAAGAAGAACATACAGATACGGGACTGTCCGATACCGCCGCCGATGGTGTATGGAAGCTCGCCGTTTAATAATGCCTTCTGGAACGCAAGCTTCTCGCGCTCCTCGCAGCCCGCTGCCTTTAACTGCTCGTGCAGGGAGATCTCGTCCACACGGATACCCATGGAGCTCAACTCAAGGGCAATATCAAGTACCGGATAGTAAACGATAATATCACCGTTTAATTTCCAGTCATCGTAGTCCGGCGCACGTCCGTCATGGGGCTCTCCAGATTTTAATTTTCCTCCGATCTGCTCGATAAATACAGCGCCGTGAAGCTTCACGATCTCGTACTCTCTCTGCTTCGGGGTGAGATCCGGGTAGCGGTCCTCAAGCTCCTGGGATGTGATAAACTCGATGTGTTCCGGGAGAACACGGCCGATATAGTCATACTCGTATGCCATATAGTCCTCTGTGATCTTTAAGGCCTTATATACGGCGCGGACGGTCTCCTCCAGAGTCTCGCGGGTCCTCTCCTCTTTTGTGATCACCTTTTCCCAGTCCCACTGGTCCACATAGATGGAGTGGATGTTGTCAGTGTCCTCATCGCGGCGGATCGCGTTCATATCGGTGTATAAACCTTCACCCGGTTTAAATCCGTACTGTTTTAACGCGTAACGTTTCCATTTTGCCAGAGAGTGGACGATCTCTGCCTGTCTGCCGCCTTCCTTGATATCGAAAGCAACCGGGCGCTCCACACCGTTTAAGTTATCATTCAATCCGGATTCCGGCGTTACGAATAACGGAGCGGAAACTCGGGTCAGATTCAACTGTTTCGTAAGTTCCTTCTGGAAGAAATCCTTTACGACCTTGATAGCGATCTGGGTCTCTTTTAAGTCAATATCCGGAGTATAACCGGCTGGTACAATAAAATTCATCGTCGTGCTCACCTTTCTACGCAGCATCCAATTTCCTGTCTTTTCGCCGCCGTAAAATGCCTAAACAGCGGCATCTCTCCTTTGTGCTTTATGCTGCCGGTATCCATCATATCATTATTTGGCGGAAAATGGAAGAAAAGTTTCATTCTTCCACACATTTCCTCAAAAACATGATAAAATAGTCTTAGCTATTTGCATCGGAGGTACGGCAGAATATGAACATCGCGATCGTTGACGACCGATAGGCGGATTCCGACCGGCTTGTCGGATTTATTGATACATATGTGAAACAGTATAAGCTTCACTGCGGGACGATGGACCGGTTTTCCAGCGGGGAAGCAACAGGCTTTCCAGTACGGATTGCTTCTGAATAAATAATTTCAATGATAGAACA
>CAVFLH010000122.1:0-8020 GCA_963622995.1 uncultured Eubacteriales bacterium | reverse complement strand
CTGCATTATAGTCCATAAAGGCAACTTGAGTTCAAGAGGAAATTTTTATAAAATTTTTATAAAATGTGAAGTGTACTTTATGTTTTGTAAAATTTTTACAAAAAACAGATATTGACAGAAAGAACGCTTCAGAGAATATACTATGTGTACAAGATGACGCGCGGAATAAAAAAGCGCGGCAATAAAATGAGCAAAAACAAAAAGAGAAATAAAATGCAGGAGGGCATACAATATGAAGAGACCTTTAATTGGTATTACATGCAACTACGACTACCGCGATACAGTAGGTATCACATCCGGTATGGGAATCGTTGGACAGGACTGGAACTTCGTTGCGGGAGATTACGTATATATATTGGAAAAAGCCGGTGCGGTTCCGGTGCTGATCCCGGTCTACAAGGACTGTGATGAGGAATCCATCAAAGAGTTCTTAAATAAGCTGGACGGCGTTATCATCTCCGGCGGACATGACGTAGGACCGGAGCAGTACAACACACCTACAAAAGGATACTGCGGAACGATCATCCCGCAGCGTGACAACCACGATATCGCGGCGGCAAAATACTTTATGAATGAGATCAAGAAACCGATCCTCGGCATCTGCCGCGGAATCCAGATCATGAACGTGGCTGCAGGCGGAACCCTGTACCAGGATCTTGAGATCGAGGGCAAGTTCGAGCATCATTTCGGAGACAAGTATCCGAGAAACTACCCGTGGCATGACTTAAAGATCGAGAAAGGTTCTATCTTAGAGGAGATCTACGGAAAGACCGAGATCCGCATCAACTCCTTCCACCACCAGGCAGTGAAGGATCCGGGCAAGGACATCGAAATCATCGCGAAATCCGCAGACGGCGTTCCGGAAGCGATCGTCCAGAAGAACCACCCGTTCTCTGTAGCGGTTCAGTGGCATCCGGAGATGATGTATGATTCCGAGGAGCAGTTAAAGCTTCTGAAAGCGTTTGTTGATGCCTGCAGATAGTACTTGAAAGTACATTTGACAGGATTAAAAGGATAAAGGATCACTATTATAGCGAGACCCCACACATCGAAAAAATGTGTGGGGCCTCGTTTCTGTTTTATATTCCGTTCTTTATATTGTCTCCGGCTTATGCCCTTTCTTCCAGGCCGTGATTGAATAGATCCTTAAGACCTCCCCGATCACTTGGCAGGCGAAGGCGTACACTCTCGCGCCGCAGTCCGTGATCGCTCCCATCTGCTCCACCGCCATCTCATAGCCGCATTTCTTATAGTCTTCCATCAGATATTCCATCTGGAATCCGCGCTTGGAACTCTCCGGGTACTTATCGAGTAGGTTTCTCCTGGATTTTGCGGCCCGGTCATAGCTCAGATATGTGCCGTATATCCGGACATCATCCTTTAGATATCTCTGGGCATCCATCAGGTAGCAGTTCTGATGGTACAGCATATACTCGCCTTCCCCGCAGAATGTGATATATCGGTCAACACATGCGCTTCTCAACGGATAGTCTGTTCCAGCGTCCGCAATATAGAGGATCTGGCATTTGATATCGCACTGCTCGATCAGGGCTTTATACATCCTCAGCGTCTCCGGATACTTATCGATCAGGATCAGCGTGCTGCTCGCCGGGAGCAGACTTAAGTGGTTGTACATATAGAAATAGCCGTTGATATTTGCTTCCAGGAGCACTTTCCCCTGAAGATCATCTTTCATCAGGGATTCCGTCACGCGGTCGTAACATCTCTGGAAACAGAAGCTGAATTCCGGTCCCATATCCCGGTACAGGCCGCGGGTCAGGTCCGGATGGTCGTACATTCCGGTGTAAAGATTTCCCGTCTCGATGATACCGTCGACGATCTTCGACTCGTACTCCTTCTCGCACTCGCCCTTCGCGTGTCCGGCGCACACAAGCTTTCCAGAGATGATATAGCCGTTCTTGATCTCCGCGTCCTCGATATTTAACGGTTCCCCGCAGTACGGACATGTAAAAAGTGACAGGGCGCTCACCGGCACACCCGTCACCCGTCTCTGGGCTGTTCCTTTTTCCTTAAGGTTGTGGATCTCCTCCCCGATCTCCCGGTAGGAATTCTTGAGTTCTTCTATTTCAGAAAATATTTCCTTCTGCTTCGTCTCCAGGATCGATAACGCCGCGTCGATGGTGCTGGGCTCGATCATCCTGGAATGTCTCGTGAGAATCAGGTACTGCTGGATCTCCTTCAACTTAAACTGGTGCTTCCGCATCTTTAAGATCAGGTTTAAGTCCTCGACCTCTCGCTCAGAGAAATCATATTGGGCGCTTGTATTATTCGGAATCAGCATTCCCATGCTCACATAGTAGCGGACCGTTGCCACGCTGACCCCGCACATTTTCGCCAGCTGTCCAATCCTCATCATTCGCAAATTTCATCACGTTTCATTTATTATACATAATTTTTCAGAAAAAGCGAATGTTTTTTGTACGAATTCTTTGCATGATCTTAACATCATGCCTATTCCGCCGTCTCAATTGCCTCCCTGAGCTCCTCTAAGCAGGAATCATCCCCGAATCCCACCTTGATGATCTTTTCCGTGCCCGCCATGGAAAGGATCTCGGAAGCGCCTTCTATGAGTTCAGGATCCTCACAGATGTCCGTTTTTGTTATAACTCCGATCACCGGTTTTCCGGAAAACAGGGAACCCATCCGCGGGGAGAACACATTCTGCTCATCGACCGCAGAACATAAAAGCAGGATCACATCCGCCTCCACCGCCGTCACGATGAGGGCGCTGTAAAACTGTTTCTGCTCCACGTATTCCCCCGGCGTGTCCACGATATCGTCCCCGATGACCTGAATGGACTGGGTCTTCTTGTAGGAGACCTGTTCCCCAATAAGACGCTGGCTTAATGTCGTCTTTCCGCAGCCGATTTTTCCCACCATCATGATCTTTTTCATGTGTTTCCACTCCCCTTATCTCTTCCGGCATCTTTCTACCTAAAGTTCTTTTGTTTTCTTTTTCCGTAACTTACAAGATCCTGATAAAACATCAGGATCTCGTAATATCTGTAAGTGTAAAATGAAGGACTTCTCCCAGAACCCGCAGCACATCCTTGAGCGCCGCGTCCACAGCTGCCACGTCCCCGCAGACGACCAGGGAACCGGAAAACCGGTCCACGAACACGATCTCCACCTCCGCAGCCTTCGTCGCCACATCCGCGCCGATGATCGCCGCCTCACTCGGCGTGATCGTTAAGATTCCGAGAGCTCCCCGGGTCTTGCTCACAACGCCGAGCTTCTTATATAGGTCCTCGTTCGGATTCGCGATGAGGTGTGCCATGGTCACCTGTTTGCCTGGTACAAATTCCTGGATGATCCTCTGTTTGCTCTCAAAAGGATTCTGTTCTCCCATATGATTCTCTCCTCCTTATAAGAGTGCCGCAAAGATCTCCTCCCGCGGGCTCGGAATGACAACGCTGCTGAGCGCCAGCCCCTTTTCGGTTCCTGCCGCCATTCCGCACTTGACTGCTTCCTCAACAGCCGCCACATCTCCCGTGAGGACCGCGAAGGATTTTCCGCCGATCCCGATTCCGAGACGGATATCGATCAACGTCACATCTGCTGCCTTCACCGCCGCATCCGCCGCGTAGACTGCCGCCGTGATGCTGTAAAACTCCATGACGCCCACGGCATTCACGCCTTCCGGCGTCGTGGACAGGTTGATGGCCTGAATTACCTGCGGATGAACACGGGGGATCACAACGGAGTCCACCATGTTCGCGCCGACAACGCGCTCTCCCGCTTCCAGAGAGGCCGCCACTGCTGCCACATCCCCGTAAAACAGGGTCGTATATTTACCCGGACATACCGGTTTTGAAAACAGCAGGGAGGTATCCGCAGCCTTTAAGATCGCATCTGCGGCTTCGATTCCCTTCGCAATGCTGTTGCTTTCCAGAATTCCGATCGCTTCCACTATAGTCACTCTCCTTTACGCTTCATAGTCCCATTTCTTTCCGGTGCGGATCTCGATATACTGTCCGTCAGGATCGATAAAGATGGTTCCAGGTACGGACGCGTGAAGCTCCGAACCAAGGCTCTTTTCCGGGCAGGCAGCGATCCTGTCTCCCGCCTTCACCGTGTCTCCGTCCTTCACAACCGGTACGGACGGGGCTCCGATTCCCTGTCTGAGGCTCAGGCGCACACATCCCGCATCTTCCGGTTTTACGGCGAAGAAATCGTCGATCTTTAAGTTCTCATACGCCCCGACACCGGCTCTCGATGCCACGCGCTCCGTCGGCGCTTTTCTCATCTCCCGCTCCGGGAGTGCCGTATATTCCACGCCTTCCGGTCTCTGGTAGCGGATCCCCGCCTTCGCGAGCTCCTTCTTTAACATGGAATTCACGGTTCTAGGCTTCAGTCCCATGGGACATGCGTAGATCTCACAGATTCCGCACTCACAGCAGAGGGCCGCGTTCCTTACATCCGGATCATTTAACATCTCCTCCATCGGCATGCCGGAGGTGAGCTTTCTCATAATCTTATTCGGACGGATCGGATGTCCCAAAAGGGCTCTCGGGCACATCTGGGAACAGAAGGAACACTGGATGCAGGCGGATTTCGCCTGATTGATCATGTGTTTTACCGTCACCTGGTTTCTTCTCGCGATGGCGGAGTCTTCCGGGAGAATGATGAGTCCTGACATGGTCTTTGTCACGTAGGAATTCGGAACATCTTCCATCCTGATCATCTTTCCCATCATCGGGCCGCCGTTTACAACGATGTATCTGGAGAGCGGTGTGCCGCCCGCAAGCCTGATGCACTCGCTCACCGGGGTTCCCACCGGGACGCGTAAGATCGTCGGATGGTTCACCTCTCCTGTCACCGTCAGGAATTTTCTCGTGAACGGTTCTCCCTCAAAGGCATCGCCGATCCCGTAGATCGTCGCCACGTTGCTGACGACACATCCGACGGAGAGCGGGATCGCCGCCGGAGGTACCACTCTTCCTGTGACCTCGTAGACGATAGTCTGCTCATCCCCTGCCGGGAAGAAGCTCTGAAGCTTATGAAGCTTTACGGAGGAACCAAGTTCCTCGATGGCGCGCTCCAAGGAATCGATCTCCCTGGTGTACGCCGCCTTCAGTGCGATAATAAATTCATTTGCGCCGGTCTCCTCTAAGATCCGGTCTGCTGTCCGGATCAGCTTTCTGGCGCAGTTTCTCATGAGATACCGGTCGGTCTGGAGGAGCGGCTCGCACTCCGCTCCGTTTACGATAATTGTCTCGACCGGACCGCCGGAGTATTTTGCATGGGTCGGAAAACCCGCTCCGCCGCATCCGACGATACCGGCTTCTTTTATGATTTCCGCAAGTCCTGCCATGTTAATTCTTCTCCTTTGAAATCTCCATGGAATCGATAATTCCGACGATGGCGCTGTCGATGGGCGCGTCATCCTCACCGATCGCCCGTCTCGCCGTACTGCCGCTGACAACGAGTACCATCTCGCCGATTCCGGCTCCGACGGAGTCCGCCGCAACGAATGTCGCTCCCTTTCTCGTTGTCGTCGTCTCCTCACGGACGATCATAAGTTTATGTCCGTTTAATTTTTCTTCTTTTTTTGTCGCCCAGACATGACCGACCACCTGACAGATCATCATCGGCTTTTACCTCCCAGTTTCCCACACAAGTTCCATCTTTTCCCGGCTGAAAATGTCCTTCGCAGACGGAGTGACGATCACGCCTTTCTTAATGGTAAGCGTTCCGCCTTTCTGTGCAGTCAGTTCTTTTGCGATTACTTCCGTGATCAGCTTCCCGGTGAATACCGTTTCCGGCTTTTCCTTCGGCTGGTCACATGGTTTTATTTCTTTTTCCGGCTTTGCTTCCGGACTCTTTTTCTCTTCCGCGCAGGACTTCACCGGCTGTTTTTCCTTCGCCGGAGTCTGTTCTATGCTGCAGCACGGTGTCTGAAGCCGCATTCTCGCTGTCGCGTTCTTCGGCAGCATGCAGGCGTTCGCCTCATCGTAGTCGATGTGCATCGCCAGTCCAGCTGTGGAGCTGACTCTGCAGATCACGTTCTCAAAGGTCGCCGGGCGCTCGCCGCGGATCGTCACCGATACTCTCTGTCCGTCGGAAACTCCTGCCTTATCGGCATCCTCCGGTGTGAGGTGGATGTGGGCCTGTGCCACGATGGCGCTGCCCTTCGCGTCGTAAACGCCTTCCGGTCCGATAATATAGACATCACCGGCTCCGGCCAGGTCTCCGGACATCTTGAGCGGCGCTTTCACGCCCAGTGTCCTGGCATCCGTCGCCGAGAGTTCCACCTGCACATAGGGGCGCTCCGGTCCAAGGACTGCCACGTTCTCGATCCGTCCCTTCGGAGTGACGAGAGTGACGCGCTCCTCACTCAAAAACTGTCCCGGCTGGGAGAGCGGGCGCTTTGGCGTCAGCTTCTTTCCTTTGCCGAACAGTACTTCCACTGCTTTATCCGTCAGATGCACATGCTTTGCGGATACCTCAACGGGAAATTCCAGGTCCGGCTCCCGTCCCGGCATCCAGTTTCCGAATTCGGACAGTACGCGGAAGATGATCTCCTGAATCTGTTCTCTGTCCACGTTATTCCTCCATCTTTTCGTAATAGCCGGAAAGCAGGCGGCAGAACACTACATAGACTCCGCTGCTCAGCCGGTTTAACGCCTTTATAATTCCAAAATCGTTTTCTTCGTCCTCAAACGCATTTGCCGCCGCAAGCTCCACTTCCCGGATCTCTGCCCGCAAAAGGTTCAGTTCCAGAGCCATTTTCCCCATCGACGCGTCCGGGATCGGATGATTCATCCCGAATGTCTCCTTTACCTGGTGGGACATCCGGTGGATTTCCTTCTCATCCAGGCCGAAGAGATTAAATTCTTTGATCTCCTCTTCCTTCACCTCGGAACCAAGGACTTCCCTGAGTCCGTTTAAAATATCGGCCAGGTCCTTATAGAGCCCCGTCTCGTTCCGGTATTCCGCCATCAGAAGAAGGACTTTCGCCTGGATCGTATCCACCTTGCCCCGGAAGGCGATCCGCGGGTGGGTCTTCATCACCAGAAGATTTCCCCTGAGGTGGGTCATATTCTCCGGCTTTTCCCGGTATCCCTCTCCTGTTTTCGCGTCAATATAGGTATGGTCTCCCTGTTTTTTTACCGGTGTCCTGGTCATAGACTTCTTTTCCTCTGAATCAATGACCATGGACACCCCCTTTTCCCGCAGAAAGTCTTTTGCCATCGGCGTGACAAATGTTCCGGCTTCCACATGGTATACCCCGTCTTTCGGGGCTTTCCACTTTGCCCGAAGCTCCATTTCTGTCAATACTTTCATGCGCTGTTTCCTTTACAGATCGTTATTTTTATTCTGTGACTACACTCACATGCGGAAGAATGGATTCAACTTCGCCGTGAGGACGCGGAATTACATGTACGGATACGAGATTTCCGACTTTTCCTGCTGCCGCCGCTCCTGCGTCTGTCGCTGCCTTTACCGCCGCAACATCGCCGCGTACCATAACGGTTACGAGTCCGCCGCCGATATGCTCTTTACCGATCAGTGTAACGTCCGCTGCCTTTACCATCGCATCGGCTGCCTCGATGGCGCCGACGAGTCCTTTTGTTTCGATCATTCCAAGTGCCTGTAATGATGCCATGTTCTTTTCCTCCTGATGATCTGACCGGAACAGCCGCCCTGTTTTTTCGCGGCTGTCCCGCAAATTTTCGTTCTTATTTTTCCGTTCCGGACCGGCTGTTTTTATTCACCCAGCTTCGGAAGAATGGACTCAACCTCTGCGTGCGGACGCGGAATAACGTGTACGGATACGAGTTCACCCACACGGCCGGCTGCTGCTGCGCCTGCGTCTGTTGCTGCCTTTACTGCTCCTACATCGCCGCGAACCATAACGGTTACGAGTCCGCCGCCGACATGTACTTTACCGATCAGGGTTACGTTTGCTGCCTTTACCATTGCATCTGCTGCTTCAATGGATCCTACTAAACCTTTTGTCTCTACCATTCCGAGTGCTAATAATGTTGCCATAATC
>CAVFLH010000121.1:0-8023 GCA_963622995.1 uncultured Eubacteriales bacterium | reverse complement strand
TCTCAAGTATGCACTAAAAATGGATTTCGCGAAAGGCGGGTGGTTTGACCTTTACCAATAAAGTAATGCTAAGATAAAGACATACACGACCGCATACATGCGGCCGGCGGGGGAGAGTGGAGCATGAATGGAGTTTACATATACAACGCAGGAAAAGGCGAATGCATCCGCCTGTGCTATGGCCCGTTGTGGTGAATGCCGCGAATGAGGACAAGTTTTCACTTCGGATCACAGACGGATTTTTAGATCAGGGGAACCGGGTATATGAACTGAAGGGGATCTCGGGCGCCCCTGTCTGGGATGCACAGGAGGCGGACGGAGAGCAGGAGCAGAGCTTGCTGGGACTGATGCCCAGCGCGTACGGACAGACCGCGCTGCTGGCGAAGGTCTTTGCAACGAAATTGCAGCGGATCAGGGTCATGATGAAGGAAAAATTCGGGATCGTGATCGAGCGGAAGCTGCTGGGGATTCCGGAGGAGGACGTGGCCTGCGGACAGTATAAGCCGATGGTGTTCGACGGGACGGTTGCTGAAAAGGAGCCGGTATCGGAGAATGAACGGTGGATCGAGGAGCAGACGGTGGCGTGCAGATGTCATATTGGAAATCTGCAGCTGCAGAAGGCGATCGATACCGCGAAGGAAGCAATCGGGGATCCGAGATTTTCTGTCTGCAGCAAAAAGGCCAGGAAACGTCTGATGCAGCATCTTCTTTACTGTTATGAGATCGGGGATCTGGATCAGGAGTTTGAAGAGCTTGAGGAGACGATGAGAAACGAAGGTCTGCTGGAGGCACATGATCCCATGCGCCATCTGACTCGGTCTTTTATGAAAAAGGAGTATCGGGAAACGATTGCGGCGGCAGAGGAGTATATCCGGACTGCGGGGGATTATAAGACATTGTCCGCCTGCGCGAATGCGTTTCTTCTGCTTGCGAGGGCGTACGCGGACGGGCTTCCGGTGGAGGAGACGATCGGGAAGCTGATCGATGAGCAGGAGAATTTTGTGTATTCCACCGGGGATGAGGACGACGCGGCGCTGATCTACCAGATGATCGGATATGTGTATGGGGAACGGTATCATGACTATGTCAACGCGGTGAGATTTCTAAACAGGTCTTACCGGATCGGCATGGACAGCGTGATCCTTGAGTCCTTGGGGGCGGCCTATTATTTTCTTGGAATTTCGGACGCGATCATGGAAGACGACCGGGTGGACCAGCGGAAGGTCGACCGTAGAGCGCTCTATAAGGCGCGGGAGTGTTTCCTCAGTGTAAGTCAGAAGGCGGATGAGCTTTTCTGGGCGGGAACGATGCGGAGAGCTGGTCTCTGTATTTATAATACGTTCTATTTGCTGAGTGACAATTATCGGATCCTTACGATCTATCCGGATGTGAAGAAATATATTGAGCCTGTGGATGTGCCGATGGGCGAGGACGCGTTCTGGCGGGATATTGAGATGAAACACGCGAGAGTTGCGGCCCAGTCCGGAAAGATCGATCCGTTTGAGTACCCGCATATCACATCCACGGACAGGATCCTGCTGGGGACGATAGCGGAGATGAGCTATTGGAACAATACGGTCGAGCAGATCGCTGTACAGGCGGGCTGGAGGCGGATCTACGATCCTGTACTGGAAGAGCAGTTAAAGAAGACCGCGGCGGAGACGGAAAATAACGTCCGCAGGATGGATATCCGGGACAGACTTCCTATTTATATTCAGCTGATGAACCTGTATGGCCGGGGGATGGTTCTCTTTGGGTGGAAGAAGATCGACAAGTTAAAAGACTGTCTGGAGCGGATCCGGGGGTATCAGGACCCGGATATCACGGAGTCTATGGAGAATTATCTATATGAGTTTGAGGCGCCGATCGAGGACGTTATCGCGAGATTCCGGGATACCTTCGAGAGAAAGCCGGGAATCGATACATGGCGGGAGCTGAACCATCTTTATATCCGGCATGGGATGATGGACATGGCGGACGCGATGTATAAGGAGCTCTTTGCGGACAGGCGGGAACTGATCGAGGAGGAGCCGGAGTACGCGTATCGGGCGTATATCGATTTTGTGACGATGTACCATCGGGACCTGAAGGACGCGCTCCAGTGTTATCTCGACTCAAAGGAGACATTCCGGGATACGGACATCGAGGGATTCTGGGAGCTGGAGCTCATGCTGTACTCGAACACGTTTAATGAGCCTGAGCGGTTTGAGACGGAGCGGCAGTTGTTTCTGGAGCGGGGGCTGGTCACGGAAGAACAGTTTCACCGCACGGCGCTGATCGCGTATCTGACGAATCTTAAGAAGGAAAAGGCAGAGGAACATTTTCAGGCGCTCATGAAGCTGCCGCATCCGGTGGATCCCATGACAGGAATGGTCCTTGCGAGACCGGAGGAGATCCACTTCCTGAACTGGACCGGGAGAGTGCGGCCGCATCATATATTGGGCGGCTCCGACAAGACGAGACAGCGGGCGAATCAGGTGGTTCGGGGATATTCTTCGGAATCCTGGCATGTGAAAGTGGACGGGGCTATGAAAAAGCGGTTCCAGATCGATAAGAAGATCGCGCTGGACGCCTGGGGACTTTATATTCTCGCGGAAACAACTGGGCTGGATATATTAAAGAAGCTGGACATGGTTTTTGTGCCGCATATGACGGTGATACAGCTGCTGGACGATCTGGCGAAGACCGGAAGTGATAAGGTACGGGAGGTCCTGGACTTTATCGGTTCGGAGTCGAATATCCGGCTGCAGTCGGCTGGATTTAAGGCGCAGATGCCGGTCCGGAACGCGGTGGAGCGGTACAGTGAGGCGGCTGCGGCGATTGCGGTCGGAAAGGAGCAGGATGCCCTGATCGTTCTCGGGGATCCGAAACTGGCGCCGCAGTTAGTTGAGAAGTACAGGCATGTGATCCTGCGGGTGAATGAGCTGGAGAACTTGTTGGGCGCGTGAATTGGCTGCGCAGCGCAGGAACCGTGATCGACTGGAAAACTATGTATGGAAATCTAGTGAAATTTGTCTTTTGTAAACGGGAAATCTATGGTAGAATAGTTGGGCGTGTATCGGCATTTTTGGGTAAAACTATGCCGAAATTCATAGAAAAGTAAGGTATTAGGACGGGTTCTATGTTATAATAGGTAAGATAGAACCTGGGAGAGAGTATTATGTACGAAAATAAGAAAACTTTTGAGAGTATCCTGGTACTGATCGTGGACTTGTGCAGTCTGATCGTCAGTATGGGACTTGCCTTCTGGCTCCGCTACGGAATCTTTTATGGAAGGTTTGAGCATGGAGACCAGATCTGGCTTCTGTTTTTCGCGGTGGCCCTGTATGGTCTGATGTTTGTGCTGATGGATTTCAGCCATCATTTTTTCCGGAGAGGAATGTTCGATGAGTTTGTGAGCGTTGTGAAGTCCGAGGTGATGTTCTCGGTGGCGCTGACGCTTGCGCTGTTTATGATGCACCGTTCGACGGACCTTTCGAGACTCGTATTCGGATACCAGATCATCGCGAATCTGATCATCATGTACGCGGCGAGACAGATCTTTAAGCAGTATATGGTGAAGATCTACCGGAACAGCCGGTACAGCAGCCGTCTTCTCGTTGTTACGACATCGGGGCAGGCAGAGAACGTGATCCGGAATCTTGAGGAGTATAATGAGTGGTACCGGATGATCGTCGGCTTGGTGCTGACAGATGACGCGGAGGTTGAGCAGATCAGCAATATTCCGGTGGTGGCCCATCGCGATACGTTCCTTAATTATGTGATCCGGAATGATGTGGATGAGGTCTTTATTATCGATGATAAGATGATGCGGACGCCGCTGATGGACGAGTGGGTGCGCGAGTTGGAGCAGATGGGTATTATCGTCGATGTGAATATCGACGCCTTTGACCTTTCGATTTCTGGAAAGAAGACGCTGAACCGTGTCGGAAAGTACGCGGTCGTAAGCTTTGCGAGAAACCTGTTCTCGACAAGACAGATGATCGCGAAGAGAGCGCTGGATATCGCGGGCAGCCTGGTCGGCATGGTGATTCTTGGAATCGCTACGATCTTTGTGGCTCCGGCGATCAAGCTGGATTCGCCGGGACCGGTGTTCTTTGGACAGACCCGTGTCGGAAAGAATGGACGTAAGTTTACGTTCTATAAGTTCCGCTCCATGTATAAGGATGCGGAGGCGAGAAAGAAAGAACTGATGGCTTCGAACGAAGTAAAGGGCCTGATGTTTAAGATGGAAGATGATCCGCGAATCACAAAAGTCGGAAAGTTTATCCGTAAAACGAGTATCGATGAGCTGCCGCAGTTCTGGAATGTTCTTCGGGGCGATATGAGTCTTGTCGGAACGAGACCGCCGACCGTCGATGAGTTTGAGCACTACGAGGCGAAGCACAAGTGTCGCCTCAGCATGACGCCGGGACTTACCGGTCTCTGGCAGATCAGCGGACGAAGCGATATTAAGGACTTCGATGAGGTCGTCCGCCTGGACATGCAGTACATAGACAACTGGTCGATTCTGACGGATATTAAGATCCTTTTGCTGACGGTGAAGGTCGTTCTCACGGGACGGGGATCGAGGTAACAGGAAAAATTTAAAAGGAGAAGGAAGATGGACTACAATACAGACGAGCAGGAGATCGATTTAAAAGATTTGATGTTTGCGGTATTCCACAAGTGGAGACCGGTGATTCTTGTGGCGGTTATCTGCGGACTGCTTTTAGGCGGCGTGAAGGGATATACGACCTACAAGAGCCAGAGTGATCCGGAGGTAAGGAAAGAGGCGGATCTGACTTATTCCGCGGATCTGGAGCTTTATGAGAAGAATAAAGAGACGTATGAGAGAGAGATCGAGAACCTGAGAAACGATATTATTAACCAGCAGGATTACCTGGACAACTCGATTTGGATCAATATGAGTCCGTATGATGTCGGAGAGGCGAGAGTTGATCTCTATGTTTCCACCGGATACGAGATCATGCCGGGGATGACTTACCAGAACCGTGACTATACGGATACGATCCTTCAGGCGTATCAGTCCATGCTGACAAGCAGCGCGGTGATGGAGGATGTTGCGAAGAAGGTCGGTACTGAATCCAGATATCTTCAGGAGCTGGTGAAGGTAACGATCGGAACCATCGGTACAAACGGATCTCAGCTGAGCCGTCTTCTTACGATTGATGTATACCATACAAATAAGGAAGAGGCGAAGAAAGTTCTCGATGCGTTCATCGCGCATGTAAATGAGATGCAGGCGCAGATCACGGCAAGTATCGGGGAACATACAGTATCTACGGTTAATGAGAGCGTCAGCACACTTGTGAACTTGGATCTTGCGGATCTTCAGAAGAAGCAGACACAGAAGATCACAGATCTGAATGACAGCCTTCAGGAGAAACAGACAGCGCTTGATGAGCTTGAAGAGCCGAAGAAAGAGGATTCTTCTAAGAGAGCTGCGTTAAAGAGCGCTATCAAATTTGGTCTGATTGGCGGTTTTGGCGGTGCGTTCCTTGTTGCGTTTGTTGTTTGTGTTGCGTTCCTTATGGGAGATAAGGTTTTTTCTGCGAGAGAACTGAAGGACCGCTACAAGGTGAAAATTCTCGGAAAGCTTTCTTCTGGGAAGAAGGTCGGTGCGATTGATGCATGGCTGAACCGCCTGGAAGGACGAGCTTACAATGTTGATGAGGATGCAGAGTATCGTCTGATTGCGGCGAATGTGAAAAACTATGCGGGGGATATGAAGAAGATTCTCGTTACAGGAAGTGTGGCTGCAGATGTTTTGGCACATGCTGCGGAGGCGCTGAAGGCTGAGCTTGGAGAGATCCAGGTTGTGGCTGGAAATAATATGCTGGAGAATGTTGAGACAGTCAGAGAACTTCCAGAGTGTGACGGAGTCATTCTCGTAGAGCAGTGCGGAGTGTCAAAGTACAGCGCTGTGGAAGCTGAGATCGAGAAGGTTCTTGATCTTGAGAAGAGCGTTGTCGGCTGTGTTGTATTTGAATAGAATAGACAGATAGCAGGAAAGCGGCAGGGGCAGGATTTTTGAAATCAGGTCCCTGTCGTTGTATAGAACGGATGAAATTGACGGAGGAATACATATGTGTGGAATTGTTGGATTTACAGGACATAGACAGGCGGCACCGGTACTGCTGGATGGTCTCGCAAAGCTGGAGTATCGCGGATATGATTCGGCAGGACTTGCAGTGCGTGACGGTGAAAATGAGGTGGAGATCGTAAAGGCGAAAGGCCGTCTGCGTGTTCTTGCGGAGAAGACGAATGACGGAATGGCAATGCATGGAACATGCGGAATCGGACATACACGCTGGGCGACGCATGGGGAGCCGAGTGAACTGAATGCGCATCCGCACTGCAGCGATGACAGAAATGTGGTCGGTGTTCATAATGGCATTATTGAAAATTATCAGGAACTTCGGGAGAAACTGCAGCACAAGGGTTACAGCTTTTATTCTGATACGGATACGGAAGTCGCGATCAAGCTGATCGACTATTATTATAAGAAGTATGAGCACACACCAGTGGATGCGATCAACCATGCAATGGTGCGGATCCGCGGTTCTTATGCATTGGCGGTTATGTTCAAGGATTATCCGGAAGAGATTTATGCGGCTAGAAAGGACAGTCCGATGATTATCGGTGTGGCGGACGGAGAGTCTTTTGTCGCGTCGGATGTTCCGGCTATTTTGAAGTATACAAGAAATGTTTATTATATCGGAAATATGGAGATGTGCCGTCTGCAGAAAGGCAGTGTGACGTTCTATAATCTGGACGGTGATGAGATCGAGAAAGATCTGGTGGAGATCCAGTGGGACGCAGAAGCGGCGGAGAAAGCTGGATTTGAGCATTTTATGATGAAGGAGATCCATGAACAGCCGAAGGCGATTCGGGATACGGTGAATTCTGTGGTACGGGACGGCAGAATTGACCTCAGCGGAGTCGGAATCACGGAGGAAGAGATCGGAAAGCTGAAGCAGATCTATATTGTGGCCTGCGGTTCTGCATATCATGTAGGCGTTGCGGCCCAGTACGTGATCGAGGAGCTGGCGCAGATTCCGGTTCGCGTGGAGCTGGCATCGGAATTCCGGTATCGGAGACTTCTTTTTGCACCGGATTCGCTGGTCATCATCGTGAGTCAGTCCGGTGAGACAGCGGATAGTCTCGCAGCGCTGCGAGAGGCGAAAGCGCATGGGGTGAAGACTCTGGCAATCGTCAATGTAGTCGGATCCACGATTGCGCGGGAGGCGGACCATGTTTTCTATACGCTTGCAGGTCCGGAGATTGCGGTTGCGACAACGAAAGCATACAGCACACAGCTGATCGCGTCTTATATTCTGGCAGCGGAATTTGCTCGTGTCCGCGGAGCGATCAGTGAGGAGCGTACAGCAGAGCTGCTCGCAGAATTGCAGACGATCCCTGATAAGATCGAAAAGCTTCTGGAAGACAAGGAACGGATCCAGTGGTTCGCTGCGAAACAGATGAATGCGCAGAACATGTTCTTTATCGGGCGTGGAATTGACTATGCAGTGAGCCTGGAAGGCAGCTTGAAGATGAAGGAAATCAGCTATATTCATTCAGAGGCATATGCAGCTGGGGAACTGAAACACGGAACGATTAGTTTGATCGAGCCAGGAACACTGGTGATTGGGGTGCTGACGCAGCAGGAGCTGTATGAGAAGACTGTGAGCAATATGGTTGAGTGCAAGAGCCGCGGGGCGTATCTGATGGCACTTACGACGTATGGAAATTATGGAATTGAGGATAGCGCGGACTTTGTGATCTATATTCCGAAAACGGAGCCGCTGTTCGCGGCGAGCCTGGCGGTGGTGCCGCTGCAGCTGCTGGGGTATTATGTTTCGGTGGCGAAAGGGCTGGATGTGGATAAGCCTAGGAATTTGGCGAAGAGTGTGACGGTGGAGTAGTGGAGATAATAAATGTATATAGATAGTTTATATTATCAAATAATAGTTTCCCAATTCGCCGGACTATAGTGATCCGGCGGTGGGATTTGCATTTT
>CAVFLH010000120.1:0-8178 GCA_963622995.1 uncultured Eubacteriales bacterium | reverse complement strand
GTATAATTATTGATAACTGGTTGGAATTTGTATAAAAATTCAGAATAACTCGAAAAATAAAATTTCGGGTGCCGCTTTTCGAAAGGGTTTGAAGGGTAGCGCGGACAACAGCCGGAAATCATGTACAAGAAAGGTGATATGGAGATGGGAAAACAGACAGCTTGGAAAGAAATTGATAAGAAATCCAGCGAGATCTTTACCGCCAGCGATGAGATCTGGGGCTGCGCGGAGACAGCATTCACAGAAGAAAAATCCATGAAGATCCTCTGTGATGTTCTGAAAGCGGAAGGTTTTACAGTTGAGACAGGTCTTGCGGACGTAAAGACAGCATTTAAAGGCACTTTCGGCTCCGGAAAACCTGTGATCGGTATCTTAGGCGAGTTCGATGCCCTGTCCGGACTGGATCAGGAAGCGGGAGCTACCGAGAAGATCGTTGTGCATGACGGCGCAAGCGGACACGGCTGCGGCCACAATATGCTCGGCACAGCGTCCCTCTCCGCGGCAATCGGAATCAAGAAATACCTGGAAGAGAGCGGAAAGTCAGGAACCGTGATTTACTTTGGATGCCCTGGTGAGGAAGGCGGATCCGGAAAGGCATTTATGGCGAAAGGCGGTGTCTTCGCAAACCTTGACGCGGCGATCACATGGCATCCGGGCGATATCACTATCGCTGACACAGGAAGTTCCCTGGCAAACTACCAGGTAGCATACAAGTTCTACGGAAAGAGCGCCCACGCAGGCGGAGCGCCGCATCTTGGACGAAGCGCCCTCGATGCCCTGGAACTCATGAACATGGGCGTCCAGTTCTTAAGAGAGCATGTAATTCCGGAGGCGAGGATTCACTACGCGATCACAAACACCGGCGGATACTCCCCGAACGTTGTACAGCCGTACGCGGAGGTTCTGTACCTGATCCGTGCCCCGAAGAACAGCCAGGTCGAGGAGATATATCAGCGTGTCAACAAGATCGCAGAGGGCGCTGCCCATATGACAGAGACCCGTGTGGAGATCGACTTCGTAAAGGGCTGCTCGAACCTGATGAGCAACAAGGTCATCGCGAAGGAGCTCTGGGACAACCTCGTAGAGCTCGGCGCGCCGGAGTATACAGAAGAAGAGATGAAGTTCGCCACAGCCATCAGCGAGGGCGTCGGAGACAGCCGTTTTGAGTCCCTGGAGAAGGTTGCAAAGAACTGCAAGGATAAAGCGGTCAAGGCAGAAGTGCTCTCCCACAAGGGTGACAGTATCTACCGTTTTGTCGCTCCGTTCAACCCGGACGGAATCATGTCCTTCGGCTCCACAGATGTCGGCGATGTGAGTTGGAACTGCCCGACAGCCCAGGCTTATGTAACCACATGGGCAGCAGGAACCCCGGGCCACTCCTGGCAGGTCGTTTCCCAGGGCAAGAGCGGACTGGCACATAAGGGCCTGATCTACGCCGCTAAGGCGATGGCAGGCGCTGCAATCGATATGTACGAAGATCCGGAGATCATCGCAAAGGCGAAAGCGGAGATGGAGGAGGAGCTGGACGGCGACACCTACCACTGCCCGATTCCGGACGGATGCAAGCCGAGAGCACTTGGAATGAAGATGTAAGGCGGATTGATGGTTTACATAAAACTGAAATAAGATTTGAATCTGCGGCAGGAATAAATTTGTTCCTGCCGCTTTTTTTGCTTGCAGTTACCAAAAAAGTGGGAGAAAATCTTTCAAAATGTGGATATGTTTTGCTGTATTTGATAGAAAATGTGGAAAATACAAAGGAGTTGTATTAAAAGCTATAAATGAGCAAATACCAAAAAGTGCACAAAATCTGTAGCTGATTGTGCGTATCACACAAACATTGAGCTGATTTAATTCCTTTGCTGTCCGCACATCACGAATTTAATTATGCAGTTTTTCAAATTTGCTCATTTATAGTTAAAAGGATAAAAAATCAAGTGTCAAACTCCCGAGTTTGCGCAGATGAAAAGTGGTAAAATACAAAACGAACAAATGTTTGCATACGAGACGGATTTGTGGTATACTGACCGTAACATGGGATAGTATCCGGAACACCCGGAAAACGTATAGTCCATGAATTCTGTGAGAATGATAAAGCAAAAGCAGACATGGCAAAGAGGAGAAACACAATGCCGAAGCAATATATAAAAATACGAGGTGCCAACGAGCACAACTTAAAAAATATTTCGCTGGATATCCCGAGAAATGAGCTGGTGGTCCTGACCGGACTTTCGGGATCGGGAAAATCTTCCCTGGCGTCTGATACGATCTACGCGGAGGGACAGAGACGCTATATGGAGTCCCTGTCCTCCTACGCCCGCCAGTTCTTAGGACAGATGGAAAAACCGGATGTGGAGAGCATCGAGGGACTTTCCCCGGCGATCTCCATCGACCAGAAATCCACGAACCGCAACCCGCGTTCCACCGTGGGAACCGTGACGGAGATCTACGACTATATGCGTCTTCTGTACGCGAGGATCGGTATTCCCCACTGCCCGAAGTGCGGCAGGGAGATCCGCAAGCAGACCGTGGACCAGATGGTTGACCAGATCATGACGCTGCCGGAGCGCACAAAGATCCAGCTTTTAGCACCTGTCGTCCGGGGCAGAAAAGGCCGCCACGAGAAGGTCCTGGAACAGGCGAAACGCAGCGGCTATGTCCGCGTGATGATCGATGGAAACCTTCACGAGTTTTCCGAGGAGATCGAGTTAGAGAAGAATATCAAACACAACATCGAGATCGTTGTAGACCGGCTTGTGGTGAAGCCAGGAATCGAGAAACGTCTGACGGACTCCATCGAGACCGTGATGAAGCTGTCCGACGGTCTGATGGTCGTGGATGTGTCCGACGGCGAGCCGATCAACTTCAGCCAGAGCTTTTCCTGCCCGGACTGCGGGATCAGCATCGAGGAGGTGGAGCCGAGAAGCTTCTCCTTCAACAACCCCTTCGGCGCCTGCCCGGACTGTTTCGGTCTTGGATATAAGATGGAATTTGATGAGGATCTGATGATCCCGGATAAATCCTTGAGTATCAACGAAGGCGCGATCGTTGTCCTTGGCTGGCAGTCCTGCGCGAAGCCGGGAAGTTTTTCGAGAGCGATCTTAGATGCCCTCACAGCGGAGTACCACTTTGACCTGGATACCCCGTTCCAGGATTACCCGAAGGAGATCCATGATATCCTGATCTACGGAACCGGCGGAAAAGAGGTAAAGGTCCACTATACGGGACAGAGGGGAACCGGCGTCTATGATGTGGCTTTTGAGGGACTGATCGAGAACGTGAACCGCCGCTACCGTGAAACGTTCTCCCAGGCCAGCAAGGCGGAGTACGAGAGCTTTATGCGGATCACGCCGTGTACCACCTGCCACGGACAGCGATTAAAGCAGTCTTCCCTGGCGGTGACGGTTGGCGGCCTGAATATTTACGAGGCGACGAATATGTCTATCGTGAAATTCAGGGAGTTTATCGATGGTCTGGAACTTTCCGACATGCAGAAGATGATCGGCGAGCAGATCTTAAAGGAGATCCGGGCGAGAATCAGCTTCCTGATCGATGTGGGACTGGATTACCTCTCTTTATCCCGAGCAACGGGAACACTCTCCGGCGGTGAGGCGCAGCGTATCCGTCTGGCGACCCAGATCGGGTCCGGACTTGTGGGCGTCGCCTATATCCTTGACGAGCCGAGTATCGGACTGCACCAGAGAGACAATGATAAGCTCTTAAAGACCCTGGAACATCTGCGGGATCTCGGAAACAGCGTGATCGTCGTGGAGCACGATGAGGATACGATGCGGGCGGCGGATTGTATCGTGGATATCGGCCCGGGAGCCGGGGAACACGGCGGAAATGTGGTCGCTGTTGGAACGGCGGCCCAGATCATGAAGTGCAAGGAGTCGATTACCGGCGCGTACTTAAGTGGTCGGATCAAGATCCCGGTGCCGAAGGAGAGAAGAAAGCCGACTGGCTGGATCAAGATCCGGGGCGCGAGGGAGAATAACCTGAAAAATATCGATGTGGACGTGCCGCTGGGAATCATGACCTGCGTGACAGGCGTGTCCGGATCGGGAAAGAGTTCCCTGATCAACGAGATCCTCTATAAGTCTTTGGCAAAAAAGCTGAACCGCGCCCGCACGATCCCCGGGGATCATGACGGAATCGACGGCGTAGACCAGCTGGATAAGATCATCGCAATCGACCAGTCCCCGATCGGAAGAACGCCGAGATCGAATCCGGCGACTTACACGGGCGTGTTTGACCTGATCCGCGACCTGTTTGCGGCTACCTCCGACGCGAAGGCGAAAGGCTACTCCAAAGGACGGTTCAGCTTCAACGTAAAGGGCGGCCGGTGCGAGGCCTGCAGCGGCGACGGAATTATTAAGATCGAAATGCACTTCCTGCCGGATGTCTATGTGCCATGTGAAGTCTGCGGAGGAAAGCGGTACAACCGTGAGACTCTGGAGGTCAAATATAAGGGAAAGAGCATCTATGATGTGCTGAATATGACCGTGGAGGAGGCACTGAAGTTCTTCGAGAACGTGCCGTCCATCGCGAGAAAGATCGCAACGCTGAATGATGTGGGACTTTCCTACATCCGCCTCGGACAGCCTTCGACGGAGCTTTCCGGCGGTGAGGCGCAGCGTATCAAGCTCGCGACAGAACTTTCCAGACGCGGAACCGGAAAGACGATCTATATCCTCGACGAGCCGACGACGGGACTCCACTTTGCGGATGTCCATAAGCTGGTGGAGATCTTAAGAAAACTCTCCGAGGGCGGAAACACGGTGGTCGTTATCGAGCACAACCTTGATGTGATCAAGACAGCGGACTACATTATCGACATGGGACCGGAAGGCGGAGACCGGGGCGGTACCGTGATCGCGAAGGGAACGCCGGAGGAGATCGTGAAGGTACCGGCGTCCTATACGGGGCAGTATGTGAAGAAGTATCTGGAAGATGGGGAATGATGATTTTGATGAGTAGAGAAACGATCTATGAGGAATTGGAAGAGTCAGAACGCCAGATAGAAAGTGGGGAGACGATGGATGCAAGAAAGCATCTGGAGATTCTGCGAGAAAAGTATGCTCTTGTCAGTTGGAATGATATCGGAGATGTGTTATACTAAAATAATAAGAAAATAATGATGGCCCGACAGTAATTTTCTGCTGTCGGGCAGTTATGTAAAATATGGATCACACAGGAGGAATAAGCCCATGCTGTTAGTGAAGAACGCAAAAGTTTACGCACCGGAATATCTCGGAGTGAAGGACATCCTGCTCGCGGGAGGAAAGATCGAAAAGATCGCGGATCATCTGCCGGAATATGAGGGATGTGAAGTGATCGACGGAACTGGAAAGATCGTGACTCCGGGTATTATTGACCGCCATGTCCATGTGACAGGAGGCGGCGGAGAGGGAAGTTTCCACACACAGGCACCGGAAGTTCAGCTCTCCAATCTCATCAAAGGCGGCGTGACGACAGTTCTCGGACTTCTCGGCACGGATGGAATCAGCCGCAGCGTTGAGAACCTTCTCGCGAAGGTAAAAGCACTGAGAGAAGAGGGAATTACCGCCTACGCGCTCTGTGGCGCATATGGATATCCGAGTCCGACGATCACAGGCAGCATCAGCAAAGATATCATGTTTATCGATGAGATTCTCGGATTAAAGCTTGCGATCTCCGACCACCGTGCACCGAATATCACGACAGAAGAGCTGATCCGCCTGGGAAGCGATGTGCGCACCGCGGGTATGCTTAGCGGAAAACCTGGATTTATCTGCCTCCATATGGGAAGCGATAAGCGGGCATTAAAGCCGGTATTTGAGGCGCTGGAGCGCACATCCATCCCGGTAAAAACTTTCCAGCCGACCCATGTGGGACGTGACGCAAATCTTCAGAAAGAGGCGTTTGAGTTCGCAAAGATGGGTGGAACTATCGACTTTACCTGCGGAGAGTCCGAGAAGAAGTTCCATTCTGTGGCAGCTTCCATCAAGGCGGCGAAGGCAGAGGGCGTTCCGATGGAGAAGGTGACTATGAGTTCCGATGGACAGGGAAGCTGGTCCAACTATGACGCGGACGGAAAACTGGTGGAGATCGGAGTTTCCGACGTGGATACCGTCTACCGCCAGATCGTCTACATGGTGAAAGAGGAACATATGGATTTCGAGGAGCTCTTGGGTCTCGGAACAAAGAACCCGGCGATGGCGCTGGAGTTATATCCGAAGAAAGGCGCTGTGAAGGAAGAGAGCGATGCGGATATTTTGATCATGAACGAGGATCTTTCCCTGGATACGGTGATCGCCATGGGCGTGCCGATGATGAGAGACGGGAAGATCCTTAAGAAGGGGACTTACGAGAAATAATAGCCGCTGGCTTCATGCGTACCCGCATGACTGCGAAGACCAGGATAGGGAAAAGAAAGGTACAGGCTGAGTGGAAAGTACAGGTTTTCCGGGAAATTACTTGCCAAGTTTCTCTTCATCCCTTATAATTAGTTCCAAATAGGCAAATTTATACCTGTCCGGCATTCCGGCACGAATCTATGCAGATATGTCGGGCAGTTATCAAGTAGTACATGCACATATTTCAGGAGGCACCCGATGAATCAGGAAAAAATTATTGTTATCGACTTCGGCGGCCAGTACAACCAGTTGGTTGCCCGTCGTGTCCGTGAATGCCATGTATACTGTGAGATCTACTCCTACCGGACTCCGATCGAACAGATCAAGGCAATGAATCCGAAAGGAATCATCTTAACCGGCGGCCCGAACAGCGTTTACGAGGAAGGCGCTGCTACATGCAGCAAGGAACTGTTCGAGATGGGCGTTCCGGTACTCGGACTCTGCTACGGTGCGCAGCTGATGTCCCACGTTCTCGGCGGACATGTATGTAAGGCACCGGTCCGTGAGTACGGCAAGATCGAAGTGACTGTGGACAAGACAAGCAAGCTCTTCGGAGATGTATCTGAGAAGACGATCTGCTGGATGAGCCACAATGACTACATCGAGAAAGAAGCACCTGGATTCAGAATCGTCGCACATACCCCGGACTGCCCGGTTGCAGCCGCTGAGTGCGAGGAGAAGAAATTATATGCGATCCAGTTCCACCCGGAGGTTCTTCATACCCAGGAAGGTACGAAGATGCTCCACAACTTCATCTACGAAGTCTGCGGATGTGCCGGAACATGGAAGATGGACGCGTTCGTTGAGAATAGCATCAAAGCGATCCGCGAGAAAGTCGGAAACGGAAAAGTTCTCTGCGCATTATCCGGTGGAGTTGACTCTTCTGTTGCAGCCGTTATGCTTGCAAAAGCAGTCGGCGACCAGCTTACCTGCGTATTCGTTGACCACGGTCTTCTCCGTAAGAACGAGGGCGACGAGGTCGAGGAAGTATTCGGACCGAACGGTCCGTACGATCTGCACTTTATCCGCGTAAACGCACAGCAGCGCTTCTACGATAAATTAGCAGGCGTTGAGGAGCCGGAGAGAAAGAGAAAGATCATCGGTGAGGAGTTCATCCGTGTATTCGAGGAAGAGGCAAAGAAGATCGGTGCCGTTGACTTTCTTGTACAGGGAACAATTTATCCGGACGTTGTAGAGAGTGGTCTCGGCGGAGAGTCCGCAGTGATCAAATCCCATCACAATGTCGGAGGACTTCCGGATTATGTTGATTTCAAGGAAATTATCGAGCCGCTTCGCGACCTCTTCAAGGACGAGGTCCGCAAAGCAGGTCTTGAGCTCGGAATTCCGGAGAAACTCGTATACCGTCAGCCGTTCCCGGGTCCGGGACTCGGAATCCGTATCATCGGTGCCGTAACACCGGAGAAAGTAAAGATGGTACAGGAAGCTGACGCAATCTACCGCGAGGAGATCGCAAAAGCAGGAATCGACCGCAATATCGGCCAGTACTTCGCAGCCTTGACCAACATGCGTTCCGTAGGTGTTATGGGTGACGAGAGAACCTACGACTACGCGATCGCCCTGAGAGCTGTAAACACCATCGACTTCATGACTGCCGAGGCAGCCGAGATCCCGTGGGAAGTTCTCGGAACCGTTGCCAGCCGTATCGTCAACGAAGTACCGCACGTTAACCGCGTACTCTATGATTGCACAGGAAAACCGCCGGCTACGATTGAGTTTGAATGATATAAAAACCTCGGGAAGCCTTATAAATCAAGGCTTC
>CAVFLH010000119.1:0-8196 GCA_963622995.1 uncultured Eubacteriales bacterium | reverse complement strand
TCTTATACTATTAACATGTCGTTAAACCACCAAATTATAAAAGCCAGGTTTAAAGTGAACTCTAATTTATCTCAAACTCACTTTAACACCTGGCTTTTTTCGTTTTCTATTTTCCGGTATAAATTATGGAGTATCTTCCATCTTCCATCCGGTTCAGCCGGTAATACCCGTAACTTTCCGTCTCCGACACTTCGTATCCATCTGGTACCGTGACGAAAACTTCCTTCGCCCCATTTCGGTACGCCTGGTGTACCATGCGGCGGATCAGGCGGGGGAGTTCTTCGGGTTCGGAGAAGTTGATCCGCACGCTGGAGACTCCGTCCGCTTCCAGTCTTGTCTGGTCAAGAACTGCGTCCCAGTGTTCATTCTTTCCGATGATCTCTTTCTGGATCTCTTTCTCATACTCGATCCCCACAAGTGTCAGGCCTCTCGCCGGGGCGGTCTGGCCTGCCTCTTTGCGGTTTCTCGCTTCCAGAATTTCTTTTACATGTTCCGGGGGCCACTCGCCGGTTCCGACTTTTAACAGGGTTCCAGCGATGATCCGGACCATGTTGTAGAGGAATCCGCTGCCGCGGAGGCGGATCGTCACGATGTCCTCATCATTTTTCGTCACCTGGGCCTCGTAGATCGTCCGGACCGTCTCCTCGGCCTGGTGGTTCGCGGCGCAGAAGCTGATGAAGTCATGTTCCCCGATGAGATATTTTGCTGCCTCGTTCATCTTTTCCACGTTTAGCGGGTAATAGCAGAAATGGGCGTAGAGACGCCTTGTCGGGATCTCGATCTTACAGTTTAAGATCTGATACTCGTAGGTCTTTACGCAGTTCTGCTTTCTCGGGTGCCAGTTCAGGGGAACCTCCTCAGACTCCACCACGCGGATGTCCTCCGGGAGTCCGCGGTTAATGGCGTAACAGAATTTATCTCCCGGGATCCGGCTCTCCGTATCGAAGACCGCCACATTTCCCCGCGCATGGACGCCGGAGTCCGTCCGGCTTGCCCCAATGACGCAGACAGGCTCTTTCAGAAGATCCGAAAGAGCCTTATTTAACATCTCCTCTATGGTAACGCCGTTGGGCTGGAGCTGCCAGCCCTTGTATGCGGTGCCGTCGTAGGCCACCGTCAGTTTGATTCGTCTCATAGTTTTATTGTTTTCCTTCTGCTGCCCGAAAATCACGGGCAAATCTAATTTCTACAGATCCAGCAGTTATTTTGCAGCTTTACAGTTACAAATTATCTTCTGCCGTTTCCAGCCGAATCTGTTTCTGCCCAACTTTTCAGACAAAATCAGATATCATATTACTTTTTCTCGGCTGAAGTCGTTCATTTCTTTACAAGACGACTTTCAGCAAAATTGCCACCACAAAGTACACCAGATACGCCCCATAAACCATATGGTCTCTCTTCGCGTACTTGAGCGGCTTCATCTTTGTTCTTCCCTCGCCTCCGCGGTAGCATCTCGCCTCCATGGCCATCGCAAGGTCGGTTGCGCGGCGGAACGCAGATACAAACAGCGGTACAAGAAGCGGAACCATGGATTTCGCCTTCTGGATCAGGTTTCCGCTCTCGAAGTCGGCACCTCTCGCCATCTGCGCTTTCATGATCTTATCCGTCTCCTCGATCAGGATCGGGATAAAGCGGAGCGCGATGGACATCATCATGGACACCTCGTGGACCGGAACGCCGACTTTCTTTAAGAAGCCCAGACTCTTTTCCAGACCGTCTGTCAGCTGGTTCGGCGTCGTCGTCAGCGTCAGGATCGTGGATCCCATAACGAGGTATACCAGACGGATTGCCATAAATGACGCGAACTTAAGACCTTCCCATGTCATCTGCAGGAAGCCGATCTTAAAGATCGGGGTTCCCGGTGTCAGGAACAGGTTGAAGCTGACGCTGATGAGGAGCAGGAACACGATGGACTTTAAGCCGCGGACCATGAATTTTACCGGAACGTTGGAGAGCTTGATCGCCGCGATCAGGAAGATCGTTGCCGCAATATATGCCCAGAGGTTGTCCGCGATAAATAAGGTTACGATGTATACAAGAGTTCCAGATAATTTCGTTCTCGGATCCAGCCTGTGAAGCAGGGAATCCACCGGGTAGTACTGTCCAAGCGTGATATCTCTTAACATGTCTTTTCCTCCCCGGCTGTGTTTTCTGTTGTCTTTTCTGTGCTGCCCGCGTTCTCAGAGGCTGTTCCGGAGGCGTTCACATGATCTGCGTTCTCGGAATCTGCTTCATCTGCGCTTACCTGAGCTGCATTTCCAGAACTTTTTCCGTTCTTCCCATGCCAGATTTTTAAAATCGCATTCTTCGCCTCTTCCACCGTCGTAATATCCGGATCAAGCGGGATGCCCTTGTCAATCAGCTTGTGCACCACATAAGTGATCTGCGGCGCCGCGAGGCCGATGGCTTCCAGTTCCTTATAGTGGCGGAATACTTCCTTCGGGGTTCCGTCGAAGACCTTCTCGCCGTGGTTCATGACTACAAGGCGGGACACATACCGCGCCACGTCCTCCATGCTGTGGGAGACAAGGATGATCGTCATTCCCTGCTCGTTGTGAAGCTTTTCCACCAGCCCCAGGATATCGTCGCGGCCTTTCGGGTCGAGACCGGCTGTCGGCTCGTCTAAGATCAGGACCTCCGGCTTCATCGCGAGAACGCCTGCAATAGCCACACGGCGCTTCTGTCCGCCGGAAAGGTCGAACGGGGACTGCTTATAAAAACTCTCGTCGAGACCTACCATGTCCAGCGCCTCTTTCGCGCGCTTTTCGATCTCCTCCTTCGGGAGTCCCAGGTTCTTCGGTCCGAAGCAGACGTCAGAGAACACATCCACCTCAAACAGCTGGTGCTCCGGGTACTGGAAGACCAGTCCCACATGACTTCTCAGCTCCTTCATGGAGTAACCTTCCCGGTAGATGCTCTCGCCGTTGTACAGGATATCTCCGCTGGTTGCCTTTAAAAGTCCGTTTAAGTGCTGGGTCAGGGTTGATTTTCCGGAGCCGGTATGTCCGATGAGTCCGATGAACTCGCCGTCCTGGATCGTAATATTTACGTCCTTTAACGCATACTGCTCGAAGATCGTTCCCTGCCCATATATATGATTCAAGTGTTTAATTTCGATTGCCATATTTCCACATTTCCTCCACTATTTCAGGCGCGGAACAAGTTCGTCCACAAGCTCATCGATGGAAAGAATACCGTACGGAAGATCCATTCCGGCTTCCTTTAATTCATCCGCAAGTTCCGTTACCTGCGGCACATCGAGGCTGTATTTTTTCAGTTCCTTTACCCTGGAAAAGACCTCCTTCGGGGTTCCGTCCATCACGACATGTCCGCCGTCGATAACGACCACGCGGTCCGCGTCGATGACCTCTTCCATATAGTGGGTGATCAGAAGTACCGTGATTCCTTCTTGACGGTTCAGTTCATGGACCGTTTTGATGACCTCACGGCGTCCGTTTGGGTCCAGCATCGCTGTCGGCTCGTCGAGAACGATACACCGGGGCTTCATCGCCATAACGCCTGCGATGGCCACACGCTGTTTCTGTCCGCCGGAGAGCTTATTCGGGGACTGAAGTCTGTACGCTGTCATGCCGACCGCCTCGAGGCTCTTGTCGACCCGCTCCCAGATCTCGTCCGTCGGAACGCCCATGTTCTCCGGGCCGAATCCAACGTCCTCCTCCACGACGTTTCCGATGATCTGGTTGTCCGGGTTCTGGAATACCATTCCCGCCGTCTTTCGTACGTCCCAGAGATGTTCCTCGTCGTCCGTCTTCATGTTGGAAATATATACTGTTCCATCCGTTGGAAGCAGGATTCCGTTCATCAGTTTCGCAAATGTGGATTTTCCGGATCCGTTGTGACCCAGGATCGATACAAAATCGCCTTCCTTGATGTCCAGAGAGATGCCCTTTAACGCATGGCTGATCTCATCCTTGTCTTCCTCTTCATCGTGCCTGATATAATCGAAGATCAGGTTCACTGCTTTAATGATTCCCATAGAAATCCTTTCTCGTGTTTATAAACTTCAAGTGACTGCGGCGCCGCCCACAAACGCATGCTGCCGCGACAAATGTTTACACGTTTCTAAATTTTAGTTGATATCCTATGGTAAGTCAAGCTTTTTTGCATGGTTCCAGATACTTACATGGCGGCGGTTTCTCACGTCTGAACATGTTTTTGCAGCACTGGCGGTTTCTTCGGGATAAATACAGCAAAAAGAGGCGCTGTCCGGAATTTTCTTCTTGAATTCCAGGCAGCGCCCTGTATACAATGTTTCATCCGACTGTTCTATACTTTCACAGCCGCGATTTTACCTTCTGCGCAGAACGATCGCTCTGCACTTTTTTACTTCAACAGCTTCTCACAAACCGTCTCAAGATTCTCACGAATCTTGATATGCTGCGGACAGACTGCCTCGCACTTGCCGCACTTGATGCACTCGTCGGCGCGTTTTCTGCCATGACCGCCTACGAGCCAGTTCTCCTGGTGCTGAGCCATTCCTTTGTCTTTGTAGAGAGTCAGGTAGTTCAGCGCGGTGAAGGAACCGGAGATACCAATCTCTTTCGGACAGACTTTTGCGCAATAGTTGCATGTGGTGCACGGAATCAGCGGGATGCGCTTTAACTCTTCCTGTGCCTTGTCTAAGGTCTCTTTCTCCTTCTCGCTGAGTCCTGTGAAGTCTTTCATGTAGGAAAGGTTATCCTGCATCTGCTCCACGTTGCTCATGCCGGAAAGAACTGTGATAACGCCCTCGAGGTTCGCTGCGAAGCGGACTGCCCAGGATGCAACGGAAGAATCCGGCTCTGCCTCTTTTAAGATCTTCGCTACGGATTCCGGCGGATTTGCCAACATGCCGCCCTTAACCGGCTCCATGATAACGACTGGTTTACCGTGCTTTCTTGCGACTTCATAACATGCCTTTGACTGGATCGCCGGGTTTTCCCAGTCAGCGTAGTTGATCTGGAGCTGTACGAATTCCATCTCCGGATGTGCAGTTAAGATTGCTTCCAACTCTTCTGGGGTGGAGTGGAAAGAAAAGCCTACATGCTTGATGAGACCCGCTTTTTTCTTCTCCTGTACCCAGTTCCACATATCGAAGCGGTCGAAAAACTCCGTTCTGGACTCGCCGAGGTTGTGGAGCAGGTAGAAATCGAAGTATCCGGCACCTGTCTGCTTTAAGGATGTATCGAACTGCGCGTAAGCTTCCTCTTTTGTCTTGCAGTTGATCCATGCCGCGTTCTTTGTCGCAAGAGTAAAGCTCTCTCTCGGATAGCGCTCTACAAGCGCCTGGCGGATCGCATCCTCGGATCCGGCGTACGCCCATGCCGTATCAAAATATGTAAAACCGGCACCTAAGAACATGTCGACCATCTGCTTTGTCTGCTCGATGTCGATGGCTCCGTCCTTCTGCGGAAGACGCATCAGGCCAAAACCAAGTTTTTTCACGTCCTGTCCTAAATAACTCATCTGATTTTCCTCCTTGTTCTCTTTTCTCCAAAGGTCTCTTCCGCCAGCCTGTTTTTCCCAGCTGGCATACTGCCCCAGGATGTTATATATAGTATAGCACTTCGAGTGAGCTCGAAGTCAATAGTTTTATGTAAACCAGTGAGTTAAATGTAAAGTTTAATTCCGGGTATGGCACACTTTCTCTTTACTTTCTCGCTTAAAATAACGCAATATAAAGCGAGAAAGTAAAAAGGTTCTATATGGATCCTATCGCGGCAATCAGCCGTTCCAGGCATTCCATACAGAACCTTTTCTTATCTGCATATAAACATTTCTACTTCACCCAAAGCCCCGACGCGTCCACCGTATATCCGTCGATCACCGTGGAAGCCGCCATCGCTCCGTTGGCGTTGAGATAATACCACTGCCCCGGTGCGGTCTGGCGCCAGCCGGTGGCCATTGCACCGTCGGCATCCAGGTAGTACCAGACACCGCTGATCTGTTTCCAGCCGGTTACCATCTTTCCGTCGCTTCCGAGGTAATACCATTTATTGTTCACAAGTCCCCATCCCGTCGCCATGTATCCGTTTTCATCGAAATAGTACCAGGTTCCAAGAATCCGGTGCCACTGGGAGATCACAACTTCTCCGCTCTCGCTCACATACTTCTTTCCGTCCGCGTAATTCTTCCAGGTTCCCTCTGTGTCACCCAGGTCTTCAAGATAGCGGTCCGAAGAAACAATGTATTCGCTGCTCTTGCGGTACTTCGCGTCATTCGTCGTCTTGCCCACCGCGCGGATCTCGTAGTAGTAATTTCCTTCTTTAACCATATATTCCGAGAGATCCTTACTCGTCCCCGTCGCATCTATGGTCCGGAGATAATAATCATCCCGGTACAGGCGGATCTGGTAGCCCGTCGCGTAATCGACCTTCTTCCAGACCGCTTTCATATGGTTCGAAGCGCTCCATCCGGCTTCCTCCGGAGACTCCAGCCATACTACCGGATAGTAGGTGACTGTGACCTTTAAATCATCGTCCACTTTCACTGCCTTACTGAAGGTCGCGCCGGATATCTGGCAGGACTTTGAGCCGTAGCTGGAGGAGAACTCTCTTCCGCTGGAGGACAGTGTCAGCGTCGCCGTCACTTTCGTTCCGGGATTCCACTTCTCTACGTCCTTGCTCCACTCCACGGATGTAATTTCGATTCCGTAGGTACTGCAGCTGATCTCCGGCTCCTCGATCACGCCGGGATCCTCATACTTATCTTTGAAGGTGATCTTCATGGAGCTCACCGTCTGCGCCGCCATTGCAGGAAGAGCCATCCATATCGTCATAACGATCAGAATTCCTGCTGCCGCAAGCCATTTTCCAAAAGTTTTCTGTTTCATAAGGTGCTCCTTTCCTGTATTTTCAGTCTGCCGGAAAATCTTCCGATACTTTTCACTGCATAACCGCATGCCCCGCAGGTGCAGATCTTTACTGCGGTTTTCTCCAGATACCATCCTGATCCACATAGAAGGTATCGATCACTTCATTGACCGCCTTATGTCCGTCCGGATACAGGTAGTAGATCTGTCCGTCGATATTCTGCCATCCTGTGAGCATTCCGCCGTCGCCGCCGAGGTAATAGGTCTTATCACCCAGCGTGATCCAGCCAGTCACCATAGCGCCGCTCTCGGAGAGATAATACCAGGTGTTGTTATAGAGAAGCCATCCCGTCTGCATTTTTCCGTCGCCGTTCATGTAATAATAAACGCCGTTCTTCATCTGCCAGCCGGTGAGCATCATTCCGTTTGCGTCAAATAAATACCAGATATTTCCGATAAATCCCCAGCCGTTCTTTAAGTAAGTTCCGTCCGGGTAACGGTAATACCTGCGGTTTCCGTCAAGGATCCAGCCCACCGCGTTCGTATTTGACGGTGCCTGCTGGGAGTTTCCGGAGTTGTTTGTGCTGCTGTTATTGCTGCTTGACGGCTTTTTCTTTGCCGCTCTCGCCGCGTCATCCTCGTCGATATAGACTTCTTCAGACATTGTCCAATCACTCTTTGACGCGTACTTGGAGACTTCATCGTTTGCCGGAAGTGCACGCACCTTAAAAGTGTATGTTCCCTTTGAACTCATATACGGGAAAAGATCGCAATTCGTCGTGCGGATTTCGCCGCTCTTGTAAACATTCTTACTTCCGCGGTAGAGGTATACTTCATAAGTCGCATCCTCGACAGACTCCCACTTCGCAAGACCGAGATCAGAACTTCCAGATTTTGTAGTCTGCCAGTATGCCTCGCCCGGCGCTTCAAGATCGCCCTTTGCCGGTTTCGTCTTTACCGTAACGACCAGGCGATCCGAAGATGTTCTCGAAGCACTCACGAATGTTCCGCTCTTTACCTTTACCTTCGAAGAAGTATAGGAACTGCTGCTGAACTTATAGTCATTTAAAGTCTTTAAAGTAACTTTCATGGTATAGATACCGCCGAGCTTCACATCGTTCTTTGTGGAAGACCACTTTGCGGAGACGATATCGTATTTATCGTTGTTCGGGATCGATACCTCACAGTTGTCGGAAGTGTATCCCACATCGAGATCCGGCAGGGACTCTCCCACCGTCGGTGTCACATCCAGCGTGATGCTGATGCTGCTCACATAACTGGTCGCCGCAAACGCTGTCTGCGCCCCGGATACCGCGAACACGACTGCCATGACCCACGCGATCATCCATGCACTTATTTTTTTCCATTTTCTTTCTGCCATAGGA
>CAVFLH010000118.1:0-8257 GCA_963622995.1 uncultured Eubacteriales bacterium | reverse complement strand
TCTTTTGTTTAACGTTATTTTTTAGACAATTGGTCCAATGATATTTATTCGTTTTCCACGATGTCTTTATCTTTTTATGCAAATCCTGCATATACAGATACTCGTGGGAAACCGACTTTTATGGGCTTTCCGCATATTCTGGTGTATATACCGCTGTCCTGTGTCTTTCCAGAAGATGATCTACTGATTTTCGCGGTTCCATCTTCGTGATTTTCTTCACACTCACCTTGCACACCGCTGGGAACTATGATACGATAAAAGATGGTGTGCAAGGAACGCTCCCTGTCAAGGTGCCCGTATTCGCTCACCCGAAAGGAGACTTGTGATATGAAATCCGGAGAACATTTTGACGTGATCATCATCGGCGCAGGCCCGTCCGGAATCTTCTGCGCGTATGAGCTGATCAAAGAAAAACCTGAACTGAACATTTTAATGATCGAAAAAGGAAGACCGATCGAGAAACGTGTCTGTCCGAAGAGAAAAACAAAGGTGTGCGTGGGCTGCAAGCCATGTTCCATCACCACCGGTTTCGCCGGAGCGGGAGCTTTCTCCGACGGAAAACTCTCCCTTTCCCCGGATGTCGGCGGAAATCTGCCGGAGATCTTAGGATACGATAAGGCGACTGAGCTCATCAAAGAGTCCGACGATATTTATCTGCAGTTCGGCGCTGACAAGAACGTCTACGGCGTTGACAAACAGCAGGAGATCCGCAAGATCCGTAAGAAAGCCATCAACGCAAACTTAAAACTCATCGAATGCCCGATCCGCCACCTCGGAACCGAGGAAGGTTATAAGATCTACACCCGTTTACAGGAACACCTTCTCGCAAACGGAATCCACATGGAATTCAACACCATGGTAAAGGATATCATCATCGAGGACGGCGCCGCAAAGGGCGTTATCACCGATAAAGACGAGACATACTACGCAGACGAGATCGTCTCCGCCATCGGACGCGAAGGTTCCGACTGGTTCTCCCACATCTGCGGTGACCACGGAATCGAGACGGAAGTCGGAACCGTCGACATCGGTGTCCGTGTCGAGGTCCGCGACGAGGTCATGGAATTCCTCAACAAGAACCTCTACGAGGCAAAGCTTGTATACTACACACCGACCTTCGACGATAAGGTCCGCACCTTCTGTACAAACCCGTCCGGTGAGGTTGCCACCGAATACTACGAGAACGGTCTGGCTGTCGTAAACGGCCACGCCTATAAATCAAAGGAATACAAGACAAACAACACGAACTTCGCGATCCTGGTATCCAAAAACTTCACGAAGCCGTTCAAGACTCCGATCGAGTACGGCAAACACATCGCCCAGCTCTCCAACATGCTCTGCGACGGAAAGATCCTGGTTCAGACCTTCGGTGATTTCCAGAGAGGCCGCCGCACCACAGAGGAACGTCTCTGCAGAAACAATATTATCCCGACCTTAAAGGATGCCGTTCCGGGTGACCTTTCCTTAGTTCTCCCGCACCGCATCATGGTGGACATCAAGGAGATGTTAAAGGCCCTCGACAAGGTAACTCCGGGTATCGCCAGTGATGAGACACTGCTTTATGGTGTGGAAGTTAAATTCTACTCCAACAAGGTCGTTGTCGATAAGGATTTTGAGACAAACATCCACGGCCTCCGCGCCATCGGTGACGGCGCGTCCGTGACACGCGGACTTCAGCAGGCGTCCGCGAATGGACTTTCTGTTGCGAGAAGTATTCTTGCGAGAATCGATCAGAAATAAAGCAGTGAAAGATTTCTTTAAATCTGCATCCTAAAAACTACACACATATAATAGAAAAAGAGCATCTTTGCGCCCCAATGTTTTAAGGCATTTTCCTAAACATTGGAGCCGCAGATGCTCTTTTCCTATTTTATAGACAACTGCCGATAACCACCGTGAGCGTTTTTCTTTCCCTTTGCGCGCTGGTGGACTTCACAGCTATCCAGCCCTTTTATGCCCACTCCTCATTATTCTGCCGTTCCAAGATTCGAGTACCCCATCAAGTCCTCATCGACCTCTCTCGCGGCATTTCTTCCTTCGCGGATCGCCCAAACGACCAAGGACTGTCCCCGGCGCATATCGCCCGCCGTGTAGATTCCAGGAACCTGGGTCCGGTGCCCGTCATTTTCTGTCTTCACACGAAGCCGTCCGTCAAGCTCTGCGCCGAATCCTTCCGCGGCATAATTCTCCGCTCCGAGAAAACCGGCAGCGATCAGAACAAGCTCTGCCTGGATCTCCCACTCGCTTCCCTCGATAGGAACCATGACCATTCTTCCAGACGCCTCGTCCTTTTCCTGCTTTAATTTTACAAGAACTGCCCCACGGACATTTCCATTCTCATCCTTCAGAAATTCCTTCACCGTTGTCTGGTAGACTCGCGGATCAGCTCCAAATACCGCCTTTGCTTCCTCCTGGCCGTAATCCGTTTTTAAGATTCTCGGATACTCCGGCCATGAATTGGCTGTGGTTCGCTTCTTCGGCGGTTCCGGCATCATTTCCAGCTGCAGGATCTCCGAACAGCCGTGGCGCATGCATGTTCCCACACAGTCATTTCCCGTGTCACCGCCGCCAATAACAAGAACGTGTTTGTCCTTCGCGGAAATATATGCCCCGTCTGCCAGATCAGAATTTAAAAGACTTTTCGTCGTCGATTTCAGGAAATCCACGGCAAAATAGATGCCTGCCGCGTCACGTCCCGGAACCTCGATGTCTCTCGCCTTCGCCGCACCGCAGCAGAGGATCACACTGTCAAATTCCTTCTGAAGTCTGGAAATCCGGCATCCGTGTCCCACATCCGCTCCTGTCACAAAGTGAACGCCTTCCTCTTTCATAAGTTCCACCCGGCGTTCCACGAGCTTTTTATCCAGCTTCATATTCGGAATTCCGTACATTAAAAGCCCGCCGATCCTGTCCTCACGCTCAAACACAGTCACCTCATGTCCGCGCTTATTGAGCTGGTCCGCCGCCGCAAGCCCGGATGGACCGGATCCCACAACAGCAATCTTCTTTCCTGTGCGGACACCGGGCGCTTTCGCCTCCACATACCCGGCTTCCCAGGCATGGTCACAGACTGCCCGCTCGTTGTCGCGGATCGCCACCGGCTCCCCGTTCATCCCACAGGTACAGGCCGCCTCGCAGGGCGCCGGACATACTCTCGATGTAAATTCCGGAAAGTTGTTCGTCTTATTCAACCGGTTATAGGCCTGCTGCCAGTTTCCTGTATACAAAAGATCGTTCCACTCCGGCATCAGGTTGTGCAGCGGGCATCCGGAGACCATGCCGTTTAACATGATCCCCGCCTGGCAGAACGGCACGCCGCAGTCCATGCAGCGCCCGCCCTGTCTCTGCCTTTCCGCCTCACTGAGCGGCAAATGAAAATCTTCAAAATCCTTCAGCCGTTCTTTAGGAGTCCTCTCCTTCAGCCCGGCACGCGCGTATTCCAGAAATCCCGTTGGTTTTCCCATATCTTTTCCTCCTGATGATTGCTCTATTTACTGCCTGCAGACACTGCGTAGAACGCTTCCATCTGCGCCTGTTCGCTGCTGAGTCCCTTTTCTTCCATCTGGACGATCAGGTTCATCATCTTCCGGTAGTCGTTCGGGATCACCCGCTTAAATTTCGGCAGGTACTCGGAAAAATGTTCCAGGATCCGCTTTCCCTTCGGGGAATTCGTCGCCATCACATGTTCTGTCAGCAGTTCTTTTAACTCCTGAACCTCATATTTTCCGGTCACTTCTCCGTATGTGACCATGCCTTTATTCAGATTTTTGTAGAATTCATTCTTCTCATCCAATACATAGACGATGCCGCCGCTCATTCCTGCCGCAAAGTTTCGTCCCACTGGTCCGAGAATTACGACGCGTCCGCCTGTCATGTACTCACATCCATGGTCTCCGACACCTTCCACGACAGCTTTTGCTCCGGAGTTTCTCACGCAGAAACGTTCTCCTGCCACGCCGTTGATGAACGCCTTGCCGGAGGTAGCGCCGTAAAGCGCCACATTTCCGATCACGATATTTTCCTCCGGGACAAAGCTCACATTGGACGGCGGATATACGATCAGCTTGCCGCCGGAAAGTCCCTTTCCAAAGTAATCATTGCTGTCGCCTTCCAGTTCTAGGGTAAGTCCCGCCGGAATGAAGGCACCAAAACTCTGTCCGCCGCTTCCGTTGCACTTGATGGAGATCGAATCTTCCGGAAGTCCGTCCGGGTGGCTTCTCGTGATCTCCGATCCGAGAATCGTTCCAAGAGTACGGTTGATGTTCGTCACATCCACCTCCAGACGCTTTTTCTGTCCTGTCGACACGGACGCCTTCAGTTTCTTTAAGAACAGCTTTTCATCGATGGTGTCCTCCAGATGGAAGTCATAGAGATCTTTCTCTTTCCGTCCCTTTAATTTCATTCCGATATACGGATTGTCCAGAATCCTGGAGAGGTCCACCTTCGCTGCCCGCTCGTTGGAAAGCTTTTCCTTCTTCATCAGGAGATCAGAACGTCCAACCAGCTCATCCACAGTACGGATTCCAAGCTTCGCCATGATCTCCCGGAGTTCTTCCGCCACGAACATCATGAAATTCATGACATATTCCGGTTTGCCCTTGAAGCGTTTTCTGAGTTCCGGGTTCTGGGTCGCGATTCCCACCGGGCAGGTGTCCAGATTGCAGACACGCATCATGACACATCCCATGGTGACGAGAGCCGCTGTTCCAAATCCGAATTCCTCCGCTCCCAGCATGCAGGCAACCGCCACATCGCGTCCTGTCATCAGTTTTCCGTCCGTCTCAATGACCACCCGGTCCCTGAGTCCGTTCATGATCAGCGTCTGATGAGTCTCAGAAACACCTAACTCCCATGGCATTCCAGCGTTGTAGATAGAGTTTCTCGGTGCCGATCCCGTTCCGCCCTCATAACCGCAGATCGTGATCGTCTGCGCGCCGGCTTTCGCGACGCCGGAAGCGATGGTTCCGACACCTGCCTCTGAGCAGAGTTTTACGGAAATGCTGGCTTTCGTATTGGAGTTCTTTAAGTCATAGATCAGCTGTGCCAGATCCTCGATGGAATAAATATCGTGATGCGGCGGCGGGGAGATCAGACCCACACCGGTGGTGGAATTTCTGCACTTTGCCACCCACGGATAGATCTTTTTGCCCGGGAGCTGACCGCCTTCACCAGGCTTTGCTCCCTGAGCCATTTTGATCTGGATGTCCTCGGCGCTGACAAGGTACTTGGATGTAACGCCGAATCTTGCGGATGCGACCTGTTTGATTGCCGAATTTCGCTCAGTTCCGAAACGCTCTTCCTGCTCTCCGCCTTCACCACTGTTTGATTTTCCGTGAAGCCGGTTCATGGCGATGGCCATGGTCTCACAGGCCTCCTGGGAGATTGCGCCGAAGGACATGGCACCCGTCTTAAATCTCTGCACGATGGACTCTGCCGGTTCCACATCACTTAGCGGGATACCGCCGTTTTCCGGAAATTTGAAGTCCATGATACTTCTTAAGTTTACCGTCATGTCCTCCTTGTGGAGCGCCTCCGAATACTGCTTAAAGATCGAATAATTTCCCGTCCATGCCGCCTGCTGCAGAAGGTGGATCGTCTCCGGATTGTAGAGGTGTTTTTCCTTTCCGGCACGCGCTTTATGGCTTCCGACACTGTCCAGTGTGAGATCCACATCCAGTCCCAGCGGATCAAAAGCCGCGGAATGAAGCACGTCCACATCTTTCGCCAGGTCATCCAGCGTGATTCCACCGATCCTGCTCATAGTATGCGGGAAATATTTCTTTACCACCTCGTCGGAAAGTCCGATGGCCTCGAAGATCTGGGATCCGCGGTAGGACTGGATCGTGGAGATTCCCATCTTGGAGGCGATCTTTACGATTCCGTGGAGGACCGCCAGGTTGTAGTCCTTCACCGCCGCGTAATAATCTTTATCCAGCATCTTCGTCTCGATCAGGTACCGGATCGACTCCAGCGCAAGATACGGGCAGACCGCAGTGACACCATACCCCAAAAGTGTTGCAAAGTGATGAACCTCTCTCGGCTCACCGGATTCCAGGATCACCGCCACCTGAGTCCTCTTCTTAGTCCGAACCAGATGGGAGTTCAAGGCCGCAACCGCGAGAAGCGACGGGATCGGGACATGGTTCTCATCGATATCACGGTCAGACAGGATAATGATGTTGTCGCCGTTCTTGTATGCGCGGTCCACTTCAAGAAACAGTCTCTCGATAGCCTTCTCCAGAGAAGTATTTTTGTAATAGGTGATCGGGATCGTCACCGTCCGGAATCCGTCCATGTTCAGGTTTTTGATCTTCAGGAGATCGGTATTTGTCAGGATCGGATTGTCCACCTTAAAGATATGGCAGTTTTCCGGCACCGGATCCAGAAGGTTTCCTTCCGGTCCCATGTAGACTGTGGTCGATGTGACGATCTCCTCACGGATCGAGTCGATCGGCGGGTTTGTGACCTGGGCAAACTGCTGTTTAAAGTAGTTGAAGAGCGGCTGATGTTCTTTCGAAAGCACTGCCAGCGGCGTGTCAACGCCCATGGCCGACGCTGCCTCGGCTCCGTCTCTCGCCATCGGCAGGATCATGGTGCGGTACTGCTCATAAGTGTAGCCATACGTTTTCCAGAGTTTTGCACGAAGCTCCTTATCCATCGGCGGGATCGCCTTATTCGGGACCTTCAGGCGCTCAAAATCGATCAGATTATTGTCCAGCCATTCGCCGTAAGGATGTTCCGTCGCGTACTTCATCTTCAGTTCATCATCCTCGATGATCCGCTTCTGCTTTGTGTCAACGAGAAGCATCTTGCCCGGATGAAGGCGCTCTTTCTTCACCACATGGCGCTGGTCGATGTTGATGGATCCGACCTCCGATGCCAGGATCAGCTGGTTGTCATCTGTGATGTAATATCTCGACGGTCTCAGACCGTTCCGGTCAAGAACCGCGCCGAGGATCTCGCCGTCTGTGAACAGGATCGATGCCGGGCCATCCCACGGCTCCATCATGGTCGCGTAATAGCGGTAGAAATCCTTTATCTCCTGGCGCATGTACCTGTCATGTTCCCACGGTGCCGGAATCGTGATCATGACAGCCAGCGGAAGATCCATGCCGCTCATGGTGAGGAATTCCAGTGCATTGTCGAGCATCGCGGAGTCGGAACCTTCCTGGTTGATGATCGGAAGGATCTTCGTGATCTCGGTGCTGAATACGTTGGATTCCAGAGTCTCCTCCCTTGCGAGCATGCGGTCCGCATTTCCGCGGATCGTGTTGATCTCGCCGTTATGTACGATAAAACGGTACGGGTGGGCACGCATCCAGCTCGGGTTCGTGTTTGTGCTGAATCTGGAGTGTACCACCGCGATTGCTGACTCGTAGTCTTTATCCTGAAGGTCACGGTAAAATCTGCGGAGTTCTTTTACGAGGAACATGCCTTTATATACCACTGTCCGGCTGCTCAGCGATACGACGTAAGTCGTCTCATTTCCCTGTTCAAACAGGCGGCGCGTGATATAAAGCATGCGCTCAAAGGGAAGTCCTTTTTCCACATTTTTCGGTTTCGCGATGAAACACTGCTCGATATAGGGCATGCTCTCCAGTGCTTTTGATCCCAGCTGTGTCTCGTCCACAGGGACTTTTCTCCAGCCGAGGACTGTGAGACCTTCCTTTCCCGCGAGGATCTCAAACATCTTTCTCGCCTGGTTTCGCTCCAGGGTATTCTGAGAGAAGAAGAACATTCCAACGCCGTACTCCCCTGCGTCACCCAGGGAGATCTTACATTCCTCTGCTGCCTTCAAGAAAAATCGGTGGGAGATCTGTACAATGATTCCAACACCGTCTCCAGTCTTCCCTTCCGCGTCTTTTCCTGCCCGGTGCTCTAATGTCTCCACGATCCGCAACGCTTCATCCACTGTTTTGTGGCTCTGTTTTCCATCAATATTGACAACTGCTCCGATTCCACAGTTGTCGTGCTCAAACGATGGGTCATAAAGACCCGGCGTAACTTTCTGGTTTTCCTGCATGTAAGTTCTCCCTTCTTCATGTCTTTTTTGTGTCATGTCCTTTGTGTCGTGTCTTTCCATCGAACACATTTGTCTTTCCGCGCGTTGGAGATATCTTACCATATTTTCAATTTTGTGCAAATGTCACATTTTCACAAAATTGTCAGATTATCTGACAATTGTTTTCGTCAATTTGTCTGTATAGTAAGGACATTTGTTTTTATTATAGGGACATTCTATGGATACGTCTGAAAT
>CAVFLH010000117.1:5130-8260 GCA_963622995.1 uncultured Eubacteriales bacterium | reverse complement strand
GCACATCACGAATTTAATTATGCAGTTTTTCAAATTTGCTCATTTATAGTTAAAAAATAAGCTGTACACATGGAGTTTATTACTCCTGGTACAGCTTATTTTTTATGTCAGATGTTTTAAGAAAGCCCTATTATGCAAAATCTTTCTATTTACCACGTTTTTCTCATATACAAAAGACCTGTGATATCCGCCAGCACCCATCCGATCGGGATCGCCATCCAGATTCCTGTCTCTCCGAGGAATGTAGCGGAGAGCACGTAGGCCAGGAGCACACGGATTCCGAGGGAGATCACGGTGAGCACCACAGACATCTCCGCTTTCTTGATGGCCCTGTAATATCCATACAGAAGGAACAGGCAGCCGATTCCGAAATAGAACGCGCCCTCGATCCTGAGATACCGGACGCCAGAGGCGATGACCGCTGTCTCCGCGGAGCTCACGAATATCTGCATGAGTGGTGCCGCAAAGATGCACACGAGAGCTGAGATCACGAGGCTGAATACAGTGCTGATCGCGAAGGATTCCTTTGTTCCCCGGTGGATCCTGTCTATGTTGCCCGCACCGTAGTTCTGGGCGATGAAGGTGGAATAGGCATTTCCGAAGTCCTGGACCGGCAGGTAGGCAAAGGTATCGATCTTCACCGCCGCCGCGAAGGCCGCCATCGTAGTGGCACCGAAGCTGTTTACAAGGCCCTGGACCATGAGGATTCCGAAGTTCATGACGGATTGCTGTAAGCAGGTCAGTGAAGAAAGTCCGACGATCTCCTTTAAGATCCCGCCGTCAAAGTGGAGATTTTTTCTCGCCGGAAGAAGGTTCCTGCATCGGAAAAGAACGTAGAGCAGGATGCCGATTCCGGACACATACTGGGCGAAGATCGTAGCGTAGGCCGCTCCGGCGATGCCCCAGTGAAATACCGCGACGAACAAAAGATCCCACGCGATGTTTAAGATGGCGGATACCGCGAGAAACACAAGCGGTACCGTGGAATTTCCTAATGCCCTCAAAAGGCAGGAGAAGAAATTGTAGAGGGATGTGGCGAGCAGGCCTGCGAAAATAATCAGCAGGTACTCCCGCATGCCGCCCCAGACCTCCTCTGGAACCCGCAGGAAGTTTAAAATAGGATCGATGAACGCGTAGATCACTATGTTCAAAATGACCGTAACGGCGAGGATGAGGCCGCAGGCGTGGGCGATAGAGGACTTCAGCGCTCTCTCATCGCCTTTTCCCCGGTAGATGGAGAACAGCGCGCCGGAACCCATGCTGAGTCCTAAAAAGATCGATGTCAGGAACGTCATCAGCGTGTAGGACGAGCCCACCGCCGCCAGGGCATTCTTTCCCAGGACGCGACCCACGATCAGGGTGTCCGCGATGTTGTAAAACTGCTGTAAAAGATTTCCCGCCATCATGGGCAGGGCGAATAAAAGAAGGGAGCGTGAGATGCTCCCTTTTGTAAGATCATGATACATGGAAAACTCACTCCGTTATCGTTATTGCGGGCGGTCCGCGGCTGTATTTTCGGCCGTGACGCCAGTATTTTAATGATAACATGAAGTGTCATTTTTTACAACCTGGCCACTGCATATCGGTACATTTCTCCGTTAGACGCAAGTCGCTTACGGCAGCTTATCTCCGCGCATGAGTGCGCAGCAAAAAACGCGAACTGCTGTTCACGGTGCGGCCAGGCATCCTGCATCTTCACGCAAATGCGAAAAAAGCGGCAGGAATCATATTGCCGCGATTCCTGCCGTCTGTCAGTTTCATATTTAATTTTAGATCACACCTGTCGCCTTTAAGATGATCTGGGCGATGATCGTGGAGCCGAGGAATGTTCCCGCGAAAGTAAAGAGCGCTACAACTACGATCGCAAGTCCCTGCTTCTTGAATGTGTCCACATCTTTTCCGATGGAGATTCCTGCATACGCGAGGATCGGAGTGCAGAGCGGAAGAAGTCCGATCTTTCCGATCTGCTCGATCGCGTAATCGGCGATTGGGCTGACACCCGGAATCGTGATCAGGATCGCTACAAATGAGATATAGGCGATCGCCGGAAGGTTTTTCGGTAAAACCTTATTGATCAGCTCATAAATAATGCAGCCTGCCAGCGTGCACGCAAGAAGAAGAACAAGTCCCGGCACTGCCTCAAGCGGAGTTACCGGATTTCCGGCTTTTGATGTACTGATAAAATTGCCGATGGATGCGAAAACGCACACAAGGACAAGACATTTGATTCTTTTAAACCATACTGCTGCGTCCATATGGATCCCTCCTATTCTTCCCCGGCTGCTTTGACATTCACCTTAGCGCCGATCGGGAGTCCGTCTTTATAATGCTTATTGTTCTTTGTGAACAGCTTATACATGAATTCACACATTGGAAGCGCAATAAAAATGCTCATATAAAGACCATCCACGCTGCTCAGCATATTTGAAGTTGCCGCATAGGCAGTGATCTCCGCTTCCATATCCGGATATGCCTCAACAACTGCCGCAAGGCTGGCAGAAAGCATGGATGCAGAACCTGTTCCACACGCCATACCTAACGCGTACGGATGGAAAATATTTAAGGAACAGAGCAGGGAAACGAAGATACCATTGAACATGGTTCCAAATACAGTACCTGTGATGTATCCACCCATGACACCGATTCCCTCATCTGAATCGAGACCATATTTATCAGCGACAACCGCAAGGGAACTCTCTCGGGAAATGGAGAAGGAAGTTCCAATTGCCGCACGTCCCATATGGAATACAAACACCGCGATCGGAAGCGCTAAAACTGCGGTTCCCAGATTACCAAATTCCTGGAAGATCAGCGCAGGTCCGGCTTTGATGACCGCTCCGAGGTTTGGTCCGATCGTAGACGCGATCTTTGCGGTTAACATCATAACACTGATTCCGATATACGGTGATGCTTCTGCCATCATCTTCTGTGGAATCAGCTTTGCGATTCCGAGGATCGCTCCAAAGATCAGCACATACAGCATCGGAAACAGTGAAAATGACAAAGGTCCGAAACTGAATTTTTTGGTGCCGATAAATTCGGCAATTACGGTGAGTACGAAAGCAAGCGCATGGATACGCCAGTCTGCCATATGCTCTTTCATATTCAATCCCTCCTTTTTTGTTTTTCG
>CAVFLH010000117.1:0-5120 GCA_963622995.1 uncultured Eubacteriales bacterium | reverse complement strand
TTTTGCGCAAAAAGATCCGTCCCTTTTCTGCAAACATTTGTCCGCAACGCAGAAACAATTTAACATTGATTTTATCAGATTTTAACAAAAATGCAAGCTTTTTTTGTCGCAATGTGCGAAAAAGCTTTGCCACTTTATTATTCTGCCGCAGTGTGCAACGAGCTATTTTGTATTTCATATCGTGGAACATATTTTGTATCGTGATAGTGTAAAAAAGAGAATCCCACAGTTTCCCTGCCCGGACTCTCTTCTCTATGTACTCTGCACCTCCTGGTACCATGACCATTCCGCGCTATGATTCCTTTGTCATCATCACATTCATATACTGGTACGGGATCTCGATTCCCTCTTTGTCAAATGTGAGCTTGATGGACTCCGTGATAGACCACTTTGCTGTCCAGTAGTCCTCGCAGGTCGTCCAGCCTCTGGCGCTCAAGACAACGCTGCTGTCGCCTAACTCGTCCACAACGACCTGGACCGGCTGGTCCTTCATGATTCCCGGGTTCTCCTCAAAGATCTTCTTCAGCACATTCTTTGCCTTTAAGAGATCAGAGGAATAGCCGATTCCCACGTTGATGATCAGGCGGCGCTTGCCGGTTCTTGTGAGGTTTGTGAGCGGCGCGCTGGACACGGAGCTGTTCGGGATCGTGATGACCCGGTTGTCCGTCGTCAGGAGAGTCGTGTATACAAGTCCGATGGACTCCACGGTTCCCTCGCCGGAGCTGGTACTGATGTAGTCGCCCACCTTAAACGGCTTTAAGAGCAGGATCAGAGTTCCGCCCGCAAAGTTTGAGAGCGTGTTCTGCATCGCCAGGCTGAATGCCAGGGTGACGGTACCGATGACCGCCACGAAGGAGGTCGTCTTGATCCCTAACTGGTCCGCCGCCATGAACACCATGACGCCGAAGAGCACGGCGTGGAGCAGCATGTCCAAAAACTTCTTTAATGTGATCTCCACCCCGGCGCGGTCCATGATCTGGTCTGCCGCCCTGCGGGCGATTTTTATTACCCGCAGACCCACAAATACGATGACCGCAGCCCAGAAGACTCTGGTTCCGTATTTGATGAGTGTGGAAGTGATAAAATCCAATGTGTCTTGTTTCATGTCATTTCACCTGTTGTTTCCCGGACAGTTACTGTCCTGTATTTAATTCACAGCCGTTTCATTCTCTGCACTGATTGCAAATATGCTCTGCAAAGAGCTGTCCGTCGGCAGTGTCGGTCATGAACTGCTTTTAATGCCCTTTCTTCGTCTGGCTCTCTCTCGCCGTCTTTATGATCTGTCCCACCTTCTCGGAGATCACATCAAGCGGGCTGGCTGCCGCCTTCACGGACGGCTGTCTTGACGGACGTTTTCTCTTCTCCGTCGTTTTCTTCTTCTCCGTCTCCGCCTCTTCCTCGTACGGAGTGCATGAGAATACCGTCACAGACATCGGTGCAAGGTTGATGGCGATGGAGTTCTTTCTCGTATCCCACTCCTCTTTCTTCGACATCTTGACTCTCGGATTTGTCATGCCACTGCCGCCGAACTGCTTCGCGTCGCTGTTTAAGATCTCCTTGTACTTTCCTGCAAACGGAACGCCGAGGCGGAATTTCTCGTGTTCCACCGGGACAAAGTTACAGACAAAGAGCAGCGTCTCTTCCGGCTTATCCGTCTTTCTCTCGAAGATCACGATGTTCTCGTCATTGTATGTGCAGTTGATCCACTCGAAACCTTCCGGCTCATAGTCCTGCTTATAGAGAGCCGGCTGTGTCCGGTATAAGTGGTTCAATGCCTTCACATAATCCTTCATCTGGCTGTGGATGTCATACTTTAAGAGTCCCCACTCCAGGCTCGCCTTCTCGTTCCACTCGTCCATCTGGCCAAAGTCCTGGCCCATGAACAGCAGTTTCTTTCCCGGATGGCCCATCATGAAACCATAGGCGGTACGGAGGTTCGCGAACTTCTTCTCCTGGGTATCCCCCGACATCTTTCCTGCCATGGAACCTTTTCCGTGGACCACTTCATCGTGGGAGAATACCAGGACAAACTTCTCGCTGTAGGCGTAGAGCATACTGAAGGTCAGCTCCCCGTAGTGGTCATGGCGGAAATACGGATCGCACTGCATGTAATCCAGAAAATCGTTCATCCAGCCCATGTTCCACTTGAAGTCAAAGCCAAGTCCGCCGTAGTTCTCGTCGCCGGAGACCTTCGGCCACGCCGTGGACTCCTCAGCGATCAGGATGGAACCTTTCGTGTCTCTCGCGTAGATGGAATTCAGGTGTTTTAAGAACTCCACCGCTTCCAGGTTCTCGTTTCCGCCGTAGATGTTTGCCACCCACTCTCCGGCGTTCTTTCCATAGTCCAGATACAGCATGGATGCCACCGCGTCCATACGGATTCCGTCGGCATGGAACTCCTTCGCCCAGTATAAAGCGTTGGAGATCAGGAAGTTTGACACCTGTGGACGGCCATAGTTGTAGATCAGCGTTCCCCAGTGCGGATGGAATCCCTGGCGCGGGTCCTGGTGCTCGTAGAGGCATGTCCCGTCAAAGGCAGCGAGACCGTGGGCATCCCGTGGAAAATGGGCCGGAACCCAGTCCAGGATCACTCCGATCCCCTCTTTGTGCATGTGATCCATAAATGCCTTGAAGTCATCCGGTGTTCCGAAGCGGCTCGTCGGCGCATAGTAGCCCGTAACCTGGTAACCCCAGGACTCATCAAGCGGATGTTCCATCACCGGAAGCAGTTCCACATGGGTGTATCCCATCTCTTTCACATAGGCCGACAATTTTTCGGCGATCTCCCGGTAGTTATAGAACTGGCTGCCGTTGATGTCCTCACCGTTCTCATCCTGGGTGACCGGCTTCTGCATCCAGGAACCAAGGTGGACCTCATAGATGGACATTGGTGAATCCTTCAGGCGGTCTTTCGACGCTGCCCGCTCTTTGATCCACTCGTCATCGTTCCATTTGTACCCGGACATATCCCAGACAACGGACGCCGTATTCGGACGGAGTTCCGCATAGTTTCCGTAGGGATCCGCCTTTAACATCGGAAGTCCCGCTTTCGTCTTGATCTCATATTTATAGAGCGCGCCCGGCTTAAGCCCCGGGATAAAGATCTCATAAATTCCCGACGGCCCGCGCTTTTTCATCTGGTGGCGTCTTCCGTCCCAGAAGTTAAAATCGCCCACAACGCTGACGCGCATCGCGTCCGGCGCCCAGACCGCAAAGTGAACGCCCTCGATCCCGGCTTCCACCGCCGGATGCGCTCCGAATTTCTCATAGGAATCATAATAGATTCCCGCGCTGAATTTCCGCACCTCTTCCTCTGTAAAAGCGGTGTGGAACTGATAACTGTAAGGATCGACGATCTCCTCGCTGTCACCGTCCGTGTAGGTGATACAGAAATGATATGGAACCAGCTCTCTCCTGTCGTCCAAAAGCACCGCGAAGAAGCCGTTCTCGTCCGCCATCTCCATCGGGAACAGTTCCTCGCCGATCTTTACAGACACCTTCTCCGCGTTCGGCAGAAAGACCTGGATCAGAAGACCTTCTTTTATCACATGTTCCCCTAAGAGCCGTCCCGGATCGCTCGCCTCAGAGTAGACAAGCTCCTCGATTCCGGCCCAATCCATCAGATCATATAAGATTTTTTCCATTCAGCACTCCCCCTGCTGCGTCCGCATGCCATTCCCCTGGCACGCTTCGCAAAAAATGATTAGATCCGTCAGCGGATAATGATCACCCGCAAATTTTCTTAACAACATTTTAACATCTTCGCTTTCGCGATACAAGTATTATCACAAAGTCTGGATCATAAATCTGTGAAAATGATCATTCATATTTCGAGCAGTAGTCCCACAGCATCAGATCCACCACTCTTCCGTATGTCTTCACGCCCTCGCTCTGCCCATTGACCTTCAAATATGTATCATTCATCTTCGTGGACGCCTCCGCGACTTTCCCTTCATACTGGGCCCAGAACCAGTTATTTTTTTCAAGATCCGCTCTGGCCTGTTCCGGGAGCCGCATGTAGAGTTCCACATACTTCTCATAATCCTGCTTTGCCAGCGCGTTCCCCGCATAGATCCAGCCCATGAGGTATCCGCTGTACCGGAAATCCTCGTCCTTCGAGCCAACGCAGGCGAGATAGCCGATAAAATTGGCCTCGTCCTCCCGCATGAAACCGGAGAGATGGGAGAGCTCGTGGCAGATCGTGTGGGGCAGGTTGTAAGAGACCATGTCCCGGTTATAGTTCGCCTCCACGGTAAATGGGGAGTAGACTCCCGCCAGCTGCTGGGCGGAGAGGATGACAGAAAATGTCACAGGTTTTGCCTTCGGATAGTAGACATCAAGGACTGGCTGAGTTTTCCCCAGCGTTCGCATGGCTCGGACACCCTTTTCCCCAAGATTATGCCATGCATCCCCATCTTCCTCAAGTTCCGCCGCGGCACCCTCCAGGGAATCTGTCAGCCACTCGCAGAGTCTTACAAGCTCTTCCTTATTGACCACATCCTCCGCGGACATTCTGTTTAATGTGGAGAAATAATAAGAAGAGAACGGAGTTCGGTAATAGTTCACTCCGCAGCACGCCGCATAGAGAAATAAGAGAACTGCGGCATAAAAGACCAGCCCGCTTAAAAATCTTTTCCAGTATGTAAGGTTCCTATGGATGATCCCCCGGATCAGGAACACCAGAAAGGCGATGGCAGACCCGTAAAGCCCAAACTCCACCACAGAAAACGGGAACAGTCCGAAGAATCTCCCGATCGCCCCCGCGAGGATCCGGTAGATATGTTCTGTGTACCATCCGGCAAATCCATTTACGGATCGCGCCGCGTATAAGAGCAGGATGGCGGCAGCGATGAGCACAGCTGAAGCTCTCCGAAGAATTTTCATATTGCTTTTTCCTCACTTTCCGCCATGATTTTAAAAATGTACCTTGTTTTTAGCGAAGAATTTCCCGGATTTTCCAATGGAAATAAAAAACTTCCTTACCTTTTTCGAAATTCCCTTGCGAAACTTGACAATTTATCATAAACTCTTTATTGTATGCATACGGGCAGTCGCATTTACTTTTACAGTATATCTTTCCCGTAAATATTAGTCAAACGAGGTTATCATCATTTATATGG
>CAVFLH010000116.1:0-8357 GCA_963622995.1 uncultured Eubacteriales bacterium | reverse complement strand
GTTTATATCCGCAAAACTCATTGATTTCTGAGCATGAATGCGATAATATATTGATATGGAGGTGGTTTACATGATAAACAGGCCGATTTACGTTGACAAAATCATGGCATATGCGAATACGCCATTTGTAAAAGTATTGACCGGTGTCCGCCGCTGTGGAAAATCCACAGTTTTGAAGTTGATTATGGAAAAACTGCGTGTGGAATATGATGTTCCGGAAGAACGGATCGTCAGTATGCGGTTTGATTCTATGGAATATGAAGATATGACGGCAAAAGAAATGTTTAAAGCTGTCAAAGAAAAACTCAGTTCGAACGGAACGACATAACTTTTTCTGGATGAGGTCCAGGAGATCAAGGGATGGGAAAAAGTGGTAAATTCACTGGTTGCCGATTATGATGTTGATCTGTATGTAACAGGATCAAATTCCCGTATGATGTCCTCGGAAATTGCCACATATCTGACGGGACGTTATGTTTCATTTCGCATATTTACACTTTCTTTTGAAGAATACCTGGAATTCAGGAAACAGTATATGCAGCTAAGAGATGTGCATGCGGAACTGGCAGATTACATTCGGCTTGGTGGCTTTCCTGCGACACATCTGCGGGAATATTCGCAGGATGAAGTGTATACGATCGTTCGTGATATTTATAACTCTACAATTTTTTCAGACATCGTAAAACGAAATCAGATCCGCAAAATTGACCAGTTGGAGCGGGTCGTTCGATATACATTTGCAAATGTTGGAAACGCATTTTCTGCAAAATCGATTTCGGATTACCTGAAATCCGAGCATCGTTCGATCGACAATGAAACAGTATATAGTTATCTGGAAAAGTTGGAGAAAGCGTATCTTCTGCATCGCTGTTCCCGCTATGATCTGCGCGGAAAAGAAATTTTGAAGACGCAGGAGAAATTTTATCTTGCAGATACGGCATTGCGTTACAGCGTCCTGGGTTATACACCGGACAGTGTGGCAGCCAGTCTGGAAAATGTAGTGTATTTAGAACTTTGCAGGCGGGGCTATACGGTAACCATAGGAAAAACTCCGGATGGAGAAGTAAATTTTGTGGCACAAAAACAGAATGACAGATTATATGTACAGGTTACCCAGAAAATCAGATCAGAAAAAACGGAAAAGAGAGAATATGAGCGGCTTTTGGAAATTCGGGATAACTATCCTAAATATGTGCTGAGAACCGACGAATTTGTCGGGGGAAATTACGAGGGAATCAAGAGCATGCATGTTGCGGATTTCCTGTTGAGTAAGGAATACTAAATAAACGTACGGCAATGGGAATGGGGAGATCAAGATGGAAAAAGAGAAAATATGTAAAATTATATTCAGCGACATCGACGGCACACTGCTGACATCGGACGGGCGGATCACGGACGGAACACGGGAGATGATCCTGGGGCTGGAAGAAAGAGAGGGGACCCGTTTATCCTGATCTCTGCGCGGTCGCCGGAAGAGGCGGCGGCATTCGGCGACGGCGAGAGCGACCTCTCTATGATGCATGCGGCAGGATTCGGCGCGGCCATGGGGAATGCACCGGAAGATGTGCGGAAGCGGGCGCCGATGGTGATCGGGAGGAATGATGAGGAAGGGCTGTTGAAGAGGCTTAGGTAGTCTTGCTACATGCGTAACATGGTGGGTCTTTTGTTTTTTATGGAGAAAATACATGGCACAGGATGTCTACGCTTTTAACTATTAGTAAGGCTGCCGCACTTTGATAATGCGACAGCCCTTTTAATTACTTCTGTTTCTTTACTGCATCTCTCACCGCATCCGTCGTCCACTCACAAAGCTCCGCGATCTTAAAATTCTGATACCGGCGCATCGTTGTGAGGATGCGGTCGCCGATCGGCTTGATGTAGCTGTCGTCGATCACGTCAAGCCCGATCATGATCGCCAGGGTGTTGAGTACCGGTGCAGCAGTGCAGTCGGCATCCTGTCCCTCCATGGCGATGATGTGGCAGGTTTCCTTGAAGTCCATGTTTCCGAACCAGAGGGCGATGACTTCCGCCGCTGCGTTCGGGTAGGCATGGATCCAGTTGTACTCTTTATAGCGCTCCTCGCAGACCGCCCACACCGGCTCCCAGGAGGTGTTCTCTTTGCAGAGATCCAGCGTGTGCTTTACGACCGCGTAATACTCGCTCCCATGCGGGAGCATGTCAACCGCCTTTTCGACAACAGTCCGGATATGTTTCTCCGTAAACGCCAGGGAGGTGAGCAGGGCGTTGAAGATTCCGCCCAGCATGCCGTTGTTGGAGTGGGAGACGATGGAATCGTCTGCGGCAAGTCTTGCGGCAAGCTTCGGGTTTCCCGGAGCCAGCATTCCGTGAAGAGGAGTGCGCATCTGGGCACCGATCCAGTCGTAGAAGTAGTTGTTCGTCGTGCCGCTCTCAGGTGGAAGAAGTCCGCGGCGAAGGTTCTCGATGGCTGTCTTCTCGGCGGAATATCCGTCGGAGATGAGCTCCAGCCACTTGTACGCCACGTCGGCAGGTGTGATATCGTATCCTTTTTCGATGAATCCGTCGAGATATGCGATCTCGTAAGTGATGTCGTCGTTGTATGTCTCCGGGCGGCGGAGATATCCGTAAACCTCTCCGAAGCGCTTCCGGATCTGTTCCGTCGTGTAACCTTCGATCTGGGTGCCAAGGCAGCCGCCGATGAGCTGTCCCATCCATCCGGCAGTGACTTTCTTCGCAAAGTCATCGGAGAAGACATCATATGGCGCTGCGGGGCCGAAATCCGTCTCTTTTTCCACGTCCGCGAAGGTGCGGTAGGTGTGGTAGTTCCAGTACGGGGAAGCTGGATCCTTCGGTGCTTCGTTTAACGCGTGGAAGATCTTTGCGGTCGCCACCTGGATCGCGGCTCCGTCCTTTTCCCCGGATGCCTTTAAACCTTCTTCCATGAATTTTTCAGCTTCCGTCACATCATATCCCCGGTTGTGCATGCTCTGGATCGCGGCGATCACCACGTCGCAGGGTGCCTTGGAACCAGGAACCTTGTTGTCCCAGTCGTGGAAAAGCTGCTTGTCGGAGGCGCGGCCGGCCTCCGTGTAGGTCATCCAGTCCGCCTCGTTGTCATCGTGAAGCTCCGGCGGAACTGCGTCCGCCGTCAGTTTATGTTCAAATTCCCATGCTTTCATAAAGAATCTCCTTCATTTCAGCTATAAATACTACTTCCTGACCTGGTCCCAGATAAGAAATAGGGTAGATCAGGAAAGAAAACGCATTGTCAAGATGGATCATACAGAAACTTTTCCTATATTTATAATAGCTCGGAATTTCAAAACAATTCCATCAATTCTTCTTTTTACCAGACATACTTCTCTTAGAATAAATTCCAATCGCGATCATCGTCACAACATACGGAATCGTCTGAATCAGCTGTGACGGCAGGTTCAGCATCTGTAACCGCACCGACAGCGAATCCGCCATACCGAAGATCAGTACAGAGCAGGCGATTTTCCACGGAACTCCCAGTCCCATGGACTCTGCCGCCATGCCGATCCATCCACGTCCGGCGATCATGTCTCTCGAGAAGAAGGAAACGTAACCCATGGACATGTACGCACCGCCAATTCCCGCCAGACATCCGGCGATGAGAAGGGCGATGTACTTGTATTTCATGACGTTCAATCCAACGGATTTCGCAGCACTCTCATTCTCGCCGACCGCACGGATTCTCAGTCCTACAGTTGTCTTCCAGAAGAAAACTGTGAGAAGGACTACGAGGATCAGTCCGAGGTAGGTCAGGACATTATGCCCGGAGACAATAGCACCGAGAACAGGGATATCTTTGATAAGCGGGATCCTGATCTCCGGCATCACCGGGCTTTTTAAGCTCTGGGTAGAGCCTTTATTTCCAGTCAGATAATAGGTTGTAAAGACCGTAAGTCCCCCGGAGAGGGTATTCAACGCGATTCCGGCGAGAACTGGGTTCGTATTTAAGACAAGCGTAAAATAACCAAATATGAAAGCCATGACCACTCCTACCGCCATAGCGAACATCACACCGCCGAGAGCACTGTGGGTAAAATAACCGCCGACAGGTCCTGCCAGGGCACAGCTTAACATAATTCCCTCGGTTCCGATGGGGTCGATCCCGCCTTTGACAAAGACCATGCAGGCCAGTGCCGCGAACAGAATCGGGGTCATCACACGGATCGAGGTAAAGAGGAAGTCAGGGGAAAGAATCACACTCCAGATATTCATGCCTGTACCTCCCTTTTCGCAGCAGCCTCAAATTCTTTTGTCTCTTTGATGATGAGCTTCTTCTTGTAGCCGCTAAGGATCGCGGTTGCGGAGATCAGAAGAACCATGACTGCCTGGATGATGTTTACGATCTCGAACGGGATATCAGAATTTCTGGACATGATATCCGCGCCGATCCGCAGGTAAGATAAAAACAGTGCCGCGAACGGGACATACTGGACCTTCCGTCTGGCGACGATGGCGATCAGAACGCCGTCCCAGCCGTATCCCGGAAGTGCGGAATACTGGAATCGCTGGTACATGCCGAAAAGCTCTGTAGCGCCGCCGAGACCCGCTAACATGCCGCCCAGGATCTGGGTCAGGATGATGATGAGACCGGAGTTGATGCCCGCGTAGTTTGCCATATTGAAGTTCTCGCCCACAAGGTTTGCCTTAAATCCGAACGGCGTCCGGTTTACGATGACCCAGATCACGAGAACCGTCACAAGGGCGATGATCGTTCCGGAGTTGATCCGTGTGCCGGTGATGATCTTGCTTAACGCGCAGCCTTCCGGGAATTTGTAGGAATAGTTGGAGTTCTGGGTCGGGTCGTAGAAGAACGAGGTGATGATCCAGAGTCCCACATACAGGCAGGTGTAGTTTAACATTAAGGATGTCACAAGCTCGTTGGAGCCGGTCTTTACCTTCATGATACCTGGGATAAAGCAGATGAATCCGCCTGCGATGGCCGCAGCCGCCATCGCCGCGATGAGAGCCGCCTTGCCGGAGAGACCGAGTCCCAGGGCAGCCGCGCAGGCCGCGACAGCGCCGATAAAGAACGCGCCTTCCATGGACAGGTTGAAAAGTCCCGGCTTAAAGAGGATGATGACCGCCAGTCCTGTGAACATGAGCGGCGTCATGCCCTCGATCACGTTTCCGAAACGGCGGACAGAGGTCAGCGGTCCGAAAATGAAGTCCCCGAGAGCGGAGAGCGGCTGGCTGCTGATAAGGAGAATGATCGCAAAGACGATGACCAGGGAGATCAGGATCGCGATCATGGTCCGCAGCATTTCTACATAAGATGAGAGAGGTTTTTTCTGTTTCATGATTCCGATACCTCCTGATGTTTCAGTCCGAGCATGTAGTTTCCGAGCTCGAACTCATCGACCTTTTTCGCGTCCTCGAAGTAGGCGGCAGTCTGTCCGCCGCACATGACGAGAATACTGTCGGAGAGTTCCATGATCTCGTTTAAGTCCGCGGAGATCAGGATAACGCCCTTTCCGGCGTCGCGCTGTTCGATGATCTTTTTCCAGATAAACTCGTTGGCACCCACATCGATGCCGCGGGTCGGCTGGTTGGCGATCAGAAGCTTCGGGTCGGAGGAAAATTCCCTGGCGACGACGACCTTCTGCATATTTCCGCCGGACAACATGCTGATGGGCTGGTTGTCGTTCTGGCAGAGGATGCCGAAGTCACCGATGAGCTTGTCTGCCCGTGTATGGATATTTTTATAGTCGAGAAGTCCGTGCTTTTTCAGCATCGGGCTGTCGATGATGTCCGCGATCAGGTTGCCCCAGAGGCTGACATTCCCGGCGGCGCCGGTCTTAATGCGGTCTTCCGGGATGTAGGAGATTCCATCGTCGCGGATCGTGCGGATGGACTTTCCTAAGATCTCTTTTCCGTCAAAGATGATGCTGCCCTTGACGCCGGAGTAGAAGCCGAAGATCGCCTCGGCGAGATCATTCTGTCCGTTTCCCTCGACACCTGCGACGCCTAAGATCTGGCCCTTTTTCAGGGAGAAGGAGACATGGTCCAAAAGTTTTCTTCCTTCTTTATTTTCATAGGTCAGATCAGTGACTTTTAAGAGAGTGTCACCGAATTCTGCCGGCTTTTTATTCATTTTCAGGATGACGTCGCGGCCTACCATGAAGCGGGAGATCTCTTCCTCGGTGGCATTTTTCACCGGGATGGATCCCACGGTGCGGCCGGCACGGAGAACCGTGATGTTGTCGCAGATCTGCATGACCTCACGGATCTTATGGGAGATGAAGATGATCGTGTGATCATTTTTCTTTAATAAAAGAAGCTGCTCGAAGAGCTCGTCCGTCTCCTGCGGAGTTAAAACAGCAGTCGGTTCATCTAAAATCAGAAGCTTCGCGCCGCGGAGCAGAACTTTTAAGATCTCGACCTTCTGCTTCTGGCTGACGGAGAGTTCTCCGACGATTGCCATCGGGTCGATCTTCAGGTTATACTTCTTTGCAGTGTTCTCCACAGCCTGAATAGCTTTTTTCTTATCAATCATGATGCCGTTTTTCGGCTCCATTCCGAGGATCACGTTCTCGTATACCCGCAGGGAATCCACGAGCATGAAATGCTGGTGTACCATTCCAATCCCGAGACGGATCGTATCGGCGGCACTTTTCGGCCGGATCTTTTTTCCTTCAAAAATGATCTCGCCATCGGTGGCATCCTCGTCGCCGAACAGGATCTTCATCAGGGTACTTTTTCCTGCGCCGTTCTCACCCATCAGGGCGTGAATCTCGCCTTCCTGGACGGAAAAGCTTACGTCCTTGTTGGCCATGACACCGTTGGGGTAGATCTTTGTGATATGTTCCATTTTCAGGATCTCTTTGCCCATATCGATCCTCCTTCCTTATAAAAGCACAGGGGACTTGCCTGAAGTCCCCTGGTGTACTCGATATTCTGAGAAAAATTAATTGTCTTAGACAGATTCCCCAGATGGTTTACATAAAACATCACAGCAGGTTTCGAGCGAATCTGCCGGATATGGTTCAACATTTGGCATTTTCCGGTGATGAGAAAACGCTGAATGCTGTGGCTGAATGATATGTACTGGTGGGATTACGGAGCTACAGAATCGATCAGCGCCTGGACTTCGTTCTGGTCAGCATCGCCGAGCGCTGTCGGAATCTCAATCTTTCCGTCGAGAACTTCCTGCTTCTTCTCCTCGATCACGTTCTTGATGTCATCCGGAACGTTCTTCTGGAAGTACTCGTTGTCGGCAAGACCTGCGCCGTTTTCCTTTAAGCCGAGGGACTCACATTTGCCGTAAGGAACAGTTCCCTCTTCCTCCATCTCAGCCATTCTCACGAGGGAATCGCCGACATTCTTTAACACGGAAGAAAGGATCACGTTCGCCTTGTCCTCGTCGGAGCCGGAGAACAGCATTGCCTGGTCGGAGTCAACACCGATGATGTATTTTCCCATCTCAGCGGCAGCCTCTACGCAGCCAAGTCCGGCCTGCTCAGCAGCCGGGAAGATAATGTCAACGCCCTGGTTGTACTGGGCGATAGCTGTCTCTTTACCCTTTGCGGTATCATCCCAGGAACCGATGTAGGAAACGTATACCTTGATATCCGGGTCAACGGATTTCGCGCCTGCGATGTATCCGACAAGGAAGTCTGTGATGATCGGATGCTCGGAACCGCCGACGAAACCGATCTTTTTATCCTCGTTCGCGTTCGGCATCTCTTTGGATTCTGTTACCAGAGCCGCGAGAACGCCCGCAAGGTAGCTGCCCTCGTTCTGTTTGTAGCTGATGGCGTAAAGGTTCGGCCACTTGCCCTCTTCCATATCAGAGTCGAACATAACGAATTTCTGGTCCGGGAATTCCTCTGCAACCTGCTCGATGACCTCTGCGGAGGAAGATCCGTTGGAGATGATAACGTCATACTTGCCTTCTTCGGCGAGATCCTGAAATGTCGGCTCCCACTTTGTCTGGTCACGGCCGATCTCGATAACCTTTACGTCACAACCCAGGTCGGATGCAATCTTCTGCATACCTGCATTTGCGGAGTCGTTGAAGGATTTATCGCCTAACTGTCCGGTGCACACGAACACGAAGGACGGCTTTTTAGCGTCTGTCGCAGCGGCAGCCACCGTAGTAGTGTCAGCGCTGCCAGCGGCAGCAGTCGTCTCAGCAGTTTCAGTCTTTGTGCCGCACGCGGTGAGCAGCAGTCCGGCTGCTAAGAATAATGCGGTAGCTTTCATGGTCTTTTTCATGGTTTCCTCCTGTTTTTCGGTGTGTTCTCCAGGGCTGCGTCTAACCGCAGGAGAACAGATTTGATTTCTTTCATGGGTATACTATACCAAAATTGTACAAATTAGACAATGAATATAGGGAAAAAAGC
>CAVFLH010000115.1:3646-8362 GCA_963622995.1 uncultured Eubacteriales bacterium | reverse complement strand
CAAGCATATCCCACAGTTTTAGCTGGTCCTCGATCGGATTTTCCGCATAGTTTCTCAGGATACTGAATACCCGTGGAAGATACCGATCATCCCCCTTTTCGTATTTTTCAAAGGATGATATCCCTAACGCCTGTGCAAAATCTTCCTGATGCAGACGCAATGGCCGAACAAGCCCCTGGATCGTTGCAGCTTTTTCAGGAATCAGCCGGTCATATCTTTTGGTGGCAAACAAAATTTCATCTTCCCCTGCCATTCCTGTATTTACGATAAAGCTTTCCGGAACCTGTATGCCAAGCCTGGAAGCCGCCGCCAGCGAGAGTTGTTCGTTGGTTACAATATTAGAAAGCCGCACATGGCTCTGCTTCACAATATATGTACTCGGAGCATTCCCTTTTGGTTTAAACCACCTGTCATGATCCTGGTCATAGTAAAGCCCCACTTTTCCAGAAGCTCCTGTAAGTGACAGATGTGCTTCCGTCATCAACTCCGTAGATTTACTGACACCTTCCCGGGCCAGCGCCTTTACTTCTTCTATAGAAAGGATTTCATAACTGCCAGTATCATGACTGCCATCTGAAATTCGGATCGCACCAAGGCATTCCGCTCCCAGGACCTCCAAAATTGTCAAATAGTCCTCCTCCGACGCATGGATCCAATTTGCCACAGATTTTCTGGCAAATCCTTCCGGAAGTAATCCCTCAAAAAAGTTTTTCGTTCTCTCCGCACTAAATGAAATATCCGAAACAGGAAGACTGATGGAAATTGCCGGATAACCTGCGGCGATATATTCCTCCGCATAAGAAAATTGTGCGTCATATGCAGAATTTCCGGTGATAGCACCGACATGGGTCTGCACACCATTTATCTCTATAAAAACCTCTAATTTCTTCAAATTACTCCCCCCTGTTCTTAATCTCCATGTCCATTCCTAACAGTTGAACCAGAAACAACGCCTTCCCCAGCTCCGCCGTCTCTTTTCCGTTTTCAAGATCCGATATAAAACTGGCGCTGAAGCCAGTATATTCTGATAGCTGCAGCTGTGTATACCCCAGCTTCTTTCTTTTGTCGCGAATCGCTTTTCCGAATTCATTTACAGATGTTATTTTCATAGCATGATCACCTTTATTTGTTCGAGCGGCTATATTTTTGTTCTCTAGAAATAATATAGCCGTTCGACGATATTTTTATAAATTCATTTTAATATCGCCGAACGGCTATGTCAATTACATATTATTTTTCGTTTTCAATCCCCACTGGAATCCCAAAACTTCCCTATCGCCTCTTCCACTCCTTTTCCATCTGTCCCGCCGCCAAAATCAAGGATCACAAGTCTGGTCTTATATCCGTCCAATATCTCGCGAATACGGTACTTCTCCTCCTGGCATTCTCTTCCCCAGATCCACTCTGCCCGATCAAGCCTCCGCATACCGGAATCAGGATCGTGGCAAATACCGTAACCCCTATAAGATAACTGGTCCAATCATCCCGCTGGTCCCCGCTTCCGTATTGCTGAATCATTTTTCTCATGAACAGGGCAACTCCCACAACGATCAGGATCGAGAACACCGCTGTCAAAAGACTCCTTACCGACGTGGAAAAAGAAACGGCGATTGCCGCGGACAGCGTGATTACGAGAAAAATCTTCTCATACTTTTTCCGGATCAAGACCTTCTTTAAATCCATGACCGGCATTTTCCCGTTCTCCTTCAATGCCCGTTCACTTTGCCGCTTCCAGCAAAACAGCCGAACATAGCTCCACGTGTATGAGATTACAAGGAGAATACTTACCGCCATAGAAAACAGTCTTGTTGGATCTGTAAATGTCGCTCCGACATTCCTAAAATATTCATATACTAGCCAACACTCCAATACACCGATCAATGGATAAAGAAGCATCACCGACCAGTTAAACACCAGCGCTTTCTGGGTCTTAAACTGAGCGGCATCACTCATTTCTTCCGTCAGCTCCAGCGAATCATCCGTTGTATAAAAGATCTGCCACAGATTACCGCTGCACTGAAATTTCCATCCCGCCTCCTCACATTTTTCCCGAAACCTGTCGGCCGTCCAGGAATCTGTCCCGGTCAGTGCAGACACCTCCGGTGCTATCATGACGGCATACCTGCGCTTTTCCGGCTCACCCCGGCGGCAGTCCATTCCTATCCCTCCGACAGATTCCGGATACCATCCTTCCAACGCCAAGGCCTCCAGATACTGTCTGAAAACGTCCGCCTCCCAAGCAGAAAAAGTTTTCCAGATATGTCTCTTCTGTTTCATAGCCCATCCTCCTTCCGGGAGTGACCACTCTGTTTCAAGTACGATTTTACGATCATGTTCTTCCGCTTTCATTATATAAAATGCTGTTCTTCGGCACAAGAAACGCCCAATTACTATTTTCTTACACTTTCATTACGCGAAAATCTGCCACTAACAGCTTCTTCCGGATTCATGCAGCCAAAAGGCTGATGCAGTTTCAAACCAATGCATCAGCCTTTTCTTTACTTCTTATATTCCATATATTCTACAAAGAGTTCGAAGATCCGCCATCACCGCATCTGAGATCTCCACACCTTCCCGCTTCGACCTCTCATACTCCCGCGCCGCCCGTTCTCCTGGAATCAGGATCTCTGCTGTTCCCTCCGAGGTCTTTCCGCTTTTCACAAGATCCAACAGCGCATCCGCCCGCGCCAGAAACTCTTCCTTCGGGATAAACTTGCTGATATCAATGGCACACATGACACAGCCGAAATTACAGAAGATATCTTCATCCACCCACGCCTTCGGGTTGTCCACATCCATGGCTCCCCCCCGCCAGCGCATGGGCAAACAGTGAAATTCCAAGCTGCAGGGCATATCCCTTATGTCCGCCAAACGGAAGCAGTGCCCCCTGGTATGCAGCAGCCGGATCCGTCGTCTTCTCCCCATTCGGCCCCACAGCCCAGGTATCCGGGATCTGCCGTCCTTCCTTCATCGCCAGGGCGATCTTGTTGACCGCCGCCTCGCTAGTCGCCATATCGATCACGACCATGCCATGATGTCCTGTCGGAATCGCAATGGAGACCGGGTTCGTTCCCAATACCGGATCCGCCCACCGAATGGTGCCACATATCCTTTCGTATTGCAGACCGCAATACCGATCATGCCCCATTCGGCAGCGTACATCGGATAAAACGCTCCCATGCCGTATGTATTGTCATTCCGGATCGTCGCCATGGCAATTCCCGTATTTTCCGCAAGCTCCACTGCCTTTTTCATCGCCATGATCCCCGAAGTCATGCCGACCGCATGGTCCGCATCCACCGTCACCGCGGACGGCGCCGTCTGGATCACCTTGGTATTCGCGGACGTCTTAATCGTCCCCGCCTTGATACGCGCGCAGATGTCTTTCACATGAACAACTCCATGGGAATGAACGCCGCGCATGTCCGCCATCAGGAGACAATCCGCCGCATTCTTCGCGTCCGCCTCTGAAAGTCCCGCATGTTCCAGAATATCCCGGACAAGTGTTTCTATATAAGATACCTCATACCTCATCTCTACACCTCCAACTGCTTTATCGCTCTGGATCCATTATATCTCACACGGTCGTATCCGTCATCCTCTTCCTTCTCCAACGCGTTTTCCATCCCCGGTCATACTCCATATTTTATCCATATCTGCTTTTCACTTTGCCGCATACAAGCGCTCACACTGCAACGCGCACGTTTGACAACTGTACATTTTTCACATATGATTGACACGCAAATACTAATACGAAAAAGGAACCTCACCATGTTTGAAAAACTAAAATATTTCTCCACGATCTTCTTCGGCACCTTCATCATCGCCGTGGGAGTCTACTTCTTTATGAACCCGAACCACATCGTCAGCGGAAGTATCTCCGGTCTCGCCGTGGTTCTTGTGAACTTCGTCCCACTGTCCCTGTCCGCCATGACGCTGCTCCTGAATATCATCTGCATCATCCTGGCGTTTCTCTTTGTTGATAAGACCTTCGGGACAAAGATCATCTTTATCTCCGTCCTGCTGCCGGCGCTCCTCTTCGTGTTCGAGCTCCTGTTCCCGGATCCGGCATCCCCGACGGGAAATATCGCCCTGGATGTTGTGGGCATGATCGTCGTGATCTGCTACGGACAGGCGGTCCTCTTCAACGCCAACGCCGCCTCCGGCGGTCTCGACATCATCGCAAAGATCATGAACAAGTACCTTCACATGGACCTCGGAAAGTCCATCATTATCGCAGGCCTCGTGACCGTTGCAAGCTCCTACTTCGCCTACGACCTCCAGACCGTGATCACCGGCGCTCTGTCCACCTACTTCAGTGGCCTTGTCCTGGACTACTTTATCGACGAGTTCACCGGAAAAATCCGCGTGTGCATCATCTCCGAACACAACGACGATTTTAAACGCTACGTCATCGAGACTCTCCAGCGCGGCATCACCGTCTACACCGCCACCGGCGGCTACAGCGATGACCCGAAGAATGAGATCCTGGCGATCCTCACAAAGAAGGAATATGGCCAGTTTATGGACTATGTCCAGGCAAAAGACCCGAACGCCTTCGTGACGATCTCCAATGTGAAGCGCGTGGTTGGAAGCTGGAATACGCCGAAGCGGAGAACGTACTTCTAAAAAGGAATGTGCCAAGGCACATTCGCGCATCTCGCACGGTCGCTTGCTACAATCTACATCTTCGCGCGAGTACACAAAAAGCAGATC
>CAVFLH010000115.1:0-3636 GCA_963622995.1 uncultured Eubacteriales bacterium | reverse complement strand
AAGCAGATCTGCATCAGTAACTTTTTACCTGCAGACCTGCTTTTCTTATATAAAAAACTCTGATTTTATGATTTAGTTCAGGAAATTCTCAATAATCACGTTCTCCGACTCTTCCTCGGTAAGCCCCAGCGTCCGGAGCTTTAAAAGCTGCTCATCGTTGATCCGTCCGATGGCCGCCTCGTGGATGATCGCCGCGTTGAGATCGCGGGCACGGATCTCCGGGATGGAGCCGATCTCGGCGTGGTCCATGATGATGGAGTCGCACTGGATATGTGCCTGACATTTATTGTTGCCGACCGCCTTCGGGTGGAAGGTCTGGACGGAATTGCCCTTTCCGACGGATCTGGAGATGATCTGTGCGGAGCTGTCCTCTCCGTTTAAGCGAACTTCGATGTTGGACTCCGCCGTCTGCTCTCCCTCGGTCATCAGACGCTCCGTCACATATAATCTGGAATTTTTATCCATCTCCACAAGCGTCTCGCGGACCGTGGAGTCAACGCCCTTGATCTGCGCCGTATCCAGATTGAACACGGAATTTTCTCCCACATAGATATTCGTCACCGGATTTAACACACGGCCGCCGGTACCATTTCCCTCACCGTAATGCTTCTCCTGATAACAGACATTGGCGTTCTTTCCGACATGGAACGTGTGGACGCCATCATGTCTGCTCTCGTTGCATCCGCTGTTGTGGATCCCGCATCCCGCGATGATCGTCACGTCCGCGCCGTCCGCGATATAGAAATCATTGTATACAAGGTCTGTCATGCCGGAAACGCTGACGACCACAGGAATATAAACCTTCTCGCCCTTTGTGTCTCCATCAATATAAATGTCGATACCCGGCTTGTCTGTCTTTTTCTTGATCTTAATATGCTCACTGTCACCGTGGCAGATGGATGTTCCATTCTGACGCAGGTTGAAAGCGCCTTTCTGGGAAAATCCGTTGTCATTGATGACCTTCAGTACTTCTTCTACTACATGATCCAGCTCTACCATTACGCTCTCACCCCCGTATTTCCCGCACATGCATGACATTTATCAAGTCCGTTTAAGCACGGCAGGACATCTTCCTTCAGGCCTTCCGCCTTGATCTTTCCGTCATCGATCACCATGATCCGGTCGGCCATGCTGATGATCTTCTCCTGGTGGGAGATGACGATCAGGCTCTGCTTTTTCTCCTTGTGGATCTCCTCGAACTTGTGGATCAGCATGGAGAAGCTCCAGAGATCGATCCCGGCTTCCGGCTCATCGAAGATACATAAGGTTTGTTCCTTCGCGAGAACCGTCGCGATCTCGATTCGCTTCATCTCACCGCCGGACAGCGTTCCGTCGATCTGGCGGTTTAAATATTCCTCCGCGCAGAGTCCCACATCGGACAGAAGCTTACAGCACTCCTGGTCTTCCAGCTCTCTTCCTGCCGCCAGCGCGAGAAGTCTCTGCACCGTCATTCCCTTAAATCTCGGCGGCTGCTGGAACGCGTAGCCGATTCCGGCGTTGGCGCGGTGGTTGATATCAAAATCCGTGATATCTTCCCCGTTTAAAAAGATCTTTCCGCTCTCCGCCTTCTCAATTCCGATCAGGACTTTCGCCAGCGTGGACTTTCCGCCGCCGTTCGGTCCTGTGATCACTAACATCTCCCCGTCGTCCACCTGGAAGGAAATATGATCCAGGAGACATTTCTTTGCTCCATTGTCCTCCACATTGAGGACCAAGTTTTCTGCTTTTAACACAATTCCACCTCTCTGTATCTATAAACTGTATTTATCCGGTAGGTATAAGTGCATTATAACGCAAACTCATCAATTTCGCCATCAAATTATAGGATTCTCCGGATGTTCCTTATTTTATACACGTCTTTTTCCTTCGGACACTGGTTTTATTATTGGACACACTCCCCCGGCACATCATTTTCCCGCCATTCTGCCTCCTGATTATACCTCCCACTGGTTCTATTCCAATTTCCGTGCCCCTGGCAGATTAAATTGCCTTTTCCTCTGTTCTATGGTAGACTATCTCTTACACGCACAAATGTATTTGTGACAAAAACACGAGGAGAAATCAATTATGAATCATAAACGAAGTTCCTTCTCCGGAAAGCTCGGTTTCGTCCTGTCGGCGGCGGGCGCGTCTGTGGGACTGGGAAATATCTGGAGATTTCCGTATCTCGCCGCAAAGTACGGCGGCGGGATCTTTCTGTTAGTCTATATCATCCTGGCGCTGACCTTCGGCTACACGATGATCATGGCGGAGACCGCTCTGGGACGCATGACGAAAAAGAGTCCTGTGGGTGCCTATGAATCTTTCGGAAAGTCGAAATGGCTATCGTTTGGCGGCTGGATCAACGCCGTCATCCCGATTCTGATCGTGCCCTACTACTCCGTCATCGGCGGCTGGGTCATCAAATATCTGGCCGAATATTTCCTTGGACATGGACAGGCGCTTGCCACGGATGAATATTTCTCCGCATTCATCTCCAACGGACTTTCCACGGAGATCTGTTTTATTATCTTTACCATGTTTACGGTGGTTATCATCTACGCTGGCGTACGCAACGGAATCGAGCGCGTATCGAAGTTCATGATGCCGATCCTCGTGGTCCTCTCCGTACTCATCGCGGTCTATTCCGTGACAAGACCTGGGGCCATGGCGGGCGTTAAGTATTTCCTTGTTCCAAATCTTGAGAACTTCTCCTGGATGACCGTGGTCTCTGCCATGGGACAGATGTTCTACTCCCTGTCCATCGCCATGGGAATTCTCGTGACCTTCGGCTCCTATATGAAAAAAGACACCTCCATCGAGGATTCCACGCAGAATGTTGAGATCTTCGACACCGCCATCGCTATCATGGCTGGTCTCATGATCATCCCGGCAGTCTTCGCCTTCTCCGGCGGCGACCCGGATACCCTGCAGGCCGGCCCGGCGCTTATGTTTATCACGATCCCGAAGGTTTTTGCCAATATGGGCCTTGGAACCGCTGTTGGCATCCTGTTCTTCATGCTGGTCCTGTTCGCGGCGGTCACAAGCTCCATCGCCCTGACGGAGAGTGCGGTATCCACCTTCGAGGACGAGCTCCACTGGAGCCGGAAAAAGGCGACGGTATTTATGGCAGTCATCATGATCATTCTCGGAACACTCTCCTGCCTCGGATATGGTCCGCTGGCTGGCGTCACCGTGATCGGAATGCAGTTTTTAGACTTTTTTGATTTCCTGACCAACTCTGTCATGATGCCGATCGCAGCGTTTACTACATGTCTGCTCGTATCTAAGGTGATTGGTCTGAAGGCAATCGAGGAGGAGGTTCTGCTCGGCGAGAGCAATTTCCGTCGGAAAGTGGTCTTCCAGTTCATGATCAAATACCTCTGCCCGATCTTTGCGGCGATCATTCTGATCAGTTCTGTGGCGAATGCGTTTGGGTGGATCTCGATGTGATCGTCACACGAGAATGCAGCGCGCAGTTATTCGAATAAGTATGCTCATAAAAAGAAAGAGCTATGGCTTGATCAGATCACATTGATCAACCATAACTCTTTCTTTTCATTTATAACTGTTCTTATTCTTTTTGAATATTTTCATACAACCGTCTGCATCTTTGCCTGCCCATATTTCAGGCTTTTTCTGCCTTCTATTCGGTAT
>CAVFLH010000114.1:0-8394 GCA_963622995.1 uncultured Eubacteriales bacterium | reverse complement strand
GTTGTACTATCATCCAAATTAGATGATGGTACAACTATCTGAGGCGAAATTGTGTTAAAATTTTCGGGACGATGGAAATGTATTGGGACACAGAGCTGTGTGAAAAAACGATGAAAAGCGGAATCTGGCTGTGTGACGGACAGGGAGCTGAAAGAGCAGCAGTGGAGTTGCGTTTGGAAAGGAGACTTTATGGACCAGACTGGAAGAAAAATCACGAAAATCGCCCGTGAGGTTGGAAAGTTCACGGTGCAGACCATGAAGGAAGAGGGAATCGGAACGGCGGAGTTTGATTTTATCCACCTTGTGCGCCACAATCCGGGAATCACCCAGACAGAAGTCCGGGAGGCGCTTAAGATCGATAAGGGCGCTGCGGCGAGACGGGTGGCGAGCCTGGAGGCGAAAGGGTATCTCGAGAGAAAGCCGAACCCGGCGGATGGAAGAAGCCAGCTGCTTTACGCGACGAAGAAGGCGGAGGCATTAAAGAATTCGAAGGCAAGCATTGAGGCGGTCTTTTATGAGTGGCTGTTGGCGGAGCTGCCGGAGGAGGAGAAGAACGCGTTCTGCGAGACACTCGACAAACTGTACTGGCGGTCGAAGAATGAACGGCGGGCAGGATTTAAGAATATTTCGAAGCTGGTAGCGGAGCGGGAATAGGAAAGGACAACAATGGAAAAGAAAAATTTTCGCCCGGATAAGATCATGACGTATTTCCGGGCAGAATGGAAGGTTCTGGCACTGATCACGGTGTCGGGGCTGATCTACAACCTGGGTCTCATGGCGGGACCGTGGTTTGAGGGAAAGATGGCAGGCTGCCTGATGCAGATCCTGACCGGGGCGGAGCATTTTCCTGCGATGCTCCGGCTGGCGCTCGCCTATGTGATCGTGACCGGAACGGTACAGCTGGCGAGATATATCAAGAGATTCCATGTGCGCCGGTTCGCCAACAATGTAAACCGGCGGATGAAGCGGATTCTGTATCGGACACTGGTACATAAATCCCGCGTGGAGCTGGAAAAAGAGGGCGCCGGAAACGTCATCACGAAGGCGATCTCCGACGTGGATGACTGCGTGGAAGGCATGAGAAAATTCACCACGGAGATCTTTGACACAGGCGTGGCGCTTCTCGGATATGTGTGCATGCTGCTCTATTATGACTGGAGACTGGCGCTCTGTTCCCTGATCTTTCCTCCGTTTTCCTATATTATAGCGGAGCGGATGAAACGGATCGTCCAGACAACGGGAGCCGCTTACAAGGAACAGACCGGAAAGCTCAACGCGGCGACCCTGGACCGGATCACCAACGCTATCACATACCGTGTCTTCGGATGTGAGAAGGAGCGCGGGGAGAATTACGAGGTCCACTTAAAAGAGTATGAACATGCGGCTGTGAAGGCAAACATCTGGAACGCGGCCCTGCCGCCGGTCTACAAGGTGATCGCCATGGCGGGAACCGTGATGATCCTGTATTTCGGTTCAAGAAACATTCTCGGAATGGGCTGGACGTCATGGGATGTGGCGGCATTTACCACATTCCTCGCATGTTACACGAAGCTCTCCGATAAGTCCTCGAAGGCGGCGAAGCTCTTCAACGCGGTCCACAAGGCGCAGGTTTCCTGGAAGCGGATCCATCCGTACATGGAGCGGGCGGCTGAGGCTGTGGAGGAAGATGAGATCGCGGAGAAGAAGGAAAACTACAGTGTTGAAAGCGCTGATAAGCATGTGAAGATCGGGGCGGAAAGCAGTGCGGCGCATAGATCCGGGCAGCAGTCAGAAAAGAACAGCGGAAGAGAAAACGTGGTCATTGCCGATCATCTCACCTTCGCTTATCCGGGCAGCGATCCGATCTTTAAGGACATTTCCTTCACCGCGAAACCAGGCCAGATCATCGGTATCACCGGTCCGGTGGCGTGCGGAAAATCTACGCTGGGAAAGAGTTTCCTCTGCGAATATCCGTATGAAGGTCATCTGACTTACGGCGGCAGGGAGCTTTCCTCCTACACGGAGAATGAGCGGAGCAGAATTGTCGGCTACCTTGGACATGATCCGGAACTTCTGGGAGACAGCGTGGAGAACAACGTGCTCTTGGGGGATGATGACAACGTCTGGACATGGCTTAAGGCTGTATGCCTCGACGAGGAGGTCCAGGAGATGGAAGAGAAGGAGAAGACTGTTGTGGGAAACAGCGGCGTCCGTCTCTCCGGCGGACAGGCGGCGCGCCTTGCGTTGGCGAGAACGCTCTGCCACGGAAAGCCGGTGCTGGTTCTGGACGATCCGTTCTCTGCGCTTGACAGAAATACGGAAAAACAGGTCTTTGAACATGTGAAGGAGCTCTCGAAAGACAGGATCGTGTTCCTGATCTCCCACAGACTGTACCTGTTCCCGGAGTTTGACCAGGTGATCTGGATGGACCAGAAGAGGGGAACATGCAGCAGCCATGAGAGGCTGATGGCAGAGAATCCGCAGTACGCGGAGCTTTACAGGGCACAGGTGTCGGAGAAAGAGGAAAAAGAAGAACTTATCGCGGAAGGCGAGGGAAAGAGTGAAGCCGACAGCGCGCAAAGTAATGGGACAGAGGAGAACAGAGACAGTAAGGAGACATCAAGTGGCCTGAATGGAAAAACTGTGGAAAGGAGGCAGAAATAATGGCTGGAAAAAGAAATATCAGCGCGGCATCGATCATCGGAAATACCGTCGCGCGGGAAAAATGGCTTTCCATCGGAATCGTCCTGACAGTGACGGGGGCTGTTGTCGTTTCCCTGCTTCCGCCTCTTGTTCTCGGAAAAATCATTGACCGGATCGCCGGTGGAAATTTCTCGGGATTTTCCATGGCGGCGGAATATTTTCTGCTGATCCTTTTGACGGGGGCACTGGAGTCCTTAAGAGAGAGTTTTCTGACCGTGTTTGGACAGAAGATGACCCACGCGTTTCGAAGTGAGCTTTCGAATAAGCTTGTCCGGCTGAGCGCTGACACGTTAAATAAGGAAGAGCCGGGCGCTGTGGTATCCAGATTCGTGGGCGATGTAGATACCGTTGAGGCATTGTTTACATCCGGAATCATCAGCATGTTCGCGGATGCCTGCAGAGTCATCAGTATCTTTGCGGTGATCTGGTTCCAGAACCGGGGACTTGCGCTGCTTCTTGTTGTCCTGATTCCGGTGATCTTCGTGTTTACAAGAATCGTACAGAAGCGGATGCTGACAGCGCAGTTGGAGAACCGCGCGGCAGTGAGCCGTGTCACAAACCATGTTCCGGAGACGATCCGGTGTATCAGAACGATCCATATGCTTGGAAAAGAGACGTATATGGAGAAGCGGTATGACGACTATATCGGGGAGAGTTATGCGGCGATCGAGAAAACGAACTTTTATGACGCTGTCTACTCGCCGGTGATCCTGTTTTTAAACGCGGTGGCGGTTGCGATTGTCATGCTGCTGGCGGCATCTGGAAACGCGAAGGTTCTGGTGCTGTTTGGCATGTCCGTGGGAACATCCGTCGCGGTCATCAACTATATCTCCCAGGTATTCTCGCCCATCGAGAACCTGGGCATGGAGATCCAGACGATCCAGTCGGCGGTTGCGGGTGTCTATAGAATCAATGAGTTTCTGGCGATGCCGGAGCGGGAGATGGTGGAAGAACGCGAACTTGCGGATTCTGCACATGAATCTGGAAAGACTGACGCAGCCCAGAAGTTAGAAAATGCGCAAAATGGTTCTGGTGCTGCGGATGTAGAAAGTGAAGGTTCAGCTGCAGACACAGCCGGAAAAGCAGAAAGTTATGAAAGCCAGGAGCCGTGCGTAGAATTTAAAGATGTCACCTTCGGCTACGACAACCACATCGTCTTAAATGACCTGAATTTCGCAATTTATCCGAGTGAGCAGGTAACGCTGACGGGACGTACCGGTGCCGGAAAGAGTACGATCTTTAAGCTACTCCTGGGGCTCTACCGTCCGAACTCCGGCGAGGCGCTGATCGAGGGCGAGGAGGCATACCGGATCTCCGATAAGGAGAAGAGAAAGAAGTTCGGCTACGTGGAACAGTCCTTCCATATGATTCCAGGTACGGTCCGCGACCAGATCACGCTGTTTGATCCAGAGATCGGGGACGAGGCGGTGCAGGCAGCTACGAAGCTTGTGGGACTCCATGAGACGATCATGAGCCTGGATGACGGATATGACACGTTATGTAAACCGGAGATCTTCTCACAGGGACAGTGGCAGCTCTTATCAATCGCGAGAGCCGTTGCCGGTGAGCCGAGGTTCCTGCTTCTCGATGAAATCACGGCGAACCTTGACGCGGAGACGGAGGAGATGGTGCTTGAAGCGCTCAAGAGCGCGTCGGAGGGACGTACCGTTATCTCGATCTCCCACCGTGTCTATCAGAAAGACGGGGCGGATCAGATAAGGTATTTAGCGATCGGAAGCTGATTTTTATTTACAAATGTTGGTAATGGGAATATAATAAGCCGAAGAAATCCACGAGATTTTGTTTGACTGGAGGCGAAATTATGTCAATTTTATTTGCGATTATATTCCTTGTCGTGATCTTCAAGTGCGTCGGCCTTGTGCTGGGTGTCTGCGGAAAGCTTCTCGGCGCGGTGCTGAGTTTGTTTGGATTTATCTTATCCATCGTTGTCGGAGCGATCGTGTTCGGACTCTCCACGGCATTTGCGCTGGTGCTGTTATGCATCGCGGCGGGATGGCTGTTGATTAAGCTGATATTTTAAAGAATGCGTGTCCAGGACGGGTACGGAGAGTGTGAGACTCCGGGATGGTGATGCTGACCTGCAAAATCCGTCCCGGAGTCTTGACAAACATGGAAAAATCCATTAAAATCCATCATATATGCATATCAGACAGGCATTGAAGAGGGAAAGTAGATGAATGGCGGCATCCCAGAGAGGAAGCGGACGGTGAGAGCTTCCATGTGCGCGTCGTTGAACCGGCCTCGGAGCTTTGTGCGAGAGATGTGGAAAACAGCAGTGAAAACAGATTGTTACTGCGAATGACTACATTGCTAAGTACAGCGTAGATCCGGCGTTAACGGATATCAGAGGAGAGTTTCCGTGAAATGCGGAAGCTAATTTGGGTGGTAACGCCGGCTGTCGGTCCCTTAGTTGGGACTGACAGCCTTTTTTATTTCCGCAGGGAATGCCCCGGAACGGAACAGGCGTCCTGCATCCTCAGAAATTTTAGATGTATGCAATCCAAGAATTCATATAAAGGAGAAAGACAATGGCAAGAGAGAAGAAACTTGTGGAATCCATCACTTCCATGGAAGACGATTTCGCGCAGTGGTACACAGACGTTGTAAAAAAAGCAGAATTATGTGATTATGCAAGCGTAAAGGGCTGCATGGTCATCAAACCGGACGGATACGCGATCTGGGAGAACATTCAGCATGAACTGGACAAGCGCTTTAAAAAAGCAGGCGTAAAGAACGTTTACATGCCGTTATTCATCCCGGAGAGCTTACTTGATAAAGAGAAAGACCATGTAGAAGGCTTCGCACCGGAGGTAGCATGGGTAACACAGGGAGGTCTTGAGCCGCTTCAGGAGCGTCTCTGCGTCCGCCCGACATCCGAGACTCTGTTCTGCGATTTCTACCAGAAAGACATCCACTCCTACCGTGACCTCCCGAAGGTATACAACCAGTGGTGCTCCGTAGTGAGATGGGAGAAGACAACAAGACCGTTCCTCCGTTCCAGAGAGTTCTTATGGCAGGAAGGCCACACCGCACACGCGACAGCAGAGGAAGCTCAGGAGAGAACCATCCAGATGTTAAACATCTACGCTGATTTCTGTGAGGAGTTCCTTGCGATTCCGGTGGTTCGCGGACAGAAGACAGACAAAGAGAAATTCGCAGGTGCTGAGGCGACCTACACTATCGAGTCCTTAATGCATGACGGAAAGGCACTTCAGTCCGGAACCAGCCACAACTTCGGTGATGGTTTCGCGAAGGCATTCGGTATCCAGTATTCCGATAAGGACAACCAGTTAAAGTATGTTCACCAGACATCCTGGGGCATGACAACACGTATGATCGGTGCCATCATCATGGTACACGGCGACAACGAGGGTCTCGTGCTTCCGCCGAACGTAGCTCCGACACAGGTCGTTATCGTTCCGATCCGCCAGCAGCAGGAAGGTGTTCTTGAGAAGGCAAGAGAGGTTGAGGAAGTTCTCTCCAACTTCCGCGTAAAAGTTGATGATTCCGACAAGAGCCCGGGCTGGAAGTTCTCTGAGTCCGAGATGAGAGGAATCCCGGTTCGTGTTGAGTTAGGACCGAAGGACATCGAGGCAGGTCAGGCAGTTTTAGTACGCCGTGACACCCACGAGAAGATCACAGTCGCTTTAAGCGAGATCGCCGAGAAGGTTGACGAGCTCTTAAAGACCATCCAGCACGACATGTATGAGCGCGCGAAAGCACACCGCGACGCACACACCTACGACGCACACAACATGGAAGAGATGAAGAACATCGCCGACAACAAGCCGGGCTTCATCCGCGCTATGTGGTGTGGCTGTCAGGAGTGCGAGGACAAGTTAAAAGAGCAGGTCGGCGTTACATCCAGATGTATGCCGTTCAAGCAGGAGAAGCTTGCTGAGACATGCGTATGCTGCGGCAAACCGGCAACCAAGATGGTTTACTGGGGCAAGGCATATTAATGAACAGATGGAATATTAGGGACCTGACGATGGGAGGGCTTTTTACAGCCCTCATCGCCGTCGGGGCCTTTCTTAAAATTACGATCCCTGTCCAGCCGATGGCCATGCATTTTACGCTGCAGTTTTTCTTCGTGCTGCTTGCGGCTCTCTTATTGGGGTCAAAGCGGGCGTTTTTCAGCGTGCTGACATACCTGGTGATCGGATTATGCGGGATCCCGATCTTTGCCACGGGCGGCGGTCCGGCGTATCTTTTAAAGCCTACATTCGGCTTCCTCATCGGATTCGCGGCGGCGGCCTATGTGACGGGACGTGTGTATGAGATCAGGAAAAGTATATCCTTTTCCTGGCTTTTATTTTCTGCATTCTGGGGACTTCTCGCGGATTATGGCTGCGGGATGATCTATTTTTATGTGTGCAGCAATTTTGTCCTTGGCGTAGGCGTCGGATGGAAGGTCGTGTTTATCAACTGCTTTCTTCTGACGGTCGGTGAGGATTTTATTTTATGTGTTCTGGCGGCGGTTCTGGCGAAGCGGCTGATCCCGATTCTCAAGAATCTGGGAAAATAGCGGGCCGGGCACGCTTGAAAGGATCAATTTATAAGGAGGTAACCGGACCGGTGAGAATTGAGATGCCCTATGAGGCGGAATGGATCATTGACAACATACGAAGCCATGGATACGAGGCATTTATCGTCGGCGGCTGTGTCCGGGATGCAGTCCTTGGACGTGTTCCGGGAGACTGGGATATTACGACCTCCGCAAAGCCGGAGAAGGTGAAGGAGATCTTCGGGAAGACCGTGGATACTGGCCTTAAGCATGGAACAGTGACGATCATCAAGCACGGAAGCGGCTACGAGGTCACCACATACCGGATTGACGGGGAGTACCTGGACGGAAGACATCCGGAGACGGTGAAGTTTACGTCGGATCTTAAAGAAGATCTAAAGCGCCGGGACTTTACGATCAATGCCATGGCATACAGCCATGAGACGGGGATTGTGGATGAGTTTGAGGGCATGGAAGACTTAAAACGCCGGGTGATCCGGTGTGTCGGCTGTGCGAAGGACCGGTTCACGGAGGACGCGCTGCGGATCCTCAGGGCTGTGCGGTTTGCGGCACAGCTGGATTTCGTGATCGAGGACGAGACGTATCAGGCCATCGCCGAGATCGCGCCGAACCTCACCCATGTGAGCAAGGAGCGGATCCAGGTGGAACTCACAAAGCTCCTATTGTCGGATCATCCGGAGAAGATCTGGATGGTGGATGAGACGGGGATCGCGGAGTATGTGACGGCGGGGTTCCCGGAGGTATCCGAGCGGGAACTGGAGAGAGAGGCGATGCGCGTTGAGAAAAAAGAAAGTCAGGATGAGTGCGCTGGTTCGGAGAATGGAACTTCCAGGGATGTTTTAAAAGAATGCTGGGCCGGCATCGCTGCGCTTCCGGCGGACAAATCCCACAGATGGGCCGGTTTCCTGCGGCACATGACGCCGGAGCAGGCGGTGAAGATCCTTCGCGGATTAAAGCTTGACAATGACACTATCGGAAACGTGAAGAACATGATCACGGCATTCCAGGCACCGCTTGCGGTCGATAAGGTCGAGATCCGGAGACTTTTAAGCCGGGTGACGGAGTACCAGTTTCTGGGCGCTATGCAGTTAAAAAAACTGGATGGAGATCAGACGGTTCCGGAGATCCTGCGGCTTTTTGAGGAGATCAAAGAGGCTGGAGAC
>CAVFLH010000113.1:0-8405 GCA_963622995.1 uncultured Eubacteriales bacterium | reverse complement strand
GAATTTCTTCCCGCCCGTCGTGTTTGCAATTAGAATTTCTAATTTTAAATATTAAATTACTCTGCCGGGACAAAGAACTTACCAAGATCCACATCGCTAACGCGCTTATCAACAGAAGCTGTGTTTTCGATGGCATACTTGAACTGAGCCTTTGTCTGATACTTAGTATCACCATTTACACCAGTCTTAATAAGGATATCGCCATCCTCTTTGTACTCAGTGCTTGCAGAGTGCTGAATAGTACCGTTAGAGTTTACAATGAAGCTGTAAACTGTCTGGTCGTTTTCCGGTCCAACAGTGATATTAGCTACCTGATACTTATAATCATCAGCCTGAATCTGCATACCATACCAGTAAAGCTTGTTGCTCTGGTTACCAACTACACCAGCGCCTTTAGCAAGGCTGTGTTTTCCGTCCGGAGTCTTGTACTCGCTGGACTGATCCTTTGTGTAGAAGTAGAACTTGTATGTGTCACCAGCGTTGTCCTTAATGGACTGGGAACCAGTCTTCATAGAACCATCATCAGAACCACCGAAGTAGTACATAGCGTCGTTGATGAGGTAGAACTTGGAAAGCATTACACCATCACCTGTGAACCAGTAATCTTTGGAGTTTACTTTCTTCTTACCGATGATTGTTTCAGCTTCATCAGCATCTTTTACAAGAGTGCCTTCGTCAAGTTTATACTTCCAAGCGTTAGAAGCTGTAGCAGCTGCAGCTGTTTTCTTACCAGCTCTAAAGAGTTTACCTTCTTTATCGAACCAGAACCACTCTTTATCATCTTCCTCTTCATTAGTGTTATCTGGAAGCCATGTCTTAACCCATTTATTTTTCTTGGCGTGTCCGTCATCCTCGTCGCCGCAGTAGTAAACTTCACCCTTAGCGGTTGCCATTGCTTTCTCGTCATCATCTTCGTCAAGCTGATAGAACTTAACATTGGAAGATGTCGCCGTGTCTTCTGCAACCCAACCATGCTGCATCTGGCCTTCGTTGTTGAAGAGATAGATCTGACCATTGATGTTGGACTGTTTGCCTGTTGCCGGCTTACCAGTAGCTTTCTTTAAGTAGTACCAGTACTCATCTTCATCAGCGTCATCATCTGTAACGCCCGGTTTAGTATCTTTAACCCATGCACCCTCTACACGAGCACCTGTCTCGTCACAGTAGAATGTGTGGTTTTCCTCATAACCATTAGCCTCGTTAACTGCGGACGCGCTATCACCAGTTGTTACCCAACCTGTGAGCATCTTTCCGTCGCTATCGAAGTAGTAGGATTTTCCCTTGTAAGTGATCTTCTCGCCTTCGGCTCTCTTGCCGTTGGATTTGAAGTAGTACCACTCCTCATCAGCGCTGTCATCATCGTACGGAGTTGTTAATCTCCAGTCGTTTGTGATCTTAGCACCGCTGCTGTTTACGAAGTAGTAAGATCCGTCGTACTCAACCCACTCGGAACGAACGAGCTGTCCGTCATCACCAACATAGTACTCTTTTCCATTGCTGGAGCAGAATACGTTTGTATATGCGTCACCGTTTTTGTCGTAGCAATACCACTCGCCATCAACCATCATCCAGGTTCCCTTGGAAGCTGCGAAAGATGTCATGGAAGCGCCTAATGCTAACAGAGCTGCTGCGGATACTACTGCAGCAATTTTAGTCTGCTTTCTCATAATTAATGCACTCTCCTTTTGTTTTTTTGAAACGCTTTTTGAAATTCCTAATTGCATTACGAAGCCATTATACTTCCGATAAGTAAAATTATCGCAAGTTGCAAAAACGGCTGAAAATGGGGAGAAAAGAGGAGAGGGGAATGGGGAGAGAAAATTAAGAATAATTTCACAAAAAGGTGAGTTGCAAAAGTGAATTCCACTTTGCAAGAGTAAATTCCACTTTGCCGGGTTAAATTCCACCCGAAATAAAAAAAGATTGATCTTCTACATGAAAATCCCCTGAAACAGAGTTAAAATAAAGGTAAAAGCTGTGGTTTTGGGGATTTTTTTGCATGCCGAGCGGAAGTCGAATTTACGTGGTGTTTTTAGGAGTTAGTAAATTCCACCCCTGGGGAGGTTCTGCGATGATGGCTGCGTAAATTTTCCTGCCCAGCTTTTTCTTATCGTTTTTTGGTTACTTTAACAGCTCAGGGCTGAGGATGATCTCGTCTGCTGGGATCTTCTGCAGATGAAATGCGTCTAAAATCTTTCTGCCGTACTGGAACTCGAAAACTTCATAGGGACTTTTATTGCCGAGCTTTTTCCGGGAATAGGAGTTGATGTGGCTCATCATGAGGTCGATCTGTTCCTGCGTGTAGCGTCCGAGATCCGTCCCTTTCGGAATGATCCTGCGGATCAGTTCGTGGTTGTTTTCACAGCTTCCTTTCTGGTAAGGGGCGCTGGCATTGCAGTAGAACAGGTTCGTCCGCCGGTTTCCCTGTAAGTCCAGTTCGATGGCGGAAGGGTTTGAGAACTCACTGCCGTTATCCGCTAAAAGGACTGGAAAAAGCGTGAGAAAGCTCTCCGGGAGTAATTCGAGATACAGGCGGTTGAAGATGTCAATGACCGACTGGGAATCATTGCGCCGGCGGAGAAAAGCAAGCTGAAGACCCTGCTCTACGAAATGGATCGTGAGAAGAACTGCTCCGCCTTTTGTGCCTTCCACAGAATCAATCTGGCGGACAGCGGCATCGGGATGTTCTGCCAGGTAATGTTCAAAGCATTGGAAATCACGGCCGATCCGGCAGGATCTATCAACCTTGAGTTCCTTGGAAACATTTTTCCTTGGCCGCATGCGAACGGTCCGTGGCATGTCGAGGGACCTGGCAGTAAAGAGCCCGCTGTTTACATAGGCATACAGGGTCCTTTCGGATTTCATGAGTTCATCGGCATGGTGAACGGAGATGTGGTGCAGGGACTGTCCTTTTATGAGAAGTGGGGACACCACGTCGTCGAGCTGCTTCAGTTCTGCTTCGGAAAGAGCAAACCCAGAACGGGATTCGCTTCTGACCTGTTCGTATTCTTTCTGCGCATAGGATGCCCTGTAAAGACGTTTTTTCAGGGAACATCTGGAACGCTGTTGACAGCCATTGCAGACATAGGGAGGTCTGGAGAGGTTCGGGCAGATATATTTTTCGTAAGCAATGCAGGAAAAAGTACATCTGCCGCAGGTCCAGCAAAGTTTGTTGTTCGAGAAGGAACAGGGGTGGCAAAGCTTCTGGATGGAGCACTGATGGAGGAAAGCGAGACGGCAGTCATTGAAGGATCGTCCTAAAGCACCGGTCTTTTCAAAAGAGATATGGTTTTTGACTTCCTTTGAAACCGTCGTACAGTCTTTGCCGATTTTCCTGGCAATGGATTTAAAGCTGTGGTGATCGTTGAGTAAGGTTTCAATGAGGATCCTTGCCCGCAGGTCTAAATGTTTTTGCTTGTTCATAATGGTCTCCTTACCGCTGGGAGGAAGCACCATGTTTATACAAAGAATTATAAAGGAAAAGTAGGAAGAATTAAATTCCACCTTTGGGGATAGAGCTGTTTGCAGGATTAAATTCCACAGAGGGGTGGAATTTAACTTTGCAAGTGACGAATTTCACAAAAAGGAAGTAAATTCCCATCGGCGCAAGTTGCTATAAAAGTCGAAGGATGTTATAATATAATAGATTTTTTATGACGTGACGAAAGGAAGTAAATTCATGGCAAACAGAATAAAGAAGAAAGAGGAGACAAAAAGCAGCTATCAGGATAATGTTGCTTTAATTATGGGAGTGTTCACGCTGATCGTTCTTTGCGTGCTTCCGTTAGTGTTCCACGATTTCTATTTTGATATCCTGGAAACCAAATATCAGTTTTATAGTGTAGTTGCGATCGCGGCGCTTGTGATTATGGGCGGATATGGCCTGGCGAGCGGGAAGATGATCGAGTGGTTTTCTAAGTTTAATTTCCAGACATGGAGAAAGAGCATGAATGTGTGCGATTGGGCAATGCTGGCATTCTGGCTGTGCAACGTGCTCTCCTGGGTGTTCTGTAAAGACTGGAAATGGGAAGCGTTCTGGGGAACATCCGGACGTTATAACGGTGTATTCCTTATGACCGTTTACATGGCTTCCTACTTCCTCGTAACTAGATTCTTTAAATTAAAGCAGTGGTATCTGGATGCGTTCCTCGCAGTCGGCATTCTTGTCTGCGTGTTCGGAATTACGGATTACTTCCAGATGGATGTTCTCGGATTTAAGGTAAACATGGTGGATGAGCAGAAGGCAATCTACACAGCCACATTCGGTAACATTAATACTTATACGATCTATGTGGCAGCACTTTTAGCTGTCTCCATGATCCTGTTCACACAGGAGAAGAACCAGAAGAGAATGCTCTGGTACTTCGGAAATATGGTATTATCAAGTTTTGCACTGATCATGGGTACCAGCGATAACGCATACCTGTCCTTAGCGGCAATCTTTGGCCTGGCTCCGTTATGGTTATTTAAGACGAAGACAGGATTCCGCAGATATGTGATCTCTGCGGCTGCATTTGTTACTGTGATCCTTTGCATCAACTGGATCAACCAGGCGTATGCGTCTTCCGTACTTGGAATCGACAGTGCGTTCGGTCTGATTGCGAAGCAGAAATTCCTTCCGGTTATTGCGGTGATTCTCTGGATCGTGAGCGCGGCGCTTGTTGCTATGAGCAGAAAGCCACAGGCGCTGATGAACAGAACAAGTTCTGATGAGATGAACAAGATCGCGGTTTATATCTGGCTTGGCGTTATTGTTGTTGTGTGCCTTGCAGTAGTCTATGTTCTCTACGATGCAAACATTGCAGGACATGCAGATAAGTATGGTGCAATCAGTTCTTATGTTGTTTTCGATGATAACTGGGGAACGCAGCGTGGATACGTATGGAAACGCGCAATCGAGCTCTTCACGAAGAAGCTGACTCCTATTCAGAAAGTATTTGGATACGGCGCGGATACATTTGCACTTATCATGCAGTACTATTTCCCGGCAGATATGCAGAACGGAAAGATGGTTATCTTTGATAGTGCGCATAATGAGTACCTGCATTATTTAGTTACCATCGGCTTCGCTGGTATGGCATCTTACATTGTATTTATGGTATCTTCTGTTGTGACAATGGCGAAGCGCATGAAAGAGCAGCCGATTGTGGCAGCAGTTATGACGGCTGTTTTAGCTTATATGATTCAGGCAACCGTTAATATCAACCTGCCGATCGCTATGCCGATTATTCTTCAGCTGCTTGCTATGGGAGTTGGATGCAAGAAGACGGCAGTCAGTGAAGAAAAGAAAGACTGAATAAGTAGATAAAACATATAAAACAATAATGGGGCAGGCGGATTCCTGCCCCATGGGAGGAAATATTATGATGCAGGCAGTCATCATGGCCGGTGGAAAGGGAACGAGACTGGCAGCACTTACAAAGGACGAGATTCCGAAGCCTATGGTTCCGGTAGCCGGAAAACCGCTGCTTTTATGGCAGGTGGAGAGGCTGAAGGAGAATGGAATTACAGATATTATCATGGTTATCGGACATCTTGGTGATAAGATCAAGGAATATTTCGGTGACGGTGAGAAATTCGGCGTTGCGATCCGGTATTATGAGGAGACGGAACCGCTTGGAACGGCTGGATCTTTCTATTATTTAAGGGATATGATCCATGGAGATCGTTTTGTCATGATGTCCGGAGATCTGTTCTTTGATATTGATTTTCAGCGGATGATCCGCTTCCATGAAGAAAAAGGTGCGGTGGCGACGCTGTTTGTACATCCGAATGGGCACCCATTTGACTCGGATCTTCTTGTGCTCGACAAGGATGACAAGATTGCGGCATTTGATTCCAAGCATAATGTGCGGGACTACTGGTATAAGAACTGTGTAAATGCGGGTATCTTCGTATTTGAGAAGAAGATCTGCGATTATGTTCCAGAGCCGGTGAAGCGGAACCTTGAGAACGATGTTATTAAGGGCATGTTAGAGGCTGGGGAGCCGATTTATGGATACTGCTCTCCGGAGTATGTGAAAGATGTTGGAACTGTGGACCGTGTAAATCAGACGCTGGCGGATATTGAACGTGGGGTAATTGCGGGAAAATGCCTTAAAAATAAGCAGCGCTGTATCTTTATGGACCGGGACGGTACGATTAACCAGTATAAAGGTCTTGTATACAAGGAAGAGGATTTCACGCTGGAAGACTGCGCAGCTGACGCGATTCGGAAGATCAACCAGTCCGGAAGACTTGGAATCGTTATTACGAACCAGCCGGTGGTTGCACGTGGGCTCTGCGAGATCGAGGATGTGGAGAATATCCATAAGAAGATGGAGACACTTCTCGGAAAAGAGGGGGTGTTCCTGGACGATGTATTCTACTGCCCGCATCACCCGGATAAGGGATATCCGGAGGAGAATCCGGCTTACAAGATCCCGTGCGAGTGCAGAAAACCGAAGATCGGTATGATCCAGAAGGCGGCGGAGCGGTATAATATCGACCTCGCGGGATCCTGGATGATCGGCGATACGACGATGGATATCCAGACCGGAATCAACGCAGGAATGCGTACGGCTCTTGTGCTGACTGGTGAGGCTGGAAACGATAAGAAATATGATGTGAAGCCAGATCTTGTCTGCAAAGACCTGCAGGACGCTGTCGAGAAGATTTTACAGATGGACTAACGATGTAATATCTGAAAAAAACAGCTTGATTGCGGGAATGCTTTTAGAACAGAGAGTTAATCAATTCAACTTAGAATAAAAGCAGTTAGTACAGTTAAAGAAAAAGATGTAAGTAATTGCTTGATTTAGGAGAACAACTATGATCATCACACAGACCCCTTTTAGAATGTCCTTTTTCGGAGGCGGAACAGACTTCCCGGACTTTTATAAAGAACACGGCGGAGCCGTAATCTCAACAACATTTGATAAATACTGCTATGTGAATGTGCGCCATTTACCGCGCTTTTTCGATTATTCCACAGAGCTTTCCTACTCTAAGATCGAGCGCGTGACAGACGTCAACGATATCAACCACCCGGCGATCCGCGAGGCTATGAAATACCTGGATATGCAGGAGATCCGCCTTACCTACGAGGCTGACCTTCCGGCAAGATCCGGACTTGGAACCAGCAGTTCCTTCGCGGTCGGAATGCTGAACGCATTCTATGCGTTAAAGGGAAAATACGCGGATAAGAGAAAGCTTGCGGATGACGCAATCTATCTGGAGCGTGTTCTCTGTAACGAGAGCGGCGGCGTTCAGGACCAGATCGCGGCGGCGTTCGGCGGATTGAACCGTATCAACTTCAATGCCGACGGCTATGAGGTAAATCCGGTAATTATCTCCCCGGAGAGAAAGGCACAGTTAAACCAGAACCTGATGCTGTTCTTCACTGGATTTTCCAGATTCTCCTCCGATATCCAGCAGACAACAGAAAAAGCGCTGGTGGACAAGCAGAAGCAGCTTCTTGAGATGCTGTCCCTGGTAGATGACGCGGAGAAAGTCCTCACATCCAAGACAGACCTCAATGAGTTCGGCCGTCTTCTCGACTACACATGGAAGTTAAAACGTGGAATCTCCAACAGGATCTCCACAGACTCCATCGATGGACTCTATGCAAAAGGAATGGCAGCAGGTGCCCTCGGCGGAAAACTTCTCGGCGCCGGTGGCGGCGGATTCCTGCTCTTCTATGTAGAGCCGGATAAGCAGGAAGCGGTCCATAAGGCGATGGAGGAACTCTTATATGTTCCGTTTGAGTTTGAGAACAGCGGTACGCGAGTGATCCATTATACGCCGGAAACGTATGAAAAGCGGTAGAGCACATATAATTAATTAGTATAAGGCATGATTTCAGCTACTGCAAATAGGTGGGAATTTTCTGAAATGAAAATTCTGTACGATATTGTGAAGGCAGTAGAATTTGCCGATTTGGAATGCACAGTATCGGCAAAAACGGTTACAGGTCGTACAGTGTAAGAACTGCAGCGGGGTTCAAAATCAGGAGGAATATATGAAACTGATATTGAAAAATATTGGAAAAGTGCAGAATGCCACGGTAGAAATTAACGGTATCACGGTCATTGCAGGTGAGAATGATACGGGAAAAAGTACAGTTGGGAAAGCACTGTTTTCTGTGTTTAACAGTTTTTACAATATAGACGAAAAGATCACTGAAGAGAAACGGGGAAGCATAGAGAATCAACTTCAGGTGATGTTCAGGGAAGCACCTCTGAATGATTTTTTTTATCTGGATTCGAGTGAACTGGTAAAAGAAATCCTGGACTTTGACAAAAAAAGAGAATCAGAAGAGAAACTTCAAAAAGATGTTTTCGACGCTATCCTGGCGTATGATGATAGAATCTCAAAAAATATTTCAGAAGATAGAATTAAAGCGGCTACAGAGAGTATTATAAAGG
>CAVFLH010000112.1:0-8579 GCA_963622995.1 uncultured Eubacteriales bacterium | reverse complement strand
GCAGAGATCGTAAAGATATGTGCAGAAAAAAACGAGCCGGTGACGATCCAGGGCGCGAGAACAGGTCTTGCGGCCGGAGCGGTACCGTCCTCCGGGCATATTATGAGTATGATCCATATGACAAAGGTATGCGGAATGCGGGAAAGCGGAGACGGAGCGTTCCTCATCACAACAGAACCGGGCCTCACGTTGATGGAGCTTCGTAAGATGGTCCATGAGAGGAGATTCCCGGAGGAAGAGGTAAAAACGTGGGACGAGGAATCTGTAAAGGCGCTTCGCAAATTTGAAGACGCGGAAGAATTCTTCTTTCCGCCGGATCCCACAGAGACAACGGCGGCCCTTGGAGGAATCGCAGCCTGCAATTCTTCCGGCGCATGTACATACCGTTACGGGCAGGCGAGAAACTATATTGACGGTCTTCATGTTCTTCTCGCCGACGGCAGCCTTTTAAATCTGAACCGGGGAGAGATTTTCGCGGAGGGACGGACGCTGAAGCTTCCGATGCCGGATGGGACGGAGAAGGTCCTGGATCTTCCGACGTATCAGATGCCGGACGTAAAGAACGCTTCCGGATATTACGCGGCGGATGATATGGATGCCATCGACCTGTTTATCGGTTCCGACGGAACCCTGGGCGTGATCACACAGCTGACGCTGCGGCTGATTCCGAAACCTGCGTACACGATGGCGGTCAATTCCTTCTTCGAGACAGAAAAAGCGGCGTTAGACTATGTTATGGCGGTGCGGCCATGTTCGGAAAACATCACAGCGCTGGAATATTTTGACGGCGGCGCTCTTGACATTTTACGGACCATGAAGAAAGAAAATGAGAAATTTTCGGCGCTGCCGGAGCTCCCGGAAAATAAAAACTACTGCGTTTACACGGAGATCAAGGCGCTGGATGAAGATACGGTCATGGACAGCATGGAGCAGGTTGCCGGAATCCTGGAGGAATGCGGTGTCGGCGAGGAGGACAGCTGGATCGCGGATTCCGCCTCGGCCCTGGATGAGATGCACTTCTTCCGCCATGCGGTACCGGAGAGCACGAATATGATGATCGACGAGCGGAAACGCGTGAATCCGGAGATCACGAAGCTCGGTTCCGACATGTCGGTGCCGGATGACTGCCTGTACCGCGTCATGGAACTCTACAGAAACACCATTACGGCCCACGGACTTAAGGCTGCGGTATGGGGACATATCGGAAACAATCACCTTCATGTGAATATTCTTCCGGAGAACGGGGAGGAATACAGGATGGCAAAAGAGATGTTCAGGGAGGAATGGGCACCGGCGGTGTCGGAGATGGGCGGAGCTGTCTCCGCGGAACACGGAGTCGGAAAAGTAAAGAGAGATTTCCTGATCAAGATGTATGGCCTGGATCATGTGAAGGAGATGGCTGGATTAAAGAGACAGCTGGATCCAAGAGGGATGTTCGGAAGAGGAAATCTGTTTGGCGAAGATCTGCTGTGAGGAGATAAAAAATGGGATACATAATTTCAGATACAGGAAAAGATCTCTTAGGAGATGTGAAGGAATTCTGCAGAAATGAGATCTGCGGGAAGACGGGAGAGTTCGATGAGAGCGGGGAATGGCCGGATGAGATCTACGGGATGCTGACAGAGATGCAGCTCAATATGCTGGATATTCCGGAAGAATACGGCGGATTGGGACTCTCAAACGTGGATCACGCGGCACTTCTCGAGGAGATCGCCAGGGCGGACGCCGGAATCGCGGTGACGTTAAACGGAACGAGTCTTGCACTTCATGCTGTTTTTGCGGCAGGAAATGAGAAGCAGATCAAGAAATGCTGTGAAATCGTCGGAAAAGGCGGGCTCGGCGCGTTTGCGCTGACAGAGCCGTCCGCAGGCTGTGACGCATCCAATGTGCGGACAACGGCGGTAAAGAAGAACGGGGAATATATTTTAAACGGAAACAAGTGCTTTATCACAAACGCCCCAAAGGCGGACTTTTTCGTAGTGATCGCAGCGACAGACCGGTCCTGCGGCACAAACGGGCTGTCGGCGTTCCTGGTGGAGAAAGGAACAGCGGGACTTTCCACAGGATCCCATGAAAACAAGATGGGAATCCGGACCAGCATCACGTCAGACGTGATCCTTGACGATGTCCATGTCCCGGAGGAGAACCTTCTTGGGATGGAAGGAACTGGATTTATCACGGCCATGAAGGCGTTGGACGCGGCCAGGATCTGGTGCGGTGTGACGGCTGTGGGAGTTTCCCAGAGATGTATCGATGAGGCTGCCGCCTACGCGAAGACAAGGATCCAGTTTGGACGTCCGATCTCCTCAAACGAGGTGATTCAGTTTAAACTTGCGGATATGCAGATCAAGACGGAAGCGGCGAGACAGCTTTGTGTATATGCCCTGACACTTATGGAGCGGGGAGATAAATTCAGCGAGGCCTCCGCGGCGGCAAAGTGCATGGCAGGAGACGCGGCGGTATTCAGCGCCTCCGAGGCAGTCCAGATCTTCGGCGGATACGGCTACAGCAGGGAATTCCCGGTGGACCGCCTGTACCGGGATGCAAAGATCTTCCAGATCTTTGAGGGGACGAATGAGATCCAGAGACTCGTCATCGGAAGAAGCGTTGTCGGAAAGGCAGAGAGGATGAAGTAAGATGGAATATATGGTATGCGTAAAGGCAGTCCCGGATGAAAATGAGGAGATCCATCTGGATAAGAGCGGACAGCCGGCAGTTTCTGAGACAGATCTGGTGGGAGGCGCGTTCGAGCGGTGTGCCCTGGAGCTGGCAGTACGTCGGAAAGAGGCGTCCGGAGGACGCGTGACGGTGGTCTCCATGGGAGCGGAATCCAGCAGGGGGATCTTAAAAAACTGTATTGCGGTCGGTGCAGACCGTGGAATCTGGATCCGGGAAAAAGAAAATTCCGGGGATACGGTACAGAAGGCAAAGGTCACTGCAGAAATGGTGCGACAGACAGAGAAGGCACAGGGAAAGATGTTTGATGTGATCCTCTGCGGAGTAGAGTCGACGGATCTCGGAAACGGTGTTTTCGGACCTGCTCTGGCAGAATTCCTGGGACGTCCCTATGTGGTAAACGCGAAAGAAATGGAAGAGACAGAAGACGGAATTCTTGTGACAAAAGAGACAGAAACGGGATATGAGATCTTAAAAATGCCGCTTCCTGCGGTGATCATGGTCACAAAAACGGAATTCAACCCGAGATATCCGACGTTAAAGAGCAAAATGGCAGCAAGAAAAGCGGAAATAGAAGAATGGGAGGACGAAGAGATGTTTAATGGAACAGCAATGGCACCAGGGGAGATGCTTCGTGCCGATTATACAGAACCGGAGAAAAAGAAGGAGGGGATCCGCCTGGATATGACGGAGCCGGAGATCGCTGCAGAAGAAGTTGTGAAACTGATAAAAACACGGATGTAGACAAAATTGAGGGGAAATAGATATGAAAGCACTGGTCATAATTTTTGGAAAGGATGGAAAGATTCTTCCGGCATCCCTGGAACTGTTTTCAGCAGCCAGGATCCTTGCGGATGAGATCACCGCGGTATGCGTGGGAAATGATGGACAGTACAGCAATATGACATCCAGGTACTGCGGACGGGTGATCCGGGTGAGCATAGAGGACGCTCTGGAATTCCGGTCATTGACATCTGTTTTTGCAAGGATCGCGGAGAATGAGAAAGCGGATTATGTCCTGCTTCCCGGCAGCGATGATGGAAAGAAGCTGACCGGCGGAACCGCGGCAAAGCTGGATGGAGTCGGATTTACCCAGGTAACGGGGATCGAATGTCGGGATCACGAAGTCATGTTCACGCGTCCGATCTTCAGCGGAACGATCTATGAGCATATCAAAATAGGAAGAAATCCGGTCGTTTTTTCCACAAAACAGGGAAGCTTTTCTGTGCCGGAACCTGCAAAGACCGCCGGAACCGTTGAATGCTTTGAACTCACCCGGGAAGAGGAGAAGAGGGAGATCACACGGGTGAAAAATGTGACGGAGATCACACAGGATGAAAATCTGGAGGACGCGGATATCGTGGTAGCCGGAGGACGCGGTGTCGGAGACGAGAATGGTTTTCAGCTGGTGAAGGAGCTGGCATCCGCACTCGGCGGAATGACCGGTGCAACCAGAATGGCCATCGATAACGGATGGATCGACCGGACGCACCAGGTGGGACAGTCAGGAAAGAATGTCTCCCCGAAATTATATATCGCCTGCGGAATTTCCGGGGCAGTCCAGCACACCTGCGGTATTTCCGACCAGAGTTTCCTCGTGGCCATCAATAAGGACGAGGAGGCACCGATCTTTAAGATCGCGGATGTGGGAATCGTCGGAGATGTAAAAAAAATCCTCCCGGAAATGATCCGGGAGGTGGAGAAATGGAAACTGGAAAAGGCATAAAGAGGGAAGACCTCAGAATCCGAGAGTCTCATCGATCAGCACAACTTCCATTTCCATAAAACGCATCTTCTGAAAGTAGATCGTCTGGGCACAGCAGATCCGGTCAGGGCTCTTGCAGTCGTAGCAGTGGTCCTGTCGGACCGCGCAGGACGTTTTAAAGTGATGGCGGGCCGCGTTTTCCGGTGCCGCCACATTTTTTGCCCTCCAGATCGCTTCGCCTAAGGTCGGGGCGAGCTTATTGGAGCCGATAACAAAATAGACTTTTTTATGTCCGAACAGGGAGCCGGTGATCCGGTTTCCTGTTCCGTCTATATTGACGAGTTCACCGATCCCGGCAATTCCGTTTACGCAACAGTTTTTTCGAGATCCATAAAATCACTCCTATACATATCAGTATCTTTCAGTATAATGAAAATGAGAGCCGGGTGTCAATAAAGGTTCAGTGAATATCCATACAAAAACGAATTAGTATCTATAATAAAGCGGAATAACAGAAAATATACTGGTTTGTTATGGAAAGAGCAAAAAACGGGTATTTTACATTTGAACGTGTATCGTGTACAATTGTTCATGTAAAGAGACCAGAGTTCATTTGTTGAGTGGTGTTTTTCCACGTACAAGTACGAAACTCTCCATACCCCTAAAAACGCATCTCCCTTGAGCAAGGAGATGCGTTTTTTATGCAAAAACGCTCATAAGTAAATGTTTAGAAAACGTTAAAGCATATCAAAACGTTATAGATAATAAAATAAACACGTATTTTTCATTTTAATAGTCAGAATGTATAATAACATCATAAGAAATCCGGATTCTTTTATGGAGGTAGCACAATAAAACAGATGAAAAAGAAAGGGGACTGCATATGTTAATGGACCTGCTTACATCCTATGGAACGTACACTCCTGCAGCAGAGGGAGTTATAGGATCATTTAAATTCAATTACTTTCCAACCCTGGCAATCGCAGCAATCGTAATTTTTCTTGGACAGTTTTTTGTCCGTCACAGCGCTTTCTTAAGAAAGACAGCACTTCCGGCTCCGGTTGTATCCGGCCTGTTATTTGCAATCATTATTTCAATAGTCAAGGTCAATGGTTTCCAGATCAGCTTTGAGACGGCAACTTTAAAGGATCTCGCCCAGAACCTGTTCTTCGCGGGTGTTGGATTTGCATTCACAGCCGGAATGTTAAAGAAGTCCGGTAAGAAGCTTGTAATCAATATTGCGATTGGTGCGGTTCTCCTGATTACTCTCGAGGATGCCCTCGGACTTGCGGTTGGACATCTCGTGGGACTGCATCCGCTTCTTGCACTGCAATGTTCTTCCGCATCTATGGCCGGCGGTGTTGCGACAGCAGCAGCTATGGGACCGTTCTATGAATCTCTTGGTGTACAGGATGCAACAGTTGTAGGTATTGCCTGCGGTACTCTCGGAAATATTATGGCGTCCCTGATCGGCGGTCCGGTTGCGGTTGCACTGATCAAGAGACATAATTTAAAGGCTGACCCGAATGACCAGCCGCATGTTACAAAGAAAACAATTCATGAATTAAGCGCTGACAAGCTTATTAAGGCATTTTGTGTTACACTTCTTCTTGCACTTATGGCAGTGCCGATCACATGGCTGTTCGGTGTGGCTAAGATCAATATGCCGATCTGTATCTCCTGTATCTTCGCGGGCGCAATTGTACGAAGCGTATGCGATGCAAAGAAGGTAGAAATTCCGACAGAGGAGATTGAAGCTCTTGAGCATATGTGGCTTCAGCTTTACTTAGCTCTTATCATGATGAGCACTGACTTTACAAAGCTTGCGCCGCTTGCCGGTCAGGTTGCAATTGTTGTAGCGTGCGAGGCAATCTTCATCTGCCTGTTCGGTTACTTTATCTCCTTCCGCCTTTTCGGCCGCGACTACGGTGCAGCTGTTATGGCAGCCGGAAACATCGGCTGGGGCTGCGGTTCCGCTACAAACTGTGTTGCGAATGAGAAAGCCGTTATGGATGAGTACGGCTGGCACTCCATCGCATGGGATCTCTATCCTGGATGGTCAGTTATCTGCGATGACTTGTACAACCCGGCGATCCTGTCGATCCTTGGTACGATATTCGCGTAATATTTGCTTGCCAGTTTCTTGTTTGTTATACATATCCTTCTAGAAAAACCTGCCTTTACAGAAAATCTCCTGTGAAGGCAGGTTTTTATGTGACAAAAAAGTCAGATCTCTGACGGCAGCTGATCCTTTATAAAGGAAAGAAAACCTTCCGCAGCCGGTGACAGCGCCTTCACGCAGGCGAGACCGATCTCCACATCCTGGGCGGGATGGAGCGGAAGCTGGAGAACATCCGGGTAGCCGGGCATGTAGTTAATCCGGTTGTTGACACTGATCCCGAGATCCGCTTCCACCATGGAATAGGAGGCCTGGACATCCATTGTTGTGAACTGGGTGTTGGGACGGATTCCGCTCTGCTTTACCTGTTCGGTGTTTACCGGATTTTATAACGGAATCGGAAAGGTGTCCCTGACACTGATAGGAACCCTGGGGCAGATCGCCCTGCGCGTGATCTTTTCCTGGATCCTGTTTGGAAAGCTGCAGCTTGCGGCTGTCGCGGCGGCGACGGGAATCGGATGGATCGCGGCGAATGTGTTCTGGGCGTGGAGATTAAAGAAAACAGAGATCAATTGAACATAAAAAGACCTGTCTGAACATCGACATCAGACAGGTCTTTTTTGCTTGACAGATCAGAATCCGAACAGAGTGGAAAGAACGAGGAAACCGCAGGAGAGCAGTGACCAGATCAGGAAAAGCGGGATCTGGAAGCGGACCCATTTCTCAAATGGAACATTGGCGATCGACAGAGATGAGATCAGGATCGCGTGTGTCGGGATAAATGTGTTTCCGAAAGCGTCGGAAAAAGCATATGCGGATACAGAAAGCTGTCGTGATAAACCGATCACGTCGGCTAACGGTGCCATGAGCGGCATGACGATCGGAGCTTTTCCGGTTACAGACGGAATAAAGAAGTTGCAGATCAGATCCACTACATACATCAGAATACTGGAAACGACTGCCGGCATCTGCTTAAGAGGCAGGGACAGATAATAGATCAGCGTGTGGAGGATCATACCTTCTTCCAATAATATAGAAATAGATCCTGCAAGGCCGATCAGAATTCCGCCGTATACAAAGTTCTTGCAGCCTTTCACAAAGGAATTTACGATCTCCTGCGGTTTCATTTTTCCCATAATACCGGAGAAAACGCCGACAACAAAGAAGATACCGTTCATGTAGTCCAAGCCCCAGTTTTTCGTGATCGCTCCATAAATATAAATGCCGAATCCGACGAAAATAGAGAGAACGACGAGAGCGTCACAGAAAATGGATGAATTGGCAGAGGCCTGTTCATCGGAAGCAGTCTCCGGGAAGGAAATCACATCCATGATGCTGTTTTCCGGGTTCTGCTGGACTTTTTTTGCGTAGCGCATCAGATAGAGGATGGTTACGGCCGTGATCAGCAACCACATAATGGCACGCGGGAGAAAACCGGACATCGGTTCAATATTAGCGAATTCCTGGGCAAGGACAATGGAGTTCGGCGCGTACGGAGAACCGCCAAAGCCGCCGAAAATACAGCAGTAAATGATAGCAACACCAAAAAGCTGGTCAACCTTCAGTTTTTTTGCTAATGCAAGACCAATTGGGACCAGGGCAATCGTAGGAGTCAGCATCATTCCGGTTGAACCGAGAAGACACATCATCACTCCGAAGACCGGAAGAATAATAAAAGCGTGACTGCTGAACTTTGTTACGAGAAAGTCGATCAGTCGGTCCATGGCACCTGTGTCAGTGATGATCTGAAAGAATCCGCAGACAAGGAATGCAAAGAATATGACATTTGAGTTGGAGACCAGACCTTTCGTAATGGAGAGCAGATATCCGGTAAATGTGATCGGAGACCGTTCGATAAAATGGAATGAATTTGCATCGACCACACTCTTTCCGGTTACAGGATCCGTGATGGTATCGTATGTACCAGCGGGAAGAATGTAACTCAGGATAGAAACGATCAACATGATTGCCAGGATGATCAGATATGTATCCGGAATATGGATCGGTTGCTTTCGTTTTTTGTTCATAAGGGTAAACATCCTTTCATTAATATAGTTTTTGCCGGACCTTGCGTATGAT
>CAVFLH010000111.1:7775-8867 GCA_963622995.1 uncultured Eubacteriales bacterium | reverse complement strand
GTATTATAAAGGTTTTGCTAGTACCGGATGCAGATATAATAAAAAGTATTCTGCAAAAGAACATGGATGCGGAATTTCAGGGGCAGGTGGGAAATGTTTTTTATAAAGACGAAAGTTCCATTCGGCTTGGAATTCGAAATGAAGAAGTAAAGATACGCATATCAAAAAACAGAATAATCGATATGTCGAGTTTTATTAAACTGGGAACAGAGATAATTTATATGGATGATCCACTTGTGTTAGATGAACTTTCAGGCGGTTCAGTAAGGATGTGGATAGGAACACCTCGTTATCCGGATCACAGGGCTCATTTGAAAGAGTGCTTGAAGATTTCTTCGAGTAATCTTAACGTAGTTGATGAAATTGTAGCGAATGAAAAATTTGACCAGATATATCAAAAAATTTCATTGGTTTGCGAAGGCGATGTTGTAAGAGGGAAAAGTACTTCTATCGGATATCAAATTGGAGATCAACGATTGAATGTAAGGAACATGTCAACCGGTTTGAAGACGTTTGCAATTTTAAAGAGCTTACTAACAAACAGTTACATTAAAACAAACGGCACCATCATCTTAGACGAACCCGAGATCCACCTTCACCCAGAATGGCAGCTACTATTTGCTGAACTGATCGTTCTTCTGCACAAAGAATTTGGTCTTCATATTCTTTTGAATACGCATAGCCCATATTTCCTCAATGCAATTGAAGTATATGCAGCAAAGTACCAGGTTTCGGACAAGTGCAAATATTATCTTACTGAGAATGTGGACAAAGTATCTCAGATCGAAGATGTGACAGACAATATCGAGAAGATCTACAGTAAACTTGCAAGACCACTGCAGGTGCTGGAAAATGAGAGGTATCGCTATGAGGGAGTATAATCTCTATGAAACATTTCGAGAGCATATATCTACATTAAAAGAGTGCTCAAAAGATCATAGCGATCCTGACTGCATCAAATTTATGACAGAATCTCAGTTAGAGACGATAAACTTTGATACGGTTAAAACGAAATATGCGAATGATCTGGCACTTTCGGAAGAATGTGCCGCTTCAGTAGACGCGTTGCTGGAAACAGATCAAAACTTAGCT
>CAVFLH010000111.1:0-7555 GCA_963622995.1 uncultured Eubacteriales bacterium | reverse complement strand
ACAGATGAAAACTTAGCTTTTGTTGAGTTTAAAAACGGAAAGGTCAATAATCGAAATATAAAAGATAAGATCCGAGACAGTTTACTGCTGTTTTGCGACCTTACGAAGCGGACGATATCTGACACTAGAAAAAATTTGGACTTTATTGTAGTATACAATGAGGAAAAGAATCCACCTCCTAATCAACTTAAGAAACAGGCAGTGGCAGATGCGCCATCGCGAGTCGCAATCGGTAAATATTTCTTAGGTAAAGGGAATGAAGAACTTATCCGATTTGATCTGGAACGTTACAAGCACCTCTATTTCCGTGAAGTGCATACGTATACAAGAGCTGAATTTGATAAGTACATAGAAGAAAAATTTGCAGGTGGAACAGTATCGTGAAAAAAGAGTATTCAGTTTTGATGTCTGTATATCAGAAAGAAAATCCGGAATACTTCCGGGCTGCGTTAAGCAGTATTTTCCAGCAGACGGTTCCGCCGACAGAAGTTATATTGGTATGCGATGGCCCCTTAACGGCAGCGTTAAACACAGTGATAGCGGAATATGAAAGCAGTTATTCAAAAGAAATTCCGCAGACCATGCGAATGGATGCAGATGGCCGAGCGACACTGGATGGGGAGTTGGACATGCCTGCAACAGCATTTCGGGTTGTACGGCTTGCGGAGAATCAAGGTTTGGGGAAAGCACTGAACAAAGGTCTCCGCCACTGTACCTGCGAATGGATCGCTCGGATGGATACGGACGATCTCGCGGCACCGGACCGGTGTGAAAAGCAGTTGAGATATCTGGAAAATCACCCGGATGTGGATGTCTTAAGCGGGACAATTGCGGAGTTTCAAGGTGACGCATTGGATGTACAGGCGGCGGAAAAGGCAGTTACTTCCTATAAAACTGTTCCGCAGACGCCTGAGGAGATGTCCAGGTATATCAAGCAGAGGAATCCGATCAACCACCCGTGCGTAATGTTCAAAAAATCAAGCGTGGAGCTCTCCGGCGGATATCAGCCGTGTCCGTATTTTGAGGATTATGATCTGTGGGTGCGGATGTACCGGGATCATGCAGTGCTTGCAAATCTTTCGGATACGTTGCTGTATATGCGCGTGAATGGAATGCATGAGCGTCGGGGTGGAATTCAGTATGCAAAGTATATTGTGGAATTCCGGATGAAGATGTATCGCTATCAGGTGATTACATTTTGGGAATTTCTTCCGATGACACTGGCACGTGTTCTTGTGAGCCTGATGCCAAATAGCATGCGGAAATATCTGTATGATAAGAAGTTGAGAAACCATAAGTGATAGTCAAGCGAATCGAGACTCAGATTGCACAGTGATTATTTGAGAGGTTACAATAAGAGGATTTTGATATGAAACTTTTAACGATAACAGTACCCATGTATAATGTGGCAAATTATATAGAGGAATGCCTGAAATCCTTTCTGGTTCCGGGCGTGGAAGAAGTTCTGGAGGTGCTGGTTATCAACGATGAGACTCCGGACAATTCCAGAGAGATTGCGGAGAAATTTGTAGAAAAATATCCGGAGATCTACCGTATTATCGATAAGAAAAACGGTGGTCACGGATCAACTGTGAACCGTGGAATCGAGGAGGCAGCAGGAAAATATTTCAAGGTGGTCGATGGGGATGACTGGGTCGATCAGAAGGCATTTGAAAATTTCCTCGCGCATCTGCAGAAAACGGATGCAGATATGGTCCTCTCCAATTATCACTGGGTCGACGATAAAACGAAAAACAGAAGAGAAGAAGTCAGTGAGATCTGCCCGGGAATCGAGTATGGAAAAGATATCCCGTTCAGTGAAGTAAAAGACCGCATTTTTGCTAAAATGCACGCGATCACATATAAGACATCCGTATTGAGAAACCAGCCGGAGCGGCTGGATGAAAAGTGTTTTTATGTGGACGCGGAATATGTGATCTTCCCACTCCCATATATTCAGACTGTCTCTGCGATCCCGGATTTTGTGTATCAGTATCGGATCGGAATGAGCACACAGAGCATGAGCATCGAAAATATGATGAAGCGCTGCAGCCAGCATGAGCGGGTATTGAAGCGGATCATGGATTTTTACGATAAACATAAGACATGCACCGCGGCGGAAATGATCCGGGATATGGCGGCGAGATTGGCGGTCAGCCAGTATAAGATCTATCTCAGCTTCCCACAGAGCCATAAAAATGAGATGGTGGCAATGGAAAAAGAGATCAGGGAAAAATTCCCGGAGATATACTCCCAAATGAAAAATCCAGCGGTACAGGTACTGCGAAGTACGGGATATCTCACCTATGGGCTGGTTTCCGTGGCTGTGAGATACGCGCGGAAATAGGAAGGACAAAGTTACATGCAAAGCAAGAAAAATGGCAGACAATTTGAACAGTATAAACGGGTCGTGAAATTCCTGGGCTCGGTAGTGATCGTACTGTTGGAATTGGCCCTGTACTATTATGTCTGGATGAATTACTACAACAGAAACATGACCATCGCGTTTTGGCGAAGAGGTAACTGGCTGATTATCGGCGAGTATCTGGCATTATTGCTGCTACTCCACAGAACGTATGGAGGATTGAGAATCGGTATCTACAAGTATTGGAACCTGGTATATTCCCATATGATCTCGATCATAGGCGTTAACGCGTTTTCCTATGTGCAGGTCGTTCTGTTTGATAAGAAGATGCATAACCCGACGGCGCTGATGATTCTGACGGTGGTTGATTTTCTCGTGGTTATGGTGTGGGCGCTGGCGTATAAGAAGGTGTACGCATTCCTGTTCCCGAGAAAACAGCTGCTTCTGGTATACGGGGACAAATCCATGTTCCACCTGATGGGACGAATCGACTCCCGAGAAGACAAGTATGAGATCGCGAAGACGATCTCCATCGATGAGGGAATCGGGACGATTATCGAACAGGCCGGGGAGTATGATGGGGTGATCATCGGGGATATCCCGTCGGAGAAGAGAAATGAGCTGATGAAGCGCTGCTATGCGGGAAATATCCGAAGCTACACGGTGCCGAAGATCAGCGATATCCTGCTCCGCACATCGGTGGAACTCAATATTTTTGATTCCCCGCTGTACTTATCACGGAATATCGAAGGTCTGCCGTGGGATCAGCAGGTATTAAAACGGATCGAAGATGTCCTGATCTCAGGACTCATGCTGCTTGTAACAAGCCCGTTTTTCCTGATCATCGCGCTTTTAATCAAATGCACGGACCGCGGTCCGGTATTTTACACACAGACGCGTCTTACGCTAAACGGCAAGGAATTTCCGATCTATAAGTTCCGAACGATGGTAGTCGATGCGGAGAAGAAGAGCGGCCCGGTAAAGGCCGGGGACAAAGACCCGAGAATTCTCCCGGTGGGACATTTCCTCCGTGCGACAAGACTCGATGAGCTTCCGCAGCTTTTAAATATCTTAAAAGGTGACATGAGTCTCGTAGGCCCGCGTCCGGAGCGCCCGGAACTCGCCTCGATCATCACGAAAAACATTCCAGAGTTTGAATACCGCTTGAAGGTAAAAGCAGGACTCACGGGATACGCGCAGATCTACGGAAAGTACTGCACGACCAGCTATGACAAGCTGAAACTGGATCTGACCTATATCCGAAACTACTCGATCTGGATGGATCTGAAACTGATCCTGATGACGCCGAAGGTTCTTTTTATGAAGGAATCGACGGAAGGATTTGAGGAGGGCGGATTTGAGGATCCGGCATTGAAAGAAAAATAGAGAAAATAAAGACTTCGCGGGTGATACCGTCTCCGCCGTCCCTAAATGGGGACAGCAGAAATGGTATTACCCGTGAAGTTTTATTTTGTACCGAAGAAGAAACAGGACGCCCAGATAAACAGGGAAAAATACAGCCGCTGTGACGCAAAGCATGAAGAACGTATGAAGATGCAATGCGGTGTGCATGAACAGCAGAATCACAGTGGCAGGAACCAACGCAGACAGGACTTTCTTTAACTGCATCAAAGTACAGAAAGAACGGATCTCGCCGCGGATAAACCACAGCTGGACAAGCAGAACAACGATCTCTGCCGCCAATGTTCCGAGCGCGGCACCAGAAGCCCCGAGGACGGGGATCAGGACGGCATTCAGGACCAGGTCGGTTACGGCCCCGGCGCAGGTCGAGTAAACGACAAGCTTTTCCCGGTCTGTTGGGACGAGAATCTGGATTCCGATTGTGTTTGTCAGACCGATACAGATCAGCGTCGGGAGAATGAGCCGCATTGGCAGTACCGAGTTTTCGTAGGCGGGGCCGTAGAACAGGTCGATACTGTAGTCGGACATGACAATAAAATACACGCAGAGCGGGATCGCAAATACAGTGACAAAGGCAAAAGACCTTTGGATCAGCTCACGGAACTTTTCAAACTGTCCATTTTTAATATAGTAGGAGATCCGCGGAAGAAGTACACTTCCGAGGCCGGCAACGATCGTGGCGAGAAGTTCCTTGATCTTTACGGCGGCATTATAATAGCCGACAGTCTCCGAATCTTTGAGAAATCCCAGCATGACCGTATCGAGGTTTGTGTAGATCGTCGTTGTCACGGTGAGCGCGAACAGGATCAGGATCGGTCTTAAATGCCGCTTTAAATGGTACGGGCGCTGGGGAACAAAGGTAATATAGCGTCTTGCGTGAAAAAAGTTAAAAATATTCGATCCGACACCGGCGAAGATCGTGAGAAATCCGTACTGGAGATAATCGTCCCGGGATCGGATCATCACGAACATCAGGGCAACGGAGAGCGCCTTAAAGGCGATCGACCGGAACGTGATATATTGGTACTGCTCCAACGCCTTATAGAGCCATTCCATACCGACCAGGTTAAAGAGGAGCGAGATCCCGCATACTAGGAAAAGCGCCCGGTCATCCTGAAACTTTGGAACAAAGACGAGACAGAAAGCAAAAACCAGGCAGACAAGCAGGGTCATCACCGCATTGATCAGGAAGATCTCCTGAACTGTCTGCGAAAGCTCTTTTCTATTGTCGCGGACACCGGCGCAGGCGCGGATCCCGTAGGTGGGAATTCCCAGAGACGCCGTCATCGTAAAATAAGACACCACGGACACAGCAAAGGCAACGCGCCCGGTGCCTTCCGGAAGCAGAATCCGGGACACATACGGATAGGTGATCAGTGGAAAGATCAGCGAGGACGCAGCCAGCAGGATATTCATAATAAAGTTTTTTCCAAGCGATGCCTGCACAGCCATAAAGAGTTCCTCCTTTTCGATATCCACCAGTATAACATAGTTGAATGGGGGTGTCCATGGAATTAAAGATGTGTTATAATCGGGAAAGTAATAAAGACAAGGAGGCAGCAGCGTGCGAAATTTAAAGACACTGTATGTTCGGAACGTATTAGAAGACCTGATAAAAAAGAAAGTAGCGGTGGGAATCTTTATCGCGATCTGTGCGGTCCTGTTCGGAATGCTCGGAATCGTCCAAGGCGGAAAGGCCGTGACAGAGACGGAGGAGCAGAAGCAGGAGATCGAGGAGTATAACGCGAAGATCGCGGAGTATGATTCGGCGATTGAGGATACACAAAATGCGATCGCGGAGGCGGATAAGCAGATCGAGAGTTTACAGGAGTATATCGATAACTCGATCTATATGCAGATCGATCCAAATAATATTCAGACGGTATCGGTGCAGTATGGGCTTAAGACCAGTAATAATGTGGGAAATATTTTGAATTCTTTTATTACCTATATTAATGATGGGGGATTGAAGGAAGAGCTTTCTGATGCGGATGAGGATCTTAAGGTGAAGTATTGGCGTGATGTCGTGAACTGTTATCAAAGCGGAAATAACTTTTTTATCGTGGTGATTAACAGTGATATGGATCAGGCAAAGCGGATCATGTCGATCATCAAAGAACGTGTCATGAATTATGTGCCGAAGGTACAGAGCCTCCAGGGAGACTTTTCGCTTGAGGAGTTGAAAACTTCTGAGTATGTGAAAACAGATTCTGGAGTTGTAAATAATCAGAATAACAACCGCAACAACTTAAAGAACTATACGACAAACCGGGCAGATTTGAATAATAAGCTAGTAGGTTTCCAGAATAATAAGAAGAGCTATATTGAGAAGAATGAGCCGGATAACTTAAAGGCAGCGGATAGGAACACAAAAGTTCTTATGGTGGCCTATGTTCTCCTTGGCATCCTGTTTGGGGCAGTGATCGCGTTTGTAATCGTAGCACTCAAATACATTCTCGGAGATACACTTCGGACAGCGAACGATATCAAAGAATCGGATCTCAACCTTCTCGGAACATACAGCGCACTCAACCAGTATAAGCCGGATCTGGAGCGCAGCAAGATGGATGTTGAGGTTCTCGCAAAGGCGAAAAACGCGGACAAGGTCTTCTTCTATGTAATGTCAGACGATGAGGTATCAAAGAAAGTCGCAAAGGATTACGAGGAGAGCCTGAAAACGTCTGGAATTGCGGTGGAGACCGGAAGCAATATTTCTGAGAGCGCAGAAGAATTAAAGAAGATGATCGCCTGCGGCAGCTGCGTCTTTATCGCGGAAGTCGGAAAGACAACTTACCGCCAGCTGGAACAGCAGACCCGCCTGTGCGAGCGGTTTAAGACGGCGGTTCTCGGCTGTGTTGTAGTTGAATAGCGGGAATGGAGTTAACTGGAATGAAACTAAGACAGTTAAAACAGTGGGGACAGGAGAGACTTGCTGATCCGCAGTGTGGGGATGATCTGTTCCTTATCGGGTATGCGATGTATCTTGCAACGACGGTATGGGCCACCACGATGTTTCCGATGACAAAGATAATCCAGGCACTCTGCATGCTGATCTCACTGATCTGTATCGCGATAAAGATATTTCTGTACGGGAAATATTCGATAAAAAAGGTGCTGATCTTGGCAGCCACTGGACTTTGCTGCGTTGTGGGGCTGTATAAGAACCATTATGTGTACCCGCTGATCTGGTTTGTGCTGATTGCGGGAAGCGATGGGGTACCGTTTGAAAAGATTCTGAAAGTATATCTTCTGATTGTTGGGGCTATTGTGTTTCTTGCATTCTCTGCATCTATGCTGGGAGTTATTCCGAATCTGCAGTATGAGACAACGACAAGGGGAATTCGAAACTCGTTTGGAATCATTTACCCGACGGACTGCGGTGCACATGTTTTTTTCTGGATGCTCACATTTTTTTACCTGAAGGGAAAGAACCTGAGAAGCGTTCATTATCTTTGGGGGCTATTTACTGCGTGGGCAGTATACCGCTTTTGCAACGCCAGGATCGATGCTGGAAGCATTTTGATGCTGACGATACTTTTTGGATTGGGAAATTTTATTTCTTATGATTCGAAGTGCAGCAGGAGAATAAAACGGATCTGGGAGAGACTGTGGGAACGGCTTGGTGGAATGGTGATGCCATTGCTTGCATTTGTCTCTATACTATTTACGTATCTGTATAGCGATGGAAATGCACTTTGGGCGAAAATGGACAGCACGTTGCTTGCGAGATTTAAGTTGGGAAAACAGGCATTTGAAGAGTATGGACTC
>CAVFLH010000110.1:0-8925 GCA_963622995.1 uncultured Eubacteriales bacterium | reverse complement strand
GTCTAACAAAGGACTACTATAAATTAAATGATTATTGGGCGAATTATACTGACGCAGTTATTGAAGATAATTCGTTAATTTTAACATATTCAACACTTGAAGAAGCTGCCCTGGGAAAAATCGTCAGGATTACAACCACGGGTGATCAAAACTATAATTTAACAGCTAAAAACGAATCTTACAAAAAATATCATTATGCAACTGCTTATATTAAAACGATCGGTGAGAAAAATATACAGCAGATTTATAACGATGAAAGCACGGGTGCATCTGTCCAGTACTGGTCAAAAGACTATGGGGACGGAAGCACGGTTTCTATATCTGAGGGAAATCAGTATTTCTCTGAGGGTACACTGAAAAGCTATCAGACATTTGCTTCGGCCAGCAATTGCTATACAGTAAAAGCGCTGGACAAAAATGGAGAAAAGAAGACTGGTAACTTTGACGTGAAGATTACAATTCCGATACCGGCGGACTGGGATTTAAGCCGTTTAATGTACGGCTGGGCGAATGAGAAGATTTCTGCTGATCCGGTATCCTGCAGCGGTATTCTGGATGAAAAGAATAGAACAATTACCATTTCGTCCGCAGATGGGGACTTTTTAAACAGCACTTTCTTTATTTATGATGCAGGAGAGGCGCAGGATCTTTCAGCACTGGAAAACGGGATCTACAGTGTGGATGTTTCTATTATGAATGCAACTAAGACGCTGGTGCCATCCGCCTGCAATGAAGGTTTTTCACTGTATAAGGCTTATATAGAAAAGTCGGATGAAAAAACTGAAATTTATATGATTTCGGGTGGCGTGCATTTTGATACAATGTACGGCTACTGCAGTAATATTTTCACCGGCAATATCGATGAAGACAGCAAGGTGGAAGCAGAGTATCTGGCTTATCAGCTGGATGCGGATACCGGTTGGACAGAATGGGAAACAGATAAGGCTTCCTATTCCGCACACCATAGTGCGAAGATCAGGATGGAGCTGAACAATGCGTATACGGAGGAAGGTACTCGTCAGTACTGTTATCTTGTAGGATTCTATGTTCCGATGATGGATACCCTGCAGGGTGGTCTTCCGGGCAGCGGCGCGATGCGGAAACCGGCCCTTCTCCGCGTCACCAACGCAGAAAAGGTAGACGTAAACCCACTGAAAGACTATGAGAATTCCGCCGCCATGGGCGAGATCGACAACCTGGAGTACTATATTGCGACAGAGGACGGTCTTTCCCAGGAGAAGAAGGACACGCTGACGGAGCTCTTTACTGAGGCGAAGGCTGAGGTCCAGAGCTGGACCGAGCCTAAGGATTCCGAGACGATCGAAAACCTGATCCGTCTTCTGAAGGAGGCGCGGGAGGTCGATCCGTTAAAGGAAGGTGTTTACCGGATCCCGCTGGCGGATAACTCCACAGTCAAGGGAATTTCCGTAACCGCCATGGTGAAGGAAGGAAAACTTACCATGTCTCTCACGAAGAAGAACGGAGGTACCTTCGACGCGGTACAGTACAAGGGCCTTTTCGGGGACTGGCAGACAGCGGAGCTTTCCGAAGACCAGAAGACGGTAAGCTATACGGTTGGATATACGGAGGAGGCACTGCCGCTCTCTGTAGACGGCACAGAAGATCTGCTGGCTTTGAACTTTGACGAGGCGATGCTCACCAGCGCGGATTTCACCGTCCTGGATGAAGCGATCGCGGTGGCAGAGGAGAAGCTGGAGAACGAGGATTTCTGGACGGCCTCAAGCTATTCGGCACTGCAGGCGGAGACAGAGCTCGCGCGGAGTCTCCGTGAAAACTGGTCCGCGGATCAGTACACGGTAACTGCGCAGGCGAACAGCCTCTACGCGGCGATCGATGGATTAAAGGAGCGCGCGGATCTCAAAGAGTTAAAGAATGAACTGACAAATGCTTTAACGCTGGCATCCGACACGACCTATACCGCTGAGAGCAGAAATGCCCTGAAAACACTTGCCACTGAGCTTCGCGGAAAGATCCGCGATGAGGCAGATGTCAGCAGGGAGGACGCGGAAGCTTACCAGCTCCAGTTACAGGAAGCGGTCCAGAACCTTGTAAAGGACGACGGATCGGATGATGACGATGACGGTAAGGACGACACAGGAAAAACAAATGCCCTTGCTTCCTTTGTAAAGGATTATAAGGAATGGTATCCGGAGAGCGACTATACGAAGGATTCCTGGACAGAGTTTTCGGCGGTCTTAAGCAAAGCGGAGGAGCTTTCAAAGCAGGAGCTCACGGACGCGGCGTATGAGACGGCGATCGAAGAGCTGATGGAAGCCCGCGCAAAGCTCGTCCGGATTTCGAACGATGCGGACGAGCGGACGGCACTCGCCGAGGATATGGCGGATATGCAGGAGGTGGACAAGGAAAGCTACGAAAGCTATCTGAGTCTTATCGGCTACAAATCCTGGATTGCCTCCATCAAATCCGCAAATGAGGCAGTTTCAGGAACGATTCTTCTTGCGGACGGACAGGCAGTTCTCCTTGATGCTTCCATGAAAGCACAGCTGCAGGCCTTATCTGCGGAGCTGAATAAAGAGGCTGCAGCCGATTATGAGAATTACGATTCCGACGTGGAAAATATTATGGCCGTATCGGAGGATGATTTCTTAACTGCATCCGATTCTGATGCGGAACAGATCAGTCTCGCGTCCCTGTTTGATGATTATGACTATGGTACATATGAGGTGGACTACGATGTTGTCCAGTATATGTATACCGATAAGTTATCCATGGCAAATGACACCTTTGATAAGGGAACTGATCCGGGAACCATGATCCACAGACCGGACGGTACCTGGATGCTCTATATGAACCTGTCCGACAAAAACTTCGGCGGCAAGACAGGCAGATCCCAATATATCAAGAGAATCACGAGATATAACGAGGATATGGAAACCCAGACTTATGAGGTTTTAGAGACAAAGGACGCGGACTGGCCGAAGGATATCCCGGATTACCCGACAAAGATCGGTTTTATAGCCGATCCGGACCAGGATTATATCCGGATCCAGGTCCATGTTACGGTAGCTCCTGCCCCGACGCAGGAGGCGAAGATCAAAATCGACTGGTCCAGCCTGAAGTATCTGAACGGACGGATCGATATTGAATCCGCGCTGGACTTCTCGAACCTGAACAAAGCTGTGAAGGAAGCAAATACGCTGAAGAAAGCGGATTATACATCCGCAAGCTGGGATGTTGTGAAGGAGAATCTCGATGCCGCTGCGGCGGTCATCGCAAGCAGCGATGCCACACAGAATATGGCGGATACAAGAGCCAATGCCTTAACCGCTGCGGTAAAGGCACTGCTCAAGGTGGCAGATGATTCCGATAAGGAAGCGCTGGATGACGCTCTGTTTGACGCGCAGATCGCGGATGAATCCGACTACAGCACGAACGCATGGAAGGAGCTGCAGAGTATTATTTCCGGGGCAGTCCAGTTAAAGAATGCCTCTGATGTAACTCCTGCTATGGTGACAGACAAGATTAAGGATTTAAAGGCGGCTGTCGCAAGAACCGGCGGATCCGACGGTAAGAAGGATGATACGGATAACAAGGATAATACAACGACCCTGAAATACAGCACGCTGGAAACTATGATCAAGCTTCTGAGAAGCTACAGCAGCTCCGATTATACAGAGCTGACATACAAGCAGCTGCAGCTTGCATTGCAGAGTGCGGAGGAGGTTCTTTCGAACGCGAAGGCCGGAAAAGGAACTCAGACGGAGATTGATAATGCAGTGACACTCTTAAAGGACGCGAAATCCGGACTGAAGACAGCGGAGGCGAAGGAGGCGGAGGTGAACTCCAAGGCCCTGAGCGCCCTGATGACACGCGCAAACCTTCTTCTCGCACAGAAGAGCTCCTATACGGAGGACAGTATCCGCACCTTGCAGGTTGAATATGATCTTGCGGAGGCGGTTATTGCAAACAGCAAATCGTCCCAGGAGGAGATCGATGCGGAGCTTCTTTCCCTGAAGGCGGCGATTGTCGGCTTGAAAGCTGCGGGCAGCAGTTCAACCACAAATAACAGCTCGACGACAGACAGCAGCACGAAGAAGGAGACAACCTCCGACGACGGCTACTACAAGGTAAAGGTACAGCTGTGGCACGCAAATAAGAACCAGGCATCCGCCGGTGCGGCGTGTGTAAGCTCCCCAGCCTATGTCCACATTGACGGCAGTGAGATCACGATGCGTCTTGTCACGAAGAAGATGAACAAGAGCGGCATTACCGCACATCTCGGTGACGGAGACTTCTATATCTATGAGGATGGCTCCTACAATGCGGCAAGCCTGATCTCCACGGAGGACAGCAAGTGGATTCATGAATTCAACCTGCCGAACGATACCAGCACCTTCTATAAGTGCAAGGTTGATCCGCATGTGGATGTCATGGGCGATGAGCCGGTCAACGCGAGACTCAAGGTTACATGGAGCTCCAAGACGAAAATTTCCGAGACAAAATGGGATAATCTTCAGGGAGATGTGGACGATACGGATGACGATGATGATACTACAACAAGCACATCCAAAACCACAGCTACTGCAACGACTGCAAACAGCAGTACGACAAATAATGGTACGACAGGCAATACTTCTGCCGCAAACAATGTCGCAGGCACAGCAGCATCCGGCACGGCAGGAAACGGGACGGCTGCGGGTACAGGTGCCTTAGAGACGGCAGACGGAGCAGCTTCGGGTTCGAACCGTTCGGTTTCCCAGACCGGTTCGAAATCCTCCGCAAAGTCCTCGAAGAGCAGCAAATCCTCTTCGAAAACGACAGACAGCGCTTCCAAAAAGGTGACGATGATCGAAGGCAGGGAGATCCCTTATACCGGAGACCGGACACCTGTAAAGGAAAGCGCCGCAATGGGAATCGTAAGTACCATGTGCGCGATCTGGCTTGCAGGCGGTTTTTCAAAGAAAAAACGCCAGTAACGGCAAAGCGGCTGAAAAAGGGCAAGTCCACGGACTTGTCCTTTCCGCGGTCGTGCCGGTTCCTCCGGTAACGGAACATTCTGAGAGAACGGACCGGCGGGAACTGTAAATGTTGGAGGGGAAAATGGAAAAAATCAATCCGGCGGTGGAGAAAAAACGGAAAAAGGAAGAGCAGGTCGTCCATGAAATGGTTCGTCTCTACTGCAAAAAGAACCACAGGGAATACTGGAAACATCCGGAGGGGGAACGCCTGTGTCCCGCCTGTCAGGAGCTTTCCGATTACGCAAGAGCCAGAAGTGAGCACTGTCCGTTTATGGAGCACAAGACATTCTGCGCGAATTGCAAGGTACACTGTTATAAACCTCAGATGCGGGAGGAGATCCGCAGGGTCATGCGTTTTTCCGGTCCGAGAATGCTTTTCTACCATCCGGGAATGGCGGTCTGGCATCTGATCTGCAGCATGCGGGAGAAACGAAAGAATGATTAAAAAACGACTGATGGAACTCATGGCTGATTCCAGAAAACATATCGGATTCCAGGTGGCATGGCAGTGGCTGGGTCTCTGCCTGTCCATCGTTTTGATGATGGGGATCGGAAGAGTCATCGACCTCGCCCTGGACGGGAAGCTGACCGGAACGGGGATGCTCATTTCGGCGCTTGGGCTTTTTGGCGGCGCTTTCTGCAAGTCGGCATGTGCCGGCTTTGCGGCGAGGGAATCCGCAAAGGCGGGCGCGGAGGTAAAAACAAGGCTGCGGGGGCTGCTGTTTGAAAAGCTGGCATCCCTTGGTCCGTCTTATCACGAAGAGGTTCCTACCGCTGAGGCTGTCCAGCTCTCGGTCGAGGGGATCGAGCAGCTTGAGACGTATTTCGGGAGATATCTGCCCCAGCTGTTTTACAGTCTCCTGGCTCCGCTCACCTTATTTCTTGCCCTGTGCAGGCTGAGCTTTTTTACAAGCCTCGTCCTGTTTCTCTGCGTTCCCCTGATCCCGGTGACGATCGTTATCGTCCAGAAGATCGCGAAGCGCCTTTTAAACAGGTACTGGTCGGTCTACACGGGTCTCGGGGACAGCTTTCTTGAGAACCTGCAGGGACTGACGACCTTAAAAATCTATCAGGCGGACGGGGAAAAAGCGCGTCAGATGGATCTGGAATCCGAGAATTTCAGGAGGATCACCATGAAGGTCCTCATGATGCAGTTAAATTCCATCGTGGTCATGGATCTCGTCGCTTACGGCGGGGCGGCTCTCGGGATGATCTTAGCTGTCAGCGGGTACAGAAACGGAAATTTATCGGTCGGTCAGGCAGTGAGCATTCTTTTACTGGCATCGGAATTCTTTATTCCAATGCGGCAGCTTGGCTCCTTTTTCCATATCGCCATGAACGGTATGGCGGCAAGTGACAGGCTGTTCCGGATCCTGGACCTGAAAAGTCCGGATACGGGGGATGCGGTCCTGTCCGGGGAGGCTGTTTCGATCAGCCTGGACCATGCCGGGTTCAGTTACAACGGGGAAATGAGTATTTTAAAGGATATAACAATGGAGATCCCGGCACATGGACTGGTCAGCCTCTGCGGAGTATCGGGAAGCGGAAAGAGTACCATCGCGGGGCTTCTGACCGGGAGAAAAAGGGGCTATCAGGGGAGCATAAGGCTTTGCGGGGAGGAAACTGTCGAGCTTTCTTCGGTCTCCGCCGCCAGTCTTTTAAGGAATGTAACGCTCTTGAGCCATGATTCTGTCATTTTCCGGGGAACGGTGGAGGAAAACCTGAAAATGGCAATGCCGTCCGCAAAAAAGGAGGACATGACCGGGGCGTTAAAGGAGGCATGTCTGTGGGAGTTCCTGGAGAAAAAGGAGGGACTTGCCACCATGCTGACGGAAAACGGAAGCAATCTTTCCGGTGGACAGAGACAGCGGCTCGCCCTCGCGAGGGCGCTGCTCCACGATTCACCGGTCTATATCTTCGATGAAGCGGCATCCAACATCGACGCGGAGAGTGAGGAGGAGATCATGAGGGTGATCCACCGGTTAGCGAAGACTCACGCGGTCCTTCTGATCTCCCACAGGCTGGCAAATACGGCAGGATCCGACCAGATCTACGTACTGAAGGATGGAATGATCCGGGAGTCCGGGACGTTCGGGGAGCTGCTGGAGAAAGAAGGGATCTTTGCCGGTCTTTACCGGGAACAGGAGAGTCTTGAACAGTATGTAAAACAGGGAAGGAGGCTGGTTTATGCGAAGGTCGGGAATTAAGATCATGGGAAAGCTCATCGTCCTGGTGGGCTCCATGCTGCCGGTCATGCTTCTGGCAGTTTTTCTCGGGACGGCAGGTCATCTCTGTGCCATCAGCCTGACGGCTATGGCGGCATCGGGGCTTTTCCTTGACGGATCTTTAAGGAAACTGTTTCTCATCATCGGGGCGGCGGCGCTTCTGCGCGGTGTGCTCCATTACGGGGAGCAGCAGTGCAACCACTATATTGCCTTTAAGCTTCTGGCGCAGCTGCGCCACCGGGTATTCGAAAAGCTCCGTCTCCTCTGCCCCGCAAAGCTTGAGGGGAAGGACCGGGGGGATCTGATCTCCATGATCACAAGCGATATCGAACTTCTTGAGGTCTTTTACGCGCATACGATCTCGCCCATCGCGATCGCGGTTCTTGTGAGCCTGACGATCCTCGGGATCCTTGGAAGCATCCACCCACTCTGCATGGTTCCGGCGCTGGCGGGATATCTCACGGTGGGAGTTTTGCTTCCCATGGTAAATTCCGCGAAGGGAAAGGAGACGGGGGTGGAGTACCGGGCTGCGTTTTCGGATCTGAACAGCCGGATCCTGGAAGCGCTCCGGGGACTCAGGGAACATCTGCAGTTTGGGACCGCGGATGCCTGCCGGGAGAGACTTATGGAGGATTCCATGAAGCTTTCCGGCCTGCAGAGACGTTTATCCGGGTTTGAGGCGGACCAGGCGCAGATGACCGGGGCTGCCATCCTTTTCTTCTCAATCTGCCAGCTGTTTTTAGCGGTCAACCTGTATAAAAACGGGGCGCTGACGGACCGCGGACTGCTTCTTTGCGTGACGCTTACCATGGGAAGCTTTGGTCCCGTGACGGCACTCTCCAGTCTTTCCAATAATCTCACGCAGACGCTGGCGTGCGGGGAGCGGGTGCTTTCCCTGCTGGAGGAAGCTCCGGAGACGGAGGAGATCGGCGGTGGGAAGGAAATTGTATTCTCCGGCGCGGCGTGTGACAATGTCCGCTTTTCCTATGGGAAAGGTCCTGACGCGGCAGAGATCCTTAAGGGGGTCTCCGTTGAGATCCCAAAAGGGAGGATCCTCGGGATCCACGGCAGCAGCGGATGCGGAAAATCCACGCTTCTGCGGCTTCTGATGCGTTTCTGGGATGTAAGCTCCGGCAGGATCTGTATCTCCGGGGAGGATATCCGGACAGTCAATACAGAAAACCTCCGGGAAATGGAGAGTCTTGTAACGCAGGAGACGGTTCTGTTCCACGATACCATCGCGGGAAATATCGCGGTCGGACGGATCGGGGCGACGAGGGAGGAGATCATCGCGGCGGCAAAAAAGGCATCGCTGCATGACTTTATTGAATCGCTGCCAAATGGATATGAGACCCAGGTAGCGGAGTTAGGCGCAAGTCTTTCCGGCGGGGAACGGCAGAGGATCGGGATCGCGAGGGCATTCCTCCACGATGCCCCGTTCCTTCTCCTGGATGAGCCGACATCCAATCTTGACAGCTTAAATGAGGGGATCATCCTGAAGTCGCTCTGCGAGGAAGGAAAGGAGCGGACGATCGTTCTGGTCTCCCACAGAAGGTCAACATTAAATGTGGCAGATGGGATACTGGAGATGGAGACCGGGACGGAGATCGGGTAGGAAAGATAAAGTACATGGCGGGGAGCTGTGTACTTTATTTTTTTGCCATGTGCCGGGTGCTTCTTTTCTGCTTGCAATTTGAGGG
>CAVFLH010000109.1:0-9070 GCA_963622995.1 uncultured Eubacteriales bacterium | reverse complement strand
CGAAGCAAGTTGCAGCAGATTTACAGTCTGTCCCCTTTGGCCACTCGGGAATCCGCCCATATCATTCTGACAAGTCAAAATGATACCATACATTAATTCAAAAATCAAGCAGTTTTTATATATAAATGCAGTGAAATACAGTGCTAAAATCTCATGCCGCGAATATCAGCATCCTATACAGCAACCCGCGCAATAAAGATCATAGCCCCATTCCCCGGAACTTCCACCTCCATCACGCCATCAACCACCGGATATTTCACACTTCCCGCATTATACCTCTCCGCATTCGTCAGCATCACGCGGTCCATCGTCTCCCCGGCAACTTCCGCTTCCCACACCGGGATCCGCACTTTCTGGTCATAGTCCTCGCTGTTCACCACAACGACGCCCTGTCCGTCCGCGTCAAATCTTCCGTATGCGATCACGCCGTTCTCCGCCAGCAGCGGCTTTAACGCCCCGCGTCTGAATGCCGGAGTCCTGTTTCGGATCCCCGTCAGATACCGGTGGAATTCCGTGAGCTCCAGATCTTCCTTTCCCCACGGAAACGTTCTCCGATTGTCCGGATCCGTCCAACCGCAGACGCCCGCCTCGTCACCATAATAGATCGTCGGCGCTCCCGGCCATGTCATCTGGATCACAGCGCCGGACCGGAATGTTCCATAATTAATGCCTTTTTCCGCTTTCTCCGCGTCCTCCGGCTTGTAAAGCCGTCCAACCACACGGTTTGTCCTCGTGAGGAATCTTGAATGATCGTGATTCGAAAGCTCATTCATCGCCGCATAGAGCGATCCCGTCTGCATCTGGCTCATGTTGGAGAGCATGGAGCACATAAACGCCTGGCTGTTGTGAAGCAGATGGTCATCCTTCCGCTCACTGTGCTTTTCAAGTCCTGTGAGGAACCATGAAACCGGCTCCATAAACGCGTCATAGTTCATCACCGTATCCCACTGGTCGCCAGAAAGCCAGGACGTCGCATCCCCGTAATGTTCCGCTAAGATCAGCGCATCCGGGTTCGCCTCCTTCACCGTCTTCCTGAAATCTCTCCAGAACCGGTGGTTCATCTCCGGCGAATGTCCGAGGTCCGCCGCCACGTCGAGCCGCCAGCCGTCGATGGAATAAGGCGGAGAAAGCCAACGTTTCGCGATATCCAGCACATACTGGTACAGCTTCTCCGATCCCTCATAATTTAACTTTGGCAGCGTGTTGTGTCCCCACCAGCCCTCGTAGGAACTGTTGTCCGGCCAGCCGTTCTGATTTCCGAACAGGAAGAAATCCCGGTATGGGCTGTCCGCCGTCAGGTAAGCACCCTGCTCGTATCCGCCGTCCTTCTCGTAGATCTTCTCCCGGTCCATCCATTTGTTGAAGGAGCCGCAGTGGTTGAACACGCCGTCCAGGATGATCCGCATGCCCCGCTTATGGACCTCCTGCACAAAACGGGCGAAAAATTCATCGCTGGCCGCCAGGTTCTCCCGGTCAGAGGTCCGCACGGAATACCGCTTCGCGTTCCGGTTATCCGTCGCGTTCCCCGCCACAAGCCCGCCCTCGTCCTTCACAATCACACCGTAGTGCGGATCGATGTGCTCGTAGTCCTGGCAGTCATACTTGTGGTTCGACGGGGACACGAACACCGGGCTCAAGTAGAGGACTTCCACCTTTAAACTCTGTAAATAGTCCAGTTTATCCCAGATTCCCTGGATATCGCCGCCGTAAAACCGGTCCACATCGAGAACCGAAAGCCGCTCATCCCATTTTTCCACCTTCGTCACCGGGAATCCGATATAGACATACTCGTCTCCCAGAACATCGTTCGTCGGATCGCCGTTGTTGAACCGGTCCACGAAGATCTGGTACATCAGGGCACCTTTCGCCCACTCCGGCACATGAAATCCCGGCGTGATCACAAAGGGCGCGTCCATGCCGCCAGCTTCCAGAACACCAAGGCGGTTGTAATGACAGACCTCATTTCCCTTTACGATCTCAAAATCATATCTCAACGGGGTCTCCCCCACTAAAATCTCCGTCTCGTAGAAATCGAATCTTCCGACCGACTCCGTCTTCTCAAGTTCCAACCGTTCGCTCCCGCTCTGGTTTCCGGCATCGCGGATCACCGCGTATACATGATCCACATCCCCGGCCCCGGTCCGGAACCTCAGTCTCACGTTCTCCCCGCACTCCGGCTCTTCCGGCATGCGGTACTCTTTTGTACCATCACTGAAAAGTGCCGCCTTCAACATTTTGAATGGCCTCCTTATTGGTCTGCCGCAACCGCGCCGTAAACACCCAGCCGCGTCACCAGTCTCTGTTTCATTCGTTTTATTCACAAGTGTATTATACAGGATTGTATTCCCATTTGCACGTTTTTTCTGAGAATTCATACCGCCAGACCTGCCTGATGATTTTCTGGACCTTCTACACCAAAAAACAGAAAGACCTGAACCCCGCCCTTTCAACCAGGCGAAATTTTCAGGCCTTTTGTTTATAAATAGACAGAAAGAAAGCCAGCGGGGGGGAACCACTGGCTTTCTTCCGGAAAAGGTATTATGTCTCTTATGGGGTATAGCAAAAACTATATAATGTATTGGGGGGGTACGAGTAGTAATATAGCATATGAACCCGGATAAGTGTGCACAAACATTTCAAAACATGAAATATTTTTTTGTTTATTTTGCCACCGCCCCGTTTTCTTTTATGCATTTTTGTCATTGTAAGCAAAAAATCGACGTTTGCCTGTATTTCTTTTGCACAAACGTCGATTTTCTTAAGTTTCTAAAGTTTACACTTGAAATGACTCTTCAAAGCTTTTTTCCCGTCAAGCAGGAAGCTTTCAAAAAAGTCTTTCTTTTTTCTAGTATCCAGGGAGCTTTCAATGCAGGATTTTACTCCGCATTTCCTAGCTTCACCTCAGAATCTCCGAACAGGCTGTCAAACTCCTCCTGACCGATCTTCTCTTTCTCGATCAGCAGAGCCGCACACTTATGAAGAATATCCTCATGATCCAGAATGATCTGTTTCGCCTTCGCGTAGCACTCGTCGATGATCCGCTTTACCTCACTGTCGATGTCAGAGGCAACGCGCTCACCGTAGGATCTCGTATGCGCCAGATCTCTTCCGATAAACACCTCGTCATCATCGCTGCCATAGTTGATCATTCCCAGCTTCTCAGACATACCGTACTGAGTCACCATCGCACGGGCGATTGCGGATGCCTGCTTGATATCCTGGGATGCGCCTGTGGTCACATCGCCGAAGATGATCTCCTCAGCGATACGTCCGCCGAGGGAAACCATGATGGTCTCTAACATCTTGTTCTTCGTGTTGAACATCTCGTCCTTCTCCGGAAGCGGCATCGTGTATCCAGCCGCGCCCATACCGGTCGGGATGATGGAGATCGTGTGGACCGGACCAACATCCGGGAGTTCATGGAACAGGATCGCGTGGCCTGTCTCATGGTAAGCCGTGATCTTCTTCTCTTTCTCGGAGATCACCTTGCTCTTCTTCTCCGCGCCGATTCCGACCTTGACAAATGCCTGATCGATATCAGTCTGAAGAATATAGCGGCGGGACTGCTTTGCAGCGAGGATCGCCGCCTCGTTTAAGAGGTTTTCCAGATCCGCACCGGTAAATCCGGCTGTGGTCTGTGCCACTCTTGTTAAATCTACGTCATCGCCCAGCGGTTTTTCTTTGGAGTGGACCTTTAAGATCTCCTCACGTCCGCGGATATCCGGTTTTCCGACTCCGACTTTCCGGTCGAAACGGCCCGGTCTCAAGATTGCCGGATCCAGGATATCTACACGGTTTGTAGCCGCCATAACGATAATTCCTTCATTGACACCGAAACCGTCCATCTCAACGAGGAGCTGGTTTAAGGTCTGCTCACGCTCATCATGTCCGCCGCCCATACCGGTACCGCGGCGTCTCGCAACGGCATCGATCTCATCGATAAAGACGATACACGGCGCGTTCTTCTTCGCGTCCTCGAAAAGGTCACGGACACGGGATGCGCCGACACCGACGAACATCTCAACGAAGTCAGATCCGGAGATGGAGAAGAACGGAACGCCTGCCTCGCCGGCAACCGCCTTCGCGAGAAGTGTTTTACCCGTTCCAGGAGGTCCCACAAGGATCACTCCTTTCGGGATTCTCGCGCCCACATCCGTATATTTTTTCGGATTCTTTAAGAAATCAACGATCTCTTCGAGTTCTTCCTTTTCCTCCTCAAGTCCTGCGACCTTTGAGAAGTTCACGGAGTTTGTCCTGCTCATCTTCGCACGGCTCTTTCCAAAATTCATCATCTTGGAGTTTCCGCCGCCGCCCCCACCGAGTCTCGCGTTCATGAACATAAACATGAACATGATGACCACAGCGCTGAGCGCTACCGGGATGATCACGGACATCAGGTAATTCTCCTGGGGAACATTCTCGACGATATAGTCGATGGAGTTGTCCTGGAGAAGTTTTTCTGCTTCTTTTACATCAGATACCGCGACAACTGCCCGGTCTCCGCTTTTCAGCAATATATCCAGGGTTCCGGTCGGCGGCTGCTGGTTCTGATTGATGTCTACGGATTCGATGGTCTTATTCTCCACGGCCACCATGAATTCCTGGTGGGTCATCTCCTGGCTGAATAAACTCCCCTGACTCGTCAGGCTTGACGCGAAGGTGATAAGCGCGATCACAAGCAGGACGAGACCGATCCCGCGGAACTGCTGGTTCTGTTTCAACTTGGGGTGCCTCCTTACTGCTGCTCCACAACACCGATGAACGGAAGGTTGCGGTATTTCTGGTCATAATCGAGGCCATAGCCTACAACGAACTCATCCGGGATCGTAAAGCAGGTGTAATCAACTTTTACCTGTTTCTTTACGCGGCGCTCCGGCTTGTCAAGCAGAGTGCATAAGTGGATGGAATTCGGATTTCTCTTGTGTAAAATATCGATCAGGTACGCAAGTGTACGTCCGGAATCGATAATATCTTCCACGATCAGGACATTCTTTCCCTCAAGCGGCTGGTCCAGATCTTTGATGATCTTTACAACGCCGGAGGACTTGGTGTCACTGCCGTAGCTGGACACGGACATGAAGTCCAGTGTTACCGGGACAGTCAGGCGCTTTGCGAGCTCACAGGTAAAGAATACGCCGCCCTTTAAGATACAAATCAGGTGAATTTCTTTTCCTGCATAATCTTTGTTGATCTGATCTGCGATTTCCTTGATCCGTTTGTCAACTTCTTCCTCATTTAATAATACGCGAATTTTATCAGCCATGGTCTTCTCCTTTGCAATTCCAGATGTCTGCCTTTTTGCTGCTGTTTTCCGTTTTTTCCCCATCAGGCAGAATCACCTCCGCCTCCAGGATGCGCTCAGTCTCATCTGTTATTTTATAATAATCACTGATTCGGTATCCAACTACCCACAATACATGGTCTCCGTCTGCCAGGACCGGGATCCGGTCCCGCTCATTTTCCGGGATCTTTTCATCGATCATATACCTGCGGAGCTTCTTTTTTCCGCCGCCGGAAAGCGTGAGATAATCCCCATTTTCCCTGTATCTTATGGATAATCCAACGTTTATTTTATCATAGTCAAACCATTTCGTATACTGGTTTTTCGGAATTTCCAGTTCTTTTTTCCGAGGGATGGTATGGAGGCGGATGGATGCAGGACCCACACTCAACGTCTCATCCATATCCGTTTCCAGCCTGATCGCCTTCTCAAAATCTCCTTCACTCTCCCATTTTTGTCCTGGATCAGATATTTCTCCAAAGTCTCTGTTTTTCTGGATCCGCACGATCTCCAAAATATTATATCCGCGCACCGCCTGCAGACCGTATGGCAGGTCTACGGTATGGCCGCCGCCTGGGCCGGAGAGATCCATCACGGAGCGGATGTGGCGTTCCGTGATGTCCTTTGCTTTTCCTGCGGCATTTAGGATTATGCGGCGGATAATATAGGTTTTCAGGATCTCGGACTGGGTGTCGAAAATGTTTGTGCTGATTTTTGTATACACGCCGATATCACATTTTACCACTCCAGCCTGTTTTTCACTATTTTCTCTTAATATCCGCTCTGCTTCCATCTCAAAATACGCATCTGCCTGGGCCGCAAACTCCGACACCGCCAGAATATGTTCTGCGGCCCGGCTGTTGATATTTTCTGTCACCCAGGGCAGTAGCTCATTTCGGATCTTATTCCGCGTGTAGTCATTTTCCTTATTTGTGGAATCTTCGCACCAGGAAAGTTCCTGTTCTTTTAAGTATTCCTCAATTTCTTTCCGCGAAACACATAATAGCGGACGAATAATATTCTCCCGCACCGGCCGGATCCCGGAAAGTCCAGCAAGTCCACTTCCCCGGAACAGATTCAAAAGTACGGTCTCCGCATCATCATCCTCATGATGAGCGACAGCAATCTTCATGCATTTATATTTTTCTGCAATTTCTTTTAGATGCTGATATCGCAGAATCCGTCCCGCTTCTTCACTCGATAAACCGTGTTTCGCAGCATATTCTTCCACTTTCTCATGCGCCACAGTGAGCGGAATATTTAACCGCTCACAGAGGTCCGCCACAAACTGCTCATCCCGGTCCGCCTCCGATCCGCGGATCCCATGGTTCATATGAAATGCAAAAACCTTAATTCCAAGTTCTGCCGCCATCTCATGCAAAAGCAAAAGCATACACACCGAGTCCGCGCCCCCGGACACCGCCGCCAGGACGCCGTCTCCCCGGTCTGTCATATGATTTTTCTTCATAAAAGCAAGCACTTTCTGCCGGAACCTACCCGCTTTTGCATCTGTTTTCACTGCTGTTTTTCCTGCCATTTTCTTCTCCGTTGCTTTCCCTGTAAACATGCCCAAACACTCTGCATTTATGTAATTATCATTTAAAACTTGGTTATCGCAGAGCTGTTGGGAACGATTTTACTGTTTTCTCCACAGATACCTGTATTCTCAAGCTTTTTATCCACACAGACATTCTCATTTATCTACTTTTCTGCATGCTCCATCATCCATATATTCCGCCCACCAACACCGTCATATCGTCCCGCGGTTCCCCCTCAAACGACAACGCAAACGTCAGAATCATCTCCGCCGTCTCCTGCACGCCTGCATCGGGCAGACCATCCAGGAATTCCCGGAACGCTTTCTCCTTCTCAACTCCCGGCATTGCATCGAGAACCCCATCACTGACCATAATGATCTTATCACCATCCCACAACTTCCTCGATATCATCACCGGCTCCACAGGATTCAGCATGCCCGCCGGAACTGTCTCCGACTCCAGGACTTCCGCCTCGCCGCCGCCCCGGCGGTCCGGCAGTAAAAACGATGCCGCAGCTCCCAGTTTCATCATTTCCAGCACTCCCGTATAGAGATTCACAAGCCCCAGATCCATTGTCGCCGGCCGGTCACCCATGCCGTTCAGCAAAAGCACCGTGTTGATGAGCTTTAACGTAGATCTCGCCGAAAATCCCGTATCCAGAAGCTGTTCCGCCAGCTCCATGACCCGCTCGCTGTCAGCCCCAGCCGCCGGTCCGCTCCCCATTCCATCGGAGATACTTAACGCCACCTGTCCCGGCAGCGTATTTCGGAACATATAATTATCGCCGGAGACCTCTTCCCCCTCTTTCGGGGTCTTCGCACACTCAAACAGAATCCGGTAGCTTCCCTTCTCGATGAGCCGCACCATGGACGATTTTCTCGTGACTAACGTCTTCCCGTTTCTCGCCGGGACAAACTCCGCACCCACAGCCTGTCCAAACAGTGCCGCCATATCCTTCACGGTCACACACCTTCCGTTTCCTGTCCGTGCCGTAAGGAACGCCTCCCGGCGTCCGTCCCCATATTTCAAAACGAGCATGTCCTCCAGCGCGATCCGTCGTTTTCGAAACGCCGCCCGGACCGACGGAACCAGCGTCTCCGTCACATCCGCCGCCTGCTCCATCTGCCCGGAGAACTCCCCCAGGATCCCAGCCATCTCCTCAAACTGCAGCATGACCGCGTCCCGGCTCTCCAGAAACCGGTTCTTCCAGGCGAGATTCATCGTGGACCGCCCGAGACTTCTATTTAATTCCCTCAGATAATCCGTTTTCTTCCGGCACCGGTCCAGGAACTCCCTGGGCATGTCCGGGTATTCCAGGGCACCTTTCTTCTCGAAAGAGCGTAGCAGATAATAGAGGAAGTAGTTCTCCCCGTCCTGCTGCTCCATGCACTCCTGTTTCATCCCGCAGCGGTCGCAGCTCCCGCAGACCATGGACGCCGCCGATTCCAGTGCCGCGATCCCGTCTTCTCTGGAAAGTCCGGGATCTTCGCTGGAATTTTTCATAACCTTCGCAAGCTCTCCCAATGACTCCGATATCTCCGCAAGCCGCCCCGCCGCATAGCCCCCGGCTCCGGACAGTTTTCTATGTACCTCCCGATTTCCAAACACAAAAAATCCCTCCTAACCTGCGTACCCTGTCACAAAGACCGTTCCGATCTCCATGACCAGCTTTAACGGCGCAGAATACGCCATTTTATTATATGCAGGCAGGCGGGAAATATTTGTCGGATTCCCGTATTTAATTTTTAAAAGTTGATGACATGATTCGCCCTAGTTTGACTCATCGGCCTTAAAGAGGATCTCATCTTTATTTACAAGCCCAAGCTTCTCCTTCGCGACCTTCTCAACATACTGCTTCGTCTGGACATACACACGGTACTCCTCGAGTTCCGCGGCTCTCGCCTCTTCCTTCGCGAGTGACTTCTCAAGCGCCTCTTCCCGCGCCTGATATTCCAGATCACGTTCTCTCAAGGAAGTGCCGCCGATATGGACTACCACAGCAAGACTCGCTACGACCACTGTGATTCCGATCAGCGCCATCCGGTTACCCAGACTGTTTTTCGATCTTTTTTTATTCCGTCTGTTCCGGTTTTCTCCCATGCTTCCTCGCTTCCTTCTGGATTTTCCGTCCCATCTTAGCCAACAAAACCATTCCAAATCTCACGGTTTACATACCCACGTGCCTCTCTGGAACGGTTTCTCTTTTTCTACATTTCCGACCGCTCTTTTTCCTTATATTTCAAGGCAGTCT
>CAVFLH010000108.1:7867-9213 GCA_963622995.1 uncultured Eubacteriales bacterium | reverse complement strand
ATATTCGAATGTTCCAGTCGGAAATTTCCGGCGGAGCGATAACCTGCTGCGGCATTCACCGGCTCTTTTTGAGCGGCTGCCGCAAATCTACTCAGATTGGAGAATCTTATGAAAAATCTTGTAATCGGACAGTCCGGCGGACCTACCGCCGTCATCAACGCGAGCCTCTACGGCGCGGTAAAAGCATTCAAGAAATCCGGCACGGACGGACATGTCCTCGGAATGATCAACGGAATCGAGGGATTCCTCGCTGACCATGTGATGGACCTTTCCACAGACCTCTCTGATGAGGAGCTGGAGCTCTTAAAGCTCACCCCGGCTGCATATCTCGGTTCCTGCCGCTATAAACTCCCGGCAGATCTAGACAGTGAAGTTTACCCGGCGATCTTCGATAACTTCCGTGAGATGAATATCGGATATTTCCTCTATGTGGGCGGAAATGACTCCATGGATACCGTGGACAAGCTCTCCCGCTATGCGGAGAAGATTGGAAGCGATGTGAAATTCATCGGAATCCCGAAGACCATCGACAATGACCTTGTCCTTACCGACCACACACCGGGCTTCGGAAGTGCTGCAAAGTATGTTGCCTCCACCGTCCGTGAGATCGTTCTCGATGCCTCTGTCTACCAGCAGAGGTCCGTCACCATCGTCGAGATCATGGGACGCCACGCAGGATGGCTCACCGCGGCTTCCAAGCTTGCACGAAAATATGAGGGCGACAACCCGTGCCTCATCTATCTTCCGGAGACTCCATTCTCCTTAGAACAGTTCTACAACGATCTGGACGCTGCATTCAAGAAATCCCCGAACCTCGTTGTCTGCGTCTCCGAGGGAATCGCCGACGAGGGCGGCACATTTGTCTGCGAGTACTCCGACGCTGCGAAGCTTGACTCCTTCGGTCACAAGATGCTCACCGGCTGTGGCGAGGTCTTAGAGAGCTTTGTCCGTGACAAATTCGGCGTGAAAGTCCGCTCCATCGAGTTAAACGTCAACCAGCGCTGCAGCGGCATGATGGTATCCGAGGCTGATATCGAGGAAGCTGCCATGGCAGGCGCTGCCGGCGTGAAGGCAGTTCTCGCCGGGGAGACAAAGAAGATGATCGCCTTCAAGCGTGACTCCGACGTACCATACAAGATGCACTGTGCACCGGAGGATGTAAGCCTGATCTGCAACCAGGAGAAGAAATTCCCGCGGGAATGGATCAGCGCGGCAGGAAACGATATCACCGACGACTTTTTAGCCTACGCTCTCCCGCTGATCCAGGGCGAGCCGAAGCGCGTGATGGAAAATGGAGTGCCGAAATACCTGTACAGAAAATAAGTTTGGTATTATTGCTCCATAAT
>CAVFLH010000108.1:0-7843 GCA_963622995.1 uncultured Eubacteriales bacterium | reverse complement strand
GGAACTCTCCCACTTCTTAACCCAGACCTATCCAACATCAAAACAGCCCTGCATCCGCCGCCAAACGAAAAACCTTTCCGTTCAGCAGCTATACAGAGCTGTCCTTATTAATTCACTTCACTGATATCCATCAGCCCACACCCGTCATAGAAGAACTTTAAAATCTCCTGGCAGGTCTTTCCCTGCTTTGCCATGCCCTGGGCGCCGTTCTGGCTCATGCCGACACCGTGTCCGAAGCCGCCTCCGTAGATCGTGAAGGTCGTCACCTGATTTTCGTCGGTTCCGTTGTTCTCGATATAGATGAAACCGCTGGGAAGCGTATCCCATCCCGTGGATGTGGAGCCATCTTTCCTGTTGTATACAAGAGACGCATTTCCGAGAATGCTGCGGATCTTGCTCTGCCCGGAGAACGTCTTGGAACCTTCCGTTCCCACGACCTTCAGGGTCTTCGCGTATCCGCCCGCTCCCCTGGATGTGATCGTAAGTCCCGTGATCCTGCCGACCCCGCCGATCTTTTCATCTAAGATCGTACTTGTGGTCTTCGTGTTCCACCGGAACATCGGGAAATCAGAATCATAGGCGTCCGTATTCTCATCCTTAATAAAGTTCTCAAAGGCCTCGTTGGATGTCAGATCCATCTTTTTCGCCTTGTCATTGATTGTCACCGCCCTGAGATATGGCGTGTTGGACGCGTCCGCTCCCCAAACACTTCCGTCGGTTCCATGTCCGTCGGACGTGGAGTAGTAGAACGCCTCAATGGGGTCGCCATTGTATTCCAGAAGCTGGCCGAAGGTCTCATTCACGGCGGTATCCGTAGAATCATAAGTCAGCGTGTTGTTGTACACCTGGAAATTCGTGCTGTCGTCTACATGGGCACCGTAGGTCGAGTAGGCATTGCCCTGGATCTGGCGCCATGCGTAAGTCCTCGCACAGATCGCCTGGGCCTTCAGTGCCTCTAACTCATAAGTCGGCGGCATCTCGCTGGGAGTTACCCTCTTTAAGTACTCCTCGAGATCCACCTCGTTTAAGAGAAGCAGTCCGTCGCTCTCCTCCGTGATCTCCATATGTCCCGGATAAATCGGAGTTCCCTGGGCGCGCTCTAAACTGTGCACCGTAATCATTCCGCCCTCATTTGCAGAGCGGAATGTGAGACGTCCGTTTGAAAGTCTTGAATCACCCGGCTTTATCGTCACTGTCTCCCCAGCCGCGATGGACTCCGTCTTCGCGTCCTTCTCATCGCCGTACTCCAGTACCGCCATGGAGTCGCAGGAAAGTGTGATCGTATCATGGAACAGGGATTTAAACCCGTTCGTCATGATGAGCACACGGATCGCATCGATATCCGGCTTCTCCGTCGTCAGTGCCGCGCAGATTTTTCCATCCGCCACCACAAATTCCTGCATATGGTAGCCGACGAGAATATCTTTCTTCTGCTGTTCCCTGAGGACACCGTAGGTCCGGTAGACCTTAAACTGATCTGCCAACGGCACACTGCCGTAACCGTCGATCTCAATCTCCGTGTCGCGGACCGCAAGGACCGTTCCTGTGATCTTCTCTTTCTTTAAAACCAGGCGTTTCGGAGTTCCGCCTTTTAAATACAGGTCTCCGATCTGACCGGAGATCTCACTCTCATTCTTTAAAACTCCCTTTACCGGAAATTCCCTCTGGATATTTCCGATAAAGACCGTTACCGTCTTCCCGGAAAATCCCGAGATCCAGGCATTCTCGTAGACGATCTCATCCGAGACCATCCCCTCCACCTTTAAGATCTCATCGTCTCTCGCCAGGAACCGGATCTTCTGGTCGATATATCCGTCGAGGTAAAGTCCCTCAAACCGAAAGATTCCGTCCCTCGTGTAGGCTGTCCATGCGGGCGCGCCGTCCACATTGTCCGGCGTTCCGTAGAGGTCCGTCTCCACTTCAAGTACAGCCCCGTCCGGGTCCACCGCCGCCCGGAATGCGTCATAAAATTTCCAGAAATTCTCACTGGAGACAGCCTTTTTCGCCCGGTCACCGGCATCCACATAGGAAAGGAGCGCATCTGTCTCCCCTTTTCCCTCTTCCGATGCCTTTTTCGCCCAGTCCGCGAGAACCGCATATGTAACCGCGGACGTGGCGCTCCGCTCGTCCGCCTGGACCGATCCGCTGTCAAGATATCCCTGACCGTAGAGATAGTCCATATACTTCACATACCACTGGTCTGAGAGATCTTCATCAAAATTAGACGTCTCCGGCGCGTTTTCAAGGATCCCATCCCCCGACTCCAGCGTCAATGCCACCGTCCGGGACGCCGCCGCCAGGGAGACTCCGTCCTCCTCCCGGTCCAGAAGTACGATCACGATCAGCAGAGCCACGATGAACGTCGTAACTCCCGCCATCCAGTTTATCAGTTTCCTTCTCTCGTTCATAGTTCCTTTCCCGATCAGAACCGGCTACTGTCTGTCCTGATGTTTTTTATACTCACCGCTCTGTTCATCGATCTCGTCCAGATTCACATAGTCCTCTTCTTTTATGCTCAGATTTTTCTTCGCAAGGAGATGATCCTGGATCTGGTTATAAACATGAATGATGACTGCCATTAACGGAACCGCGATGATCATTCCCACAAATCCGTACAGGCCGCCGAACAGCAGGATCGAGAACAGTACCCCAAAGCTGGAAACACCGGTGGAGTTTCCAAGGATCTTCGGTCCCAAAATATTTCCGTCAAACTGCTGAAGCACCAGGATCAGGCCGATAAAATACAGACACTGTTTCGGACTGATCAAAAATACGAGGATCGCGCACGGAACCGCTCCGATAAACGGTCCAAAGAACGGGATCACGTTCGTCACCCCGATGATCACACTGATCAGCATTTCATACGGAAGCTTAAACAGATTCATCAGGATAAAGCAGAGAATTCCGATGATCAGGGAATCGATCAGCTTTCCGATAATGAAGCCGGAAAACGCCTTTTTGATAAACTGGAATTCCCCGACCACAATATTCGCTGCTTTTAGCGGCAGGAGCGAATAGATGAATTTCTTTCCCTGTGCTGACAGAGATTCCTTGATGTTTAAGAGATAGACCATAACGATCAGACCGATCAGCAGGTTCTTCGTCAGCGTGATCATGTTCATGACACCGCTGGATACGCCGCCGACGATCTTCTCAATATTCTGGAAATTCTGGAAATTGGAGAGATTTGTCATCAGATTCGTCTCCATCCAGTTCTGGAAATACTGGGCTGACTGCTCGTAAATATTTAAGATTGCCTGCTCTACCGGCGGATTGTTCACGAAAAAGTCTGTCAGCCAGTCGTACACATTCTGGAAGTATTCCGGCATCATATTGATGATGCCCACGATACTGGCATAGAGCTGCGGGATGATCATGCTGGAAAGACTTACGATCACCGCGATCAGAAATACAAGGCTTACAAGTGTTCCGGCAGTTCTTCCAAGAAAAGCACCAAATTTTTCATTTTTAAACCGTTTCTTTGTTTCCTGCTCGTCCGCGTATATCATCCATCTGTAACACCAGTTATAGACCGGCGACATTAAAAACGCCAGAACCGCACCGTAGATCACCGGTGCCAGGACAAAACGCACTTTTCCAAGAAAGGCGAACACTGCCGCCCGCTCCAGAAACAGAAACACGACGAACACCGCTGCGATCAATACCAGGATCGCCGTCACACCCATATAAATGTATCGTTCGAATCGTTCATTTTTCATAAAAAAAGTTTCTCCTTTGCAGTTGTTTCTTCCAGTCATATCATATGTATCGAAACCTGTTTGCACCCATAATATCATACTTCTCATGTTTAGGAAAGAGACTTCACAGAATCTAAACATCTGCAGCGCACAGAAAATCCCGCTGTTCATTGTTATATTCCGCTATATGAAAAGAAGCAGCGATCTCTCGCTGCTTTTTTATCTTTCGCAATCCCAAAATGCCGTTTCCTGAATAATTGACGCCTAGCAGTGCTAGGTGGGCATCCGCACTTAAACATCTGCCTTCCACTCGATGGAGGCCTGGCATCCGTCCAAGGATCTAGGAATCCCGTATGTCAAAATGTAGGTTCAAAATAGACAGGAGTGTCGAACATCCCAGGAATCACATTTCCTTTAACTGAGAACTATTATAGCGCATCATGGACTATTTTTCAAGTTCCATTTCCTGGTGCCGTGTATTTTTCTGCGATCTGGATTTACAACTTCCGACACCTTTTACATCATAGACACTAAGAGCTTCGCCGTCTCCTCCGGTGTCTCACAAAGGTAATCTGCCCCGGCACTCTGGAGTTCTTCCCGGCTTCCATATCCGTAGAGCACACCGATCACGGAAAGTCCCGTCTTCTTCGCGCCGTTCACATCATGTTCCCGGTCACCCACCATGATCACGGAAGCTTTCTCCTCCTCGCTGATGCCGTTTTCTTCCAGGACATAGCGGATCACATCGTCTTTGTTCACCCGCTTCTCATCCATGGACGCGCCGCCGATAAACTTAAAATATCCTGTCAGGTTAAAATATTCCAGGACTTTCTTTGCGGTCTCCTCCGGCTTCGATGTGGCCACGTAGAGTTCGAGTCCAGCCTCTTTTAAGGTCTTTAACATATCTTCCACGCCATCGAACGGCGCGTTGTCCATCCAGCCCTTCACATCGTAGTATTCCCGGAACACATAGATCGCGTCATTTGCGTCCTTATCGGTAAAATTATAATATCTCTTAAAGCTGTCGGAGAGCGGCGGGCCAACAAACGGTTTTAAGACAGAAAGATCATCCACCTGGATGCCGTAATGGTTCAGTGCGTACTGAACGCCCTTCGTGATTCCCGGCATGGAATCCGTCAGCGTGCCGTCAAGGTCAAAAAATACTCTTTTTAACTTCATCATTTTTCCTCTTTCACGTATTTCCAATTTCATGAGATTTATTATCCCATGCACACATTTAAATGTCAATTATAAAATCATGTTCCAGCTTTCCACCAACACACTCTTTTTTCGTAACCATCAATTTTTCGGTTTCAAACCGACAGAATATGCCACCGGCGGTCTATTCCGAATCTGCAGCTTAGAAAAAGCGGCACACACCAGAACCGCTTTTACGATCCCGGCACATGCCGCCTTTCCCTAATCCTTTTTTATCCTAATCCTTTTTATCTGACCCGGAGTTTACCGGAAAAACTCGTGATTTCCATGTTTAAACAGGAATTCCAGATGTCTGTCAAACCAGCTGGCGTTCTTTTTTGATGACGCACGCCGGTTCATGAAATACAGGGCGCCGTCTGTCAGGTCCTCTCCTGAGAGTGCCCGCTCCACTGCCTCCACTGTCTCGGCTGTGACCTTGCATCTCTTGATAGAGCCGTTGGACACCGGGGAAAACTGGTGTTTCTGGTAAACAACTTTTGTGATCGTGTTCGGGAATGCGTCATCCTCCACACGGTTTAAGATCACGTTCGCAACCATGACACGTCCCTCCATGTCGCAGTTTCCGGCTTCCGCCTGCACGATTCTGAGAAGAACATCGTAGTCGCTGTCGGAGTAGCCCGTGAAAGCTTCCCTTGCAGGTTCTTCCGCAGCAGTTTCCTCCGCTGCCGCCTGTACCTCTGTCACAGCAGACTCTTCTGTCTCCGGCTCTGTCTGAGTGACCCCAGCTTCTTCACCTGCAGCAGTTTCTGCTTCCGTACCCGCAGACTCATCCTGAGCCCCATTGCCCTCGTCTGATTTCTCCGAAGCACCTGCATCTTTTACGCTGTTCTCATCATTCGACTCTGTATTTTCAGTTTCTTTCTCGATATCTGCTTCCGTCTCCGCGGATGATGCTTCATCCGCCGTTGTCTCATCCTCTAAAACATTTCCGTCTGTTTCCGGAAGAGCAGTATCTTCTGTCTCCTCCAGACTGTCTTCACCCGAACCTCCCTGCGTCTCGGCAAAAGCGACGATCGCGTTTCTGCCTCCGCCCTGGAAGTCCACCGCTGTAAATGGAATCACTGCGATCAGTGTTGCGCCCATCGTGAGAATTGCCGCATTCCGGTGCATCTTTTTTGTCACACCGTTAAAGAGTGATTTCACAAACTGAAAGACTGTCTGAAGAAATGAGTTCCATGGATTCATTTGAATACCCTCTTTCTCCGTCCTGTCGCCGGTTGTTCATTCCGTCCGTTTTCCGGCCGGTGTCTGTGATTATAGGAGAACGAGAGGGCAAATGTCAATAAGCCATGGTCAACTTTGTTACATTTTACAGCCCATTTTTTAATGATTGTTACATTTTTTTTAATATCTTTCCCAAATATTATCCGCATAAAACCTGGATTTTTGGTGGTATTGGCAGGTATAAAACATTTCAATTGTTACAATTTTGTTAAATATTGATCCCCACTTTTAGGTAGTTTCCAATAACTTTTGTACTTATGTAAACTGGTCGTAACTGCTCGGTAGGTCTGCGCACTTGCTGCGCTGACCGTAAGTAGGCATTAGCTAGAAAGCAAAAATCCCATCGACGTAGTCGATTTGGAATGGATTTTTGCACATATCTGTGAAGGCACTGAGCAGATACGACTATTTTTGCTGCAAATCAAGGAGTTTTGCCCCCACATAGTCCGCGAGAGCCTGCGGGGAAAGCAGTACCTGGAAGCCCCTCTGGCCTGCGCTGACGGCGATGGTCTCGTATTTTAATGCCGCCTCATCGATGAAAGTCGGGAACTTTTTCTTCATTCCGATAGGGGAACAGCCACCCCGGATGTAGCCTGTTGCGGCTAAAAGATCCTTCATCGGAAGCATCTCCACCTTCTTATCTCCCGCTGCTTTCGCTGCCTTTTTTAAGTCCACTTCCCCATCCACCGGGATGCAGCAGACGAGAAATCCGGTGCGCTCTCCCTTCAGCACGAGGGTCTTAAACACGCTTCCGTGATCCACACCCAGCATGTCCGCCGCATGGCTTCCGGAGAGATCATGCTCGTCTACCGGGTACTCCTTAGACTCGTAAGGGATCTTCGCGGCGTCCAAAAGCCGCATCACATTCGTCTTTGTTTTATCATTTTTTGCAGATTTGCTCATAAATTTTTCCTCCTGAAAGCAGCTTTTTCTCTCCGCCGCATTCGTCCGCAGACAGCCGCAAAATGCGTCCCGCCGCATCTCTTTTATACAGCAGGTTATCAAAAAAATCAACCAAAAACGGCAGCAGATCCTGCATTTACCTCCAGAGATCCACTGCCGTTTTTTACATATTTCGACCTGTTTCTTCTATATATATGTAACCGAGTCTACGTTTGAAATCCTATGACAGGATCATCCGGTCGTTCGCAAGTTCACCGCCTGCGGCCTCCTCAAACTTCGCGAGAAGATCCTGAACCGTCAGATGCTTCTTCTCCTCTCCCGCCACATCGTAGATCACATGGCCTGCGTTCATCATGATCAGGCGGTTTCCGTGGGCGATAGCATCTCGCATGTTGTGGGTGATCATGAGAGTTGTCAGGTGCTCGCTGTTTACGATCTTGTCGGTGGTCTCGAGGACCTTTGCCGCTGTCTTCGGGTCGAGAGCCGCCGTGTGCTCATCTAAAAGGAGAAGTCTCGGCTTCTTTAATGTCGCCATAAGAAGCGTTAACGCCTGTCTCTGTCCGCCGGAGAGAAGTCCGACCTTCGATGTGAGGCGGTCCTCCAGACCAAGACCTAAGATCTTTAACTGGTCTCTGTAGAAATCACGCTCTTTCGCGGTGATTCCCGCTCTCAGGGAACGGGTCATTCCTCTTCTCGCCGCCAGAGCCATATTTTCCTCGATCTGCATGGTGGCAGCCGTTCCTGTCATCGGGTCCTGGAACACACGGCCGAGATATTTCGCGCGCTTGTGCTCCGGGAGC
>CAVFLH010000107.1:0-9218 GCA_963622995.1 uncultured Eubacteriales bacterium | reverse complement strand
CCATTTGTCAATGCAAGATTTCGCATCCCCGAATTGTCGATTTGACATTAACCACAATTTGACACTTTCCTTTTTGTATAATTTCACGGAATTGCATTCCGTTCTGCGGAAAGTTTCAAATAAAAAGGCTAAAAAAATCCCCCTGCATCTATAAAACTCAGCATGGGAATTTTTTTAGCCCTATTTCTTTTACTTTATCGGATCACCAGCGCAATCTGCCCCGCGAATTCTTTCATCTGATTGATCCGGTCTGCCATTCCTTTTGTGTTTCCGTGTTTCCGTCTTTCAGTGTTGTAAACGCCAGAGCAGCCACGATATCGCCGTACAAGTCGAAGACCGGACATGCAGCTGCATGCATGTATGTCTTTTCCCCATCAGCTACCGCGTATCCCTGACTGCGAATGAATGCAAGTTCTTCCGACTACATAAAAAGAGGACAGAACCCATGAAATTTATTCCGTTCTCTTTTTTCCGAACATCTGAACCCAATAATACTTGTAGTCTGAATCAGGGTCATAGTAGAAGCCGATAGCAGCTCTCGTCATTGTCTTATTCAAAATATTTTTCTTATGACCCTCTGAATTCATCCATGCTATGACAGCTGCCTTAGGAGTACTATATCCCTCTGCTATATTTTCAGCCTTAGCGGACAGCTCTATGCCAACCTCGTCAAATGCCGTAAAGCAGAGTTCTCCATCCGGTCTCAGATGTGAGAACCTCTCAGGTAATTCCTGTGCACGTATATCACACGCCTCAGCTATAGTATCATCCCATTCGAGCTCATTGAGGCCATTAGCTACACGCTTTTTGTTAATCAGCTCAAAGCATTCCTGTGCATATGAGCTGAAGTCCTTCTCCTCTTCTTGAACATTATCAACAGTATCATCTGATTCGTATGTTGAATGAGTTCCTTTACCAGATGACAATGTATTACTTGAACTCGATGAGCTCGATCCTGAGCTCGTACCTGTACTTGAACTTGAGCTGGAACCTGAACTTGACGAAGAACCACTACTGGAATATGTGCCATATGTTGAATTATTCTGATTTATTGGTACCCTCTTGGTTTGCACAACTCCGTTTTCTACCCATGCACCATCTGGATTTACCAAATAACCATCTGGAGTAGTTGTATTTGCAAGCATATATCCATCAGTATTGAAATAATAACACTCTGCTACACCGTCACCGTTGCCGTCAATCCACTGCCAACAGTTGCTGTACCAGTTGGTGTGATCCACATTGGTTGCATACCACCAGCCTGTATTATTCTGCTGCCAGCCTGAGGCGTATACGGGGCTGACTGCCATAATTGAGGCTGCAAGTACAGTTCCTACTGTTGCGATTTTGTAACTTCTTTTCATTCTCTTATTCCTCTTTTTTGAAATATTTAATCTGCTCAGCCATTGACAGCTGTCAGATTATTTCGCATATTTTTACGAATAATTTTTCATCCCCTTACATCTATAAAGACTACGATAATTAGAAAAAGGGGTTATTTTTTGGAAAAAATTTTTCCGTAGATTCTGTCCTCTCACTATACAGCACTCTTCTATTAACAGTTCCCAATACAACACTTAAATTTCGCTGCGGGCAGGCCCGCATAGCTATTAAGAGTCACTGGAAATTCTGCTGGCTTTATTTCAGGAATCTTGCCTCCCAGGCATACTCCTGCATCTTCTCGATCTCCTCGTCCGTAAATCCCAGCTCTTTCTTCAGCACGTCCTTTTCTTTCTGAAGTGTCGTTCTGGAGCACGTCCGGTTGTCGGAGTTTACGGTTACATGGACGCCCGCCTCGAGAAGCTTGTGGACCGGGTGCATGTTAATCGCCGGGACTACCTTTGTGTGGTAGTTGCTGGTGACGCATACCTCGAGAGTCACGTTCTCATCGATGAGTCTCTGGATCAGCTCCGGATCATCGATGGCCGCAACGCCGTGTCCGATTCTCTTTGTTCCGAAGGACAGCGCTGTCTTCATGCTGTCCGGACCTGCCGCCTCACCGGCGTGGATCGTCATCGGGAGTCCGTACTCGCGGACTTTCGCGAATACCGGGGCGAAGTTCTCCGTCGGGAACAGACCTTCCGCGCCTGCGATATCCACCGCACATACCACATCGCCGATGTACTTCTTCGCGGTCTCCACTGTCTGCATGTTTAACGCCTCATTGTCCGCGCCGCGCATACAGCAGAGAATCAGGCCCACGCGGATCTGCGGGTAAGCTTTCATTCCCCGCTCTGCTCCGCGGATCGCCGCCTCGACCACCTCGTCCTGGGTCAGGCCACCATTTACGGAGAGCTGCGGCGCGAAGCGGATCTCCGCGTAGTCCACGCCCTCATTCGCCAGGTCTTCCACAAGCTCGAAGGTCACGCGCTCGATGGCATCCGCTCTCTGTAAGACGAGAAGCGGGAGGTCAAAGCGCTCTAAGTACTCCTCAAGAGTTTTGCAGTCCTCCGGGACTTCCATCTTATATTTTACTTCCTCCGCACTCTTCACCGGAAGCTCCACGCCCTGCTCTTTCGCGAGTTCCCATACCGTTTCCGGGCGGAGAGATCCGTCCAGGTGTAAGTGAAGTTCTACTACATAACTCATATCTGACGACAATCTCCTTTCCATATTTCCGAAAACAGCTACCATTTCCAGGAGCTGCTTTCATCTATTCTTTCCGGCCGCACTCAGCCGCCGATTTTCTTACCATGTTAACATTCTTATTTCCCTTCTGCCGCCTTCATCTGCTTTTTCTTCTTATTATGCTCTACCATCGCACAGTAAACCGTATACGCAATGATAATAATAAGATACGGCATCATCTGGATAAACTGCAGCGGGATGGAAGAGTTCTGGAGATAGTTCGCAAGACTCTGGCAGAAACCGAATAACAGGGACGCCAGCATACCGATCACGGCGTTTCCTGCCGCGATGGCCTGTGTCGCCAGGGCAATATAACCGCGGCCTGCGGTCATGCCTGAGGAGAACAGTCCCACATAACCCATGGACAGGAACGCGCCCGCCATACCGGTCAGAATTCCACTCAAGCAGAGCGCGATGTACTTGATCTTCTTCACCGGAATACCGACCGATTCCGCCGCGTCCGGGGACTCACCCACCGCGCGGATATGCATGCCGAGTCTCGTATACTTAAATATATACCACACAACGGCTACCAGGACAAGTGCCGCGTAGGTCAGCACATGATGTCCGGAGAGCACCGCGCCGATCACCGGGATGTCCTTGACCACCGGGATCGTCACGCTCGGAAGCTTTAAGGACGGCAGGGATGTTGACGCGCCCTTTTCGCCCGTGATCAGGTACAGAACGAAGATCGTTCCGCCGGAGGCGAAGGTGTTGAGCGCGATACCGGAGATGACCGCGTTGGAGTTTAATTTCAGGATAAAGTAGGCGAGAATGTTGCTGACGATAAAGCCCGCAAGCACCGCGCCGAAAAATCCGATCCAGGCACTCTGGGAGAATGCGCTGACAACAACGCCCACAAAGGCGGAGATCAGCATCGTTCCCTCAAGGGCGATGTTGCTGGTTCCGGATCTCGAGGAGATCATAGCGCCCAGTGTCGTTAAAAGCACCGGTGTCGCGCTTCGGAACATCGCGAAATAGAACTCCGGGAGACTCAATGTTTTTAAAATTTCCTGCAAAAGATTCATCTGTTACGCCTCCCCTTTCAGTGCTTTTTTCGCTTCCTCGCGCTGTTTCCAGCCCGCCATGAACCGCTCAGCCGTCACAAACAGGATCAGAACCGCCTGGATGATGGACACCAGCTCGTTCTGGACATCGGAACGTCTGGACATTAAGTCCGCGCCGACACGAATGTAGGCCAGGAAGAATGCCGCGAACGGAACCATCTTCGGGTTATTGCCGGACAGGATCGCGATGATAACGCCGTCCCACGCGTAGGACGGGGAATCCTGCCAGTTGAAACGCTGGTACATGCCCATCTGCTCGACCGCACCGCCGAGACCTGCAACCGCACCGGCGATGACCTGGGTCATGATGATGACACGGCTGGTGCGAATTCCGGAGTACTTTGCGAACTCCGGGTTGCTTCCGGAGATGCGCACCTCATATCCGAATTTTGTCTTGTATACAAGGATGTATAACAGGATCACCGTCGCGATGGCGATGAGATATCCAACATGGAAGTTCGTTCCGGAGATCAGCTTTCCGAGGGAAGCTGTCGCCTGGTATTTCTTTGACGCGAAGGTTCCCGCCTCACGGTCCGCAAGGAACTTCGTCACGTTATAGATTCCAAGGTAGAAGAACACGTAGTTGAACATTAAGGAAGTTACCAGCTCGTTCGTGTGGAAATACACCTTTAAGAGCGCCGGAATACTTCCGATGAGTCCGCCCACAGCCGCAGCCGCGATCATGATTACGATCGGGTGCACCGCAAACGGCAGGGATGTCTTGATTGCGAGAGCCGCAGTCACAACAGCACCCGTGTAGAGACATGCGTCCGCGATCATGGAGAAGTTGCCGGACTTGAATACCAGTCCCAGGGCAAGTCCCGTGAAGATTAACGGCACACTGCTGGCGAACACTTCAAAGAAGTGGCGCTTGGACTGTAACGGTCCTAAAAACAGGTTGTAGATAGCGGTCACCGGCTCCTCGCTGACTGCAAAGATCACCGCCACCGACAGGGCGATGGCAATGCCGAACGCGCAGAGAAGTCTTACGATAGTAAATTTTTTATTCACAGTAAGCACCTCCGATCTGCTCTTTTGAATCTTCTTTTACGCCCAGCATGTAGAGACCGAGCTCGTTCTCCGATGTCTTCTTCACATCGGAGATATGTCCGACGATACGGCCCTCATGCATGACGAGGATCGTATCGCTTAAAGAAAGGATCTCGCTTAAGTCCGCGGATACAAGCAGGATCGCTTTCTTTCTGCTTCTCATGTCCACGATCTTCTTTCTGATGAACTCGATGGCGCCGACATCGATACCTCTGGTCGGCTGGTTCATGATCAGAAGATCCGGCTCATAGTCAAACTCACGTCCAACAACGACCTTCTGGACATTACCGCCGGAAAGCTCCGCGATGGACTGCTTGGAGTTATCGTATTTTACAAGGAACTCTTTTAAGATCCGGTTCGTGAACTCATTGATCTTTTTGCTGTCTAAAAGTCCATGGGTCTTTAATTTATCGGTATAGTAGACTTTGGAGATCGCGTTGTCCTCCAGGGAAAGCTTCGGAGCCGTACCGAATTTCATACGGTCCTCGGAAACGTGGGAGATTCCCGCCTCCTGGCGCGCGAGCACCGGGGCGTTGGAGATGTCCTTTCCGTTCATGGTGATGGTTCCCTGCTGCTGTTTTAAGGTTCCGACGATGGCCTCGACGAGCTCCGACTGGCCGTTTCCGTCGATTCCGGCGATTCCTAAGATCTGACCTTCTTTGATGGAGAAGGAGACATGATCCAGTCTTGTCTTTCCGAACTGGTCCACGTAGACCATATCTTTCACGGAGAACACGGTCTTTCCCGGCTCCATCTCTTCCTTTTCAATATCCAGGCTGACATCACGGCCTACCATCAGGCGGGAGATCTCATGTTCATCGAGATCCGAGATCTCGTAGGTTCCCATGGTCTTTCCGTCCCGGAGGATCGTCATGCGGTTGCAGAGTGCCTTGACTTCGTTTAATTTGTGGGAGATAAAGATGATCGTGTGGCCATTTTCTCTTAAAAGCTTTAACTGTTCAAAAAGTTCTTCCGTCTCCTGGGGTGTCAGCACGGCTGTCGGCTCGTCCAGGATCAGAATGTGGGCACCGCGGTAGAGCGCCTTTAAGATCTCGAGTTTCTGACGCATGGCAAGAGAAATGTCCTCAACTTTTTCCTTCGCCTCTACCTTCAGATTGTATTTATCGGAAAGCTCCGTGGTGATCCGCACCGCCTCTTTCCGGTCTACTTTAAATGCGGTTCCTGTCTCCGCGCCGAGAATCAGGTTCTCCGCAACGGTCATGGACGGAACCTGCATGAAATGCTGGTGTACCATGCCGAGTCCGGCCGCGATCGCGTCGCTGGATGATGAGAAGTGCACTTCTTTTCCATCCACGAAGATCTGGCCTTCCGTCGGGGCCAGCATGCCAAACAGCATCTTCATCAAAGTGGATTTTCCCGCGCCGTTTTCGCCGACGAGGGCATGGATCTCACCTTTTTTGATCTGCAGATTGACATTATGGTTTGCCACAACGCCGCCCGGATAGACTTTTGTGATGTTCCGGGCCTCTAAAATGATCTCCTGCTCCATTTTTTCCTCCAAGTAAGGCATCATTGTCTGCCTGTGAAACTGGTTTTTGTTCGTAACTGCCTGAGTCGCAAATATATTGCAAACGCGGACATTGGGGCTGCGCCCGCGTAAATGTAAAAATCTCCTGCGATTCGCGGAGCCGCAATACAGCGCGCTGCCCGTCCCCAGATGTTCCGGGGACCTGGCAAAACCACCATATCACGGTTTTCTCCGCATGAATACAGGAGACAAATATCTGCCCTGATATATATCAGTTAAACTGATTACTGAGCTCCGTTGATAATGCCTTTCAGAGTTTCCTCATCCATACCATAAGCGGAATCAACAGTGATCTCGCCTGCAAGAAGCTTCTCTTTTGCATCCTCAACAGCTGCCTTTGCGTCGTCGGAAACAACAGACTGGTAAATATCGTTGTCAGCGATGCCTACAACGCCGTCCTCGATACCGAGAACCTGATACTCACCGTACGGAAGTGTGCCGTCAACTGCCTTCTCTACTGCATTGTAGATGCTGTCGCCAACGCCCTTGATTGCGGAGGAGATGATGTAGTTAGCCTCGTCCTTGCCCTCGTAAGCCAGTGCCTGGTCGGAGTCAACGCCGATGCAGTACTTCTGGCTCTCAGCTGCTGCCTCGATAACACCTACGGAAGCCGGACCTGCTGCTACGAATACAACGTCAGCGCCGTTGGAGTACTGGGTGATCGCAAGCTCTTTTGCTGTTGCGGAGTCAACATAGGAACCAACGTAGGAAACAAGTACCTTAACGTCCGGATCTACGAACTGAGCGCCCTCGATGAATCCAACTGCGGAGTCATTGATAACAGCTGCTGTGTCCTTTGCGCCTACGAAACCGATCACGTTGTCCTCGTTTGCGTATTCCATATCAGACTTTGTAACGCTTGCTGCAAGTACGCCTGCAAGGAAAGCGCCCTCGTTCTGCTTGTAGCTCATGGAGTATACGTTGCTTAAGTCGCCGATGGTGTAGTCAACATCTGTATCGAAGATGATGAACTTCTTCTCCGGGAACTCCTGGGCAACCTTCTCTGTAATCTCTTTCATATCCCAGAGACCTGTGATGATGAGGTCTGCGTCAGACTCACATGCGTCTAACATGGAACCTTCGAATTTTGTCTTATCGCTGCCCATCTCGACCATGTTTACTTCAACCTTGTCGCCAAGCTCAGCTTCAAGCTTCTCCATACCAGCCTGTGCGGAGTCGTTGAATGCCTTGTCGCCGAAGGAACCTGTAACAAGAAGTGTTACTTTTAACTTCTCGCCGTTTGTCTCAGCTGCGGCTGCCTCTGCAGTTGTCTCCTCAGCGGCTGCTGTCTCGCCTGCTGCTGCGGCTGTTGTCTCTGTCTTGCTCTCGCTCGCGCATCCAAACAGCATGGAAGCTGCCATTGCCATTGCAAGTGTGCTGCATAAGAATTTCTTCTTCATAATTAGTTGTTCTCCTTCTCGTAAAAAATTGATTTATTCAAACTATCCAGGGTTTCCAGATAGTTTTTCTTGTTCATCACAGGCTTAAACGCCTCTTTGATCTTCCATGCGGACGCGCCGCCGTCGGATAACAGGTCTGCCACAGTATCAGCAAAGTAATGGGCCGGAACACAGTATGCCTGCTCCGGATCCACGGTCTTGAAGTCTTTTCCGTGGATGCTGCCCTCGAATCCCGCAACACCGATCTCAACGATCGGCCACATGAGGGATAAGTCTCCCATATCTCCGGAAGCGAAGCCGTGAGTTCCCTGGGCGATCATGCTCTCGTCGATATAGTCTAAAATGTGCTTCTTCACAAGCTCTGTCAGGTTCTCGTCCTGGTGAAGCGGGAAGTAGCCTGGGGTATCCTGGATCTCGAGATCACAGTTGATCGCAAGGGCGCCTGCGCGGAGTGCACGGGTCACTTTCTTGTTCGTCTCAAAAATCGCCGGAACGGTCTTCGCCCGAACATACATCTCGAGCTGTGTTCTTCCCGGAACTGTGTTGACGGACTGGCCGCCTTCCGGAACGAAATAATGAACGCGGATCGCGTCATCCGCGCGGAATGTCTCTCTTAAGAAGTTGATTCCTGTCATGGCAAGAGTTACAGCGTTGAGCGCGTTCACGCCGCCTTCCGGGTTTGCACCTGCGTGGGACGCCTTTCCTGTAAAGATCGCGCGCTTCATGATAAAGCCGTTTAAGCTGGAACCGATCTCCGCGTGATACTTTGTCATATCGATACCCATAGCGTGGCAGGATAACATAATGTCCACATCGTCAAAGACGCCTGTGGCGATCATCTCCTGCTTTCCTGACGGGTGGGAGATCTTTCCTTCCTTAATAAGTCCCTTTCGGTAATCCATATCGCAGAATTCCTCCGCCGGTGTCACGAGAAGTGTGACCTTTCCGCAGAGATCCTTTAACATACCGGACTCCTTGATTGCTAAGAATAAGCTCATCATAACGCCCAGCTGGCCATAGTGGCCGCAGGTGTGGGCAGCACAGCTGTCCTCGCTGGCGTATGGATGTCCGAAGGTCGGAACCGCGTCGAACTCCGTGATCAGGCCGATATTCGGACCCGGTTTTCCGGAATCCAGTACCGCGCGGATTCCCGTGTAAGCGACATCCTCATGTGGGATCCCGGCTTTATCCAGTGCCTCGATGGCTTTTCCTCTTGTCCGGAATTCCTTAAATCCAAGTTCCGGATGACGGTAAATGTCCTCGCTCATGGCGATGATATCCGGCAGGATCTGATCTAATGCTTCATGAACTGATTTCATGGTGTTTCCTCCTCCACTATACATGTATAGGCGTAAATCAAAAAAGGTCTGCGGATGCAGACTTTTCTACGGGTTTCTCAGACAATTAACCTATCAGTATAGTGCAGAAAATATCATAACGAGTTTTATGGGCAAATGTCAAGATTTTTCTATGTTTTTTCGACAGTTTTAGACTTTTATTCTGCCGTCCGGAATATATATTGTT
>CAVFLH010000106.1:5010-9372 GCA_963622995.1 uncultured Eubacteriales bacterium | reverse complement strand
CTATAAATGAGCAAATTTGAAAAACTGCATAATTAAATTCGTGATGTGCGGACAGCAAAGGAATTAAATCAGCTCAATGTTTGTGTGATACGCACAATCAGCTACAGATTTTGTGCACTTTTTGGTATTTGCTCATTTATAGTATAATAGTTTAAATATTAAAATTTTATAAACAAATTTGGAAGGAGCAATTCATTATGGATACAATGAGTCTCACCGCTAAATATGAAGACGAAATGATTGCCATTCGCAGATATATTCATCAACATCCCGAACTCAGCAACCAGGAATTTAAGACAACAGAACTGATCCGTGAAAAACTCACCGAGTACGGTGTGGAGATCGCTGAGATCGGCATGAAGACAGGTGTAGTCGGAATCATCCATGGCGGAAAGCCGGGAAAAACTGTCGCGATCCGCGAGGACATCGACGCGCTGCCGATGAAGGAACTCACAGGACTTCCTTTTGCCTCTGAAAATGACGGCGTCTGCCATTCCTGCGGACATGACATCCACACCACAGTTCTTCTCTACTGCGCGAAGGTATTATCTGAGATCCGCGAGGAACTTGCCGGTACGGTAATGCTGTTATTCCAGCCGGCGGAGGAGCGCATGGGCGGAGCAAAGCAGCTCGTTGAGCGCAACTTTACCCAGGTCGCAAAACCGGATGCATTCATCGGTCTCCATGTTTCCCCGGAATTTGACGCGGGATCCATCGGATTAAAGAAAGGACCGGCAAACGCCTCCAACGATTTCTTCCATATTAAGATCAGCGGAAAAGGCGGACATGGTGCCCACCCGGAGAACTGCATCGACCCGGTTGCCATCGCAGGCTATGTGATCACACAGCTCCAGACCGTGATCTCCCGTGAAAACTATCCGGTATATCCGGGCGTTCTCACCATCGGCAGCATCCACGGCGGAACTGTAAACAATATTATCCCGGACTATGTGGAAATGCACGGAACATTGAGAAGTCTTGATCCGGACTGCCGCGTGAAGATGCGCGAGGGAATCGACCGCATCGTAAAATGTTGCTCCGAGTCCATGAGAGGTGTCGGAGAGATCGAGTGGGAGGACGGTGTACCGCCGCTTGTGAACGATGATTCCATCATCGAGGCAGTTGCAGAGGCTGCCGCGAAGACCATCGGCTCCGACCATGTTTCTTATGTAAAGAATCCGTCCATGGGTTCCGAGGACTTTTCTGTTCTCTTCCCGGACTTCGGACCTGGCGCACAGTTCCGCTTGGGTTCCGGAAACAATGAAGATCCGAATTCCAGACATGGCCTTCACAATTCCAAGAACGTATTCGATGAGAAGTGCATCCGCACAGGTGCGTCTGTCCTCATCCAGTACACAAGAGATTTTTTAAAATAATTGATTGGTATTCCGTCGTTTAGGGGATAGGCGGATCTCAATATTCCGCATTGCGGAAACAAAATCTGGCAGCAGATGGTGCTGATCCTGCTCATTCAGACACACCGGACGGCTGTTCATACTACATAAGGAGAGTTTTTATGGAAAACAACAAGAAAAAGCTGCAGATTCCTACCACATGCGCACTGTTATTCATGCTCATGATCGTCTGCGCAATCCTGACCTGGATCGTTCCGGCAGGTGAATTCGACACTGAAAAGGTAGGAAACTTAAACAAAGTAATCGCTGGCACTTACCACACAGTAGAGTCCTCCCCGGTTGGTCCGTGGGCAACCATCATGGCAGTTGTACAGGGATTCTACAAAGCCGCAAAGTTAATGTTCATGGTATTCTTTGTAGGCGGCGCTGTTGAGATCCTCGAGAAGAGCGGCGCGATCCATGCTGCGTTCGGAAAGCTTGCTTCCAAGCAGAACTTAAACGTAAACATTCTTGTACTCTTAGTCATGACATTCATGTCCATCGGCGGCGCTGCAGGCGTTTTCGCAAACCCGGTAGTAGCCCTGATCCCGATCGGAATGATCCTGGCAACAAACTTAGGATATGATTCCTTCACAGGATTCCTGCTTGTATACATGGGTGCTTACTCCGGATTCAACGTAGGCTGGGCAAACGCCTCCACAATCGGTACCGCACAGCCGATCGCTGAGCTCCCGATCTTCTCCGGTTTCAGCGTTCGTGTCGTATTAAATATCATTAACCTCGCGATCTGCTATTTCTTCACGATCCGCTACATGAAATCCATCAAGGCTGATCCGAAGAAGAGCTTAAACTACGAGGAGGGACTTTCTGTTTCCGAGTACATGGGTGTCGGAAAAGAAGGTGCAAAGACTATCGAAGCTCACTTAACTCCGCAGCACATGATCAGCCTCATCGGTCTTGCTGTTGCAGTTGTTGCGATCCTCATCGGTTCCGTAAAATACAAATGGAGTTATGATCAGATCTCCGCTACATTCTTCGTTCTTGCAGTTGTCGCAGGTCTCATCAACGGCATGGGAATCAACGGAACAACAAAGGTATTCATCGCAGGCTGCTCTAAGATGGTAAACGCTGCATTTATCATTGGCTTTGCGAACGGTATCTCCGTAATCCTTGCAAATGGAAATATTTTAAACACCATCGTTTACTGGCTGTCCATCCCTATGTCCAGCATGGGTTCCATCCTCGGAGCAAACTTCATGTTCATCGCGAACCTGTTCATCAACCTCTTTATCCCGTCCGGTTCCGGACAGGCCGCAGCCGTTATGCCGCTTATGGTTCCGGTTGCTGACCTTGCAGGCATCACAAGACAGGTTGCCGTACAGGCATTCCAGTTCGGTGATGGTTTCTCCAACTGCCTCTTCCCGACTGCAGGTACTCTGATGGGTTCCCTCGCGATCGCAAAGACAGACTGGACAAAATACGCAAAGTGGTTTATGCCGCTTCTCGGATGCCAGGTAATTCTCGCATTTGCATCCTTAACGATCTTACAGAGCATCGGCTGGACCGGACTGTAGGAAGACGTATATTATAAGGAAAAAGGACTTCCGTTCCCCAGCGGAGGTCCTTTTTTCTGTGAGGGGGGCGACTGATGCCACAGTCCTTTTGGCTGCGGCATGGGAAAAACTCGCAAAATAAGTTGACTTATCCAGGCCCGAAAAATATAATACTTTTATTAAGGAAATAAAAAACCTTGAAAAACTGAGGCAATCAGCGTATTATGGTGAACGTAAGCGTGAAATTGCGTGACAAAGAGAGAAACAGAGGTACCTTTATGGCATTAAAGAAAAAGCCGGTCACCGGCATGAAAGATATTCTCCCGGCAGAGATGCAGATCCGGGATTATGTGCTGAACCAGATCAAAGAGACCTACCGCGGTTTCGGATTTTCCGCGATCGAGACTCCGTGCGTGGAGCACATTGAGAACCTCCTGAGCAAACAGGGCGGCGACAATGAGAAGCTGATCTTCAAGATCTTAAAGCGCGGCGAGAAATTAAACATCGAGACAGCAGAGACAGAGAACGACTTAGCAGACGGCGGACTCCGCTACGATCTGACACTTCCGTTATCCAGATACTACTCCAACAACTCCGCAAACCTGCCGTCCCCGTTCAAGGCACTTCAGGTGGGCAGTGTATGGCGCGCAGACCGTCCGCAGAAAGGACGTTTCAGACAGTTCGTACAGTGCGATATCGATATTCTCGGTGACGCGACAAACCAGGCGGAGATCGAGCTGATCCTCGCCACAACAACAGCATTAAAGAAGATCTGCCCGGACAACAGCTTTGAGGTCCGCGTCAACGACAGAAAGCTTCTCCGCGCGATGGCTGTATACAGCGGATTCCCGGAGGAAGATATCGATAAGGTATTCATCACAGTCGACAAGATGGACAAGATCGGTACCGACGGCGTAAAGGCAGAACTGATCGAAGACGGCTACTCCGAGGAGACAGCTGATAAATACTTAGACTTGATGGGACAGGCGACAAACGACGCTGCAGGCGTCCGCCGCATGGGCGAGATCCTGGGCGACGTTTTAGAGGACGGTGCCGCAGAGAACCTTGCGCAGATCATGGAGACAGTCGGCGAGGTTTCCAACGGAAGCTTCAAGCTCGCCTTCGACCCGACCTTAGTCCGCGGAATGGGCTACTACACAGGAACCATCTTTGAGGTTTCCATGGAAGGCTTCGGCGGTTCCGTAGCAGGCGGCGGAAGATACGACAAGATGATCGGAAAATTCACAGGCATGGACACACCGGCCTGCGGTTTCTCCATCGGTTTCGAGAGAATCGTTACGATCCTCTTAGACAACGGCTTTACCGTTCCGGGCGGAAATGAGAAAGAGGCATGGCTCTTCGAGAAGGGAATGAGCTCCGAGAAGCTTGCTTCCATCATGAAAGAGGCAATGGCTGCCCGTAAGGAAGGAAAGATCGTCCTTGTTGCCCAGATG
>CAVFLH010000106.1:0-4949 GCA_963622995.1 uncultured Eubacteriales bacterium | reverse complement strand
AAGAAGTTCCAGAAGGAACAGCTTGGAAAAGAAGGTTACAGTGAATTTAAGGAATTCTATAAGGAAGACTTAAAGCACTAATTTTAAATACGTTTACTGTTTCAGGAGGAAAATCATGGCAGAATCAATGGCAGGCTTAAAGCGTTCCTGCCGCTGTGCTGAAGTCACAGAGGCGAACGTGGGCCAGGAAATGACACTTATGGGATGGGTCCAGAAGAGCAGAAACAAAGGCGGCATTATCTTCACCGACCTTCGTGACCGTTCCGGAATCATCCAGATCATCTTTGAGGAGAGCGACTGCGGCGCTGAGAGCTTCGCAAAAGCTGAAAAATTAAGAAGTGAGTTCACAGTAGCAGTTGTCGGAACCATCGAAAAACGTTCCGGTGCAGCAAACCCGAACTTAAAGACAGGTACCATCGAGATGAGAGCGAAATCCTTAAGAATCCTCTCCGAGTCCGAGGTACCGCCGTTCCCGATCGAGGAGAACAGCAAGACGAAGGAAGACCTTCGCTTAAAATACCGTTATCTTGACCTCCGTCGTCCGGATCTCCAGAGAAACATCATGACAAGAAGCCGTGTGGCTACTATGGTTCGCCAGTTCTTAGCTGACGAAGGTTTCCTTGAGATCGAGACTCCGACTCTGATCAAGAGTACACCGGAAGGCGCAAGAGACTACCTTGTACCGAGCCGTGTACATCCGGGTGAGTTCTATGCTCTTCCGCAGTCTCCGCAGTTATTAAAGCAGTTGCTTATGTGTTCCGGTATGGACCGTTACTTCCAGCTCGCAAGATGCTACCGTGACGAGGACCTCCGTGCAGACCGTCAGCCGGAGTTCACACAGATCGATATGGAGTTATCCTTCGTGGACGTTGAGGATGTTCTTGAGGTCAACGAGAGACTCTTAAAGAAGCTCTTCAAGGAGATCTGCAACTTTGATGTCCAGACTCCGATCCTCCGCATGACATGGCGCGAGGCTATGGACCGTTTCGGTTCCGATAAGCCGGATATGCGTTTCGGCATGGAATTAAAGAACGTATCTGACGTCGTAAAAGACTGCGAGTTTGTTGTATTCAAGAGCGCTCTTGAGAACGGCGGATCTGTCCGCGGTATCAACGCAGACGGACAGGCTGGCATGCCGAGAAAGAAGATCGATGCTCTCGTTGAGTACGCAAAGGGCTTCGGCGCAAAGGGACTTGCATACCTCGCAATCCACGAGGACGGCTCCTACAAGTGCTCCTTCGGCAAGTTCATGAAGCAGGAAGAGTTAGACGCTCTTGTAAAAGCTATGGACGGTAAGCCGGGCGATCTTCTGTTCTTCGCTGCAGATAAAGATAAAGTTGTATTCGATGTATTAGGAAATCTCCGCCTTGAGATCGCAAGACAGTTAGATCTCTTAAAGAAAGATGACTTCAAGTTCCTCTGGGTAACAGAGTTCCCGCTGTTAGAGTATTCCGAGGAAGAGGGACGTTATGTCGCTATGCACCACCCATTCACAATGCCGATGGAGGAAGACCTTCCACTTATCGACACTGATCCGGGCGCAGTCCGCGCGAAAGCATACGATATCGTATTAAACGGTACCGAGCTTGGCGGCGGATCCGTTCGTATCCACCAGGATAATATCCAGGAGAAGATGTTCGAAGTTCTCGGCTTCACAAAAGAGAGAGCAAGAGAGCAGTTCGGATTCCTGCTTGACGCGTTCAAGTACGGAGTACCGCCGCACGCTGGTCTCGCATACGGTCTCGACCGTGTCGTTATGCTCATGGTAGGCGCAGACAGCATCCGTGACGTAATCGCCTTCCCGAAGGTAAAAGACGCATCCTGCCTCATGATGGAAGCTCCGGCACCGGTAGATCCGAAGCAGCTTGAGGATCTCGATATTGCGATCGTTGAGAAGAAGGACGAAGAATAAGATAGAAATAAAGAGAAGTACTGTACAGTTTGTATGGTACTTCTTTTTTATGCCATATCCGCAAAAGAATCAGCTGACGGGAGTTTCCACCGGGGTCTGCCGTCCCTTTGTGAAATGTTCGTGAACTTGTAGAATTTTCGTATATACTTTGCTAAAATATAGCTATCAAAAAGAAATTCATGATGTACATACATTTTTTACGCTGTTATGGAGGTGCAGACAATGGATGCAGTAAAGATACTTATGGTCGATGACGAGGAGAGAATGAGAAAACTCGTCAAAGACTTTTTAACAATCAAGGGATACCGTGTTCTGGAGGCGGGAGACGGCGAGCAGGCCATCGATATCTTCTTTAAGGAGAAAGATATCAGTCTCGTGATCCTGGACGTCATGATGCCGAAGATGGACGGCTGGGAGACATGCAAGACGATCCGCCGCTATTCCCAGGTGCCGATCATCATGCTGACAGCGAGAAGTGAGGAGCGGGATGAGCTTCTGGGCTTTGAACTCGGCGTTGACGAGTATATCTCGAAACCATTCAGCCCGAAGATCCTCGTGGCGAGAATCGAGGCGATCCTGCGCCGCGGTACCGGTACCATGACCGGGGAGACTCTGGAGGCAGATGGGATCCGCGTGGACAAGGATGCCCATGAGGTTACTGTTGACGGAAAACCGGTGGACTTAAGCAACAAGGAATTTGAACTTTTAACCTACTTTATGGAAAACAAGGGAATCGCCCTCTCGAGAGAAAAGATCCTCAACAACGTGTGGAATTACGACTACTTCGGAGACGCGAGAACCATCGATACCCACGTAAAGAAGCTGAGAAGCAAACTTGGCTCGAAAGGCGACAATATCAAGACCATCTGGGGCATGGGATATAAACTCGAGGTGGATGGATGATGAAATCGATACGATCCAGACTGACGGTCATATTTATTGGCTTGATCGCCGTGATTCTCGCGGTGATCTGGGGCGTCAATAAGTGGTATCTGGAAGATTTCTATGTGAGCAAAAAGGTTCAGGCCTTAAACGAGGCGTACACGGCTATCGACTCCCAGATCGAGGAGAATAAAGAGGATGGCATCACCATTGAGGAAGCCATGAACCGGGAAAAAGATGCCAATGGAAATATCACGGAAGGAAACTTACAGCGCCTGATCCGGAACTTCAGCGACAGCGCCAATGTTTCTGTCCTGATCATCGACAACAGCACCGAGGATGCGACCGTCTACTCCACATCCCGCGACACAAAGTTTTTAAAGGACCGTATTGACCGATATATTTTCGGTTGGGCAAAAGCCAAGTACACGATCCTGGAGGAAAATGACCAGTATAAGATCCAAAAGACATACGACCCGCAGCGCGAGAGCATGTATTTAGAAAGCTGGGGCTTTTTCTCCGACAACAGCACCGCTTTCATTATGAGCGCACCGTTATCCAGTGTCGGCGAGAGTGTCCGTCTTGCGAATCAGTTCCTCCTCTATGTAGGAATCATCGCAGTCCTGATCGGCGCCCTGATCATATATCTGGTGACAAAACAGATCACGATGCCGATCTACAAGCTGTCGAATCTCTCGGAGCGCATGTCGGATCTCGATTTCAACGCGAAGTATGAGTCTGGAAAGCATGAGATGGAGGAGATCCAGGTTCTCGGAAACAGCATGAACACGCTGTCGGAGCGCCTGGAGGAGACGATCTCGGAACTCAAGTCGGCGAACAATCAGCTCACGAAGGATATCGAGGAGAAGACGAAGATCGACGAGATGCGAAAAGAATTCATTGCCAACGTCTCCCACGAGTTAAAGACACCGATCGCCCTGATCCAGGGGTACGCGGAAGGACTCCAGGAAGGCATGGGCGAGGAGAAGGAGAGCCGCGACTACTATTGTGACGTCATCGTTGACGAGGCCAACAAGATGAACAAGATGGTCAAGCAGCTTCTGACACTGTCTTCCCTGGAGAGCGGAAACGACAAGCCGGTGATGGACCGCTTCAATCTGACAGAACTGATCCGCGGTGTCGTAAATGCGTCGAAGATCCTGATCGAACAGAACGAGATCCAGGTTGACTTTGATGACCAGACGCCGGTCTATGTGTGGGCGGACGAGTTTAAGATCGAGCAGGTAGTCACAAACTACCTGAGCAATGCGATCCACCATATCGGCGGCGAGAAGAAGATCATTATCCGCATGATCCAGGAGAACGGTATCGTCCGTGTATCCGTTTTCAACAACGGAGATCCGATCCCGGAGGATGCGCTTCCGAATCTGTGGACGAAGTTCTATAAAGTTGATAAGGCGAGAACACGTGCCTACGGCGGAACAGGAATCGGTCTTTCCATCGTCAAGGCCATCATGGATGCCCATAACCAGCAGTACGGCGTGAAGAACTGGGAGAACGGCGTAGAGTTCTGGTTTACGCTGGATGGAAGCAATTCATAATATTATAGAAGAAACCCATATGGGATCTGGCAGGAGCAGCGGGGAGCTGCTCCTGCTTTTTCTTTTGAAAATCAGGACGAAAAACATTATATTGTATCAACTGAATATGCAAAATACAAAATGTAGCAATTTTGAGATAGATATGTAATGGTACTGTAAAACATGTAAAAAGAAATGAAAAAACATGTAAAAAATGGTTGACTTTTGGCTGGGGATTTGATATTATAATACTCGCCTTGAGCGACAGGGCAACACTTATTGAGAGTCATTAAGAAAACTTCTTAATCACTCGAAAAAAGTTTTAAAAAAGTTCTTGACAAATCAAACATGATTTGATAGAATAAACGAGTTGCTTCTGAAGGACAGAAACAACGAAAACAGTTCCTTGAAAACTGAACAGTATGTAAAACCCTGAAAATTCTTATGAAAATGGTCTCTGGTTTAGACCATGAATGAGAACATTCAGAACAAAAACCTAACAAAACAGTAGAACGGTTTAAAATTAGCCAAGCTAAGTTTTGAACCTGGATACAAACACTTTAACATGAGAGTTTGATCCTGGCTCAGGATGAACGCTGGCGGCGTGCCTAACA
>CAVFLH010000105.1:0-9379 GCA_963622995.1 uncultured Eubacteriales bacterium | reverse complement strand
TTCTATCTTACATCAGGTGCAGCTTTCTGAACACTCTGAGGAGCTTCGTTCCGCCCGGCATCGTCTTCAGCTCTGCCGCGGACAGCGCTCCAAGCTTAATAAGCAGTACACCGTAGACGATCACCGCAATCATCATCGCAAACAGTGTGGACAGCGCGTTACTCTTCACCGCAAGATGCGCAAGCTGGTAGGAACCAAAAGCGAAGATTCCCATCACAGCGGAGGCGATCACTGGAATGATCACCGTCTTCTTCATCTCCTGGCGGTAGCCGAGAAGCTTCCGGGTGGATCTCGCGTTCATTAACACCATGAAGAGCGCGAACAGGATATTCGCGAATACCATGCTGTAGATTCCCATGTGGAATCCGAGAGCCATGATCTCCAGGGCGATCAGGTGAAGTACCAGGGAGATCACCGCGTGGAAGATCGGGAGACGCATTTTATCGATACCCTGAAGGATCGCGTTTGTGACCGTGGACACGGAGTAGAATACCACCGCAAGGGAACCGTAGATCGTCATACGGATCGCCAGGGAATTATCTCCGGAGAATAAGAGATTATTCACAGGTCCCGCAAGCACCGTGAGTCCCACTGTGGATGGAATCGCTACAATGCAGGAGAACCGGATCGCGGACGCCACACGCTCTCTCACAAGTTTCTTATCTCCCACAGCCACCGCCCTGGATACGGACGGGATCAGGGAGGAAGAAAGGGCGTTTGAGATCGCCATCGGCACGTTGATCAGCAGGTGGTATTTTCCTGTATACACGCCCCAGATGGAGGCGAACTCATCACCCTGTCCCAGGATCTTAAAGTTGTACGCGAGAATTCCGTTGTCCAGCACGCTGTTTAAGTTGTAGATCGCGGAGCTTAAGATGACCGGAACTACCGTGAAGAACAGGACTCTTGTGATATCCCCGTAGCTCTCCAGGACCTCCGTCTGGTCTCGCCGGATCTGGCGTTTTCTCATCTTCGTGCAGGCCGCAAATAAGAACAGCAGGAAGATCAGTGCGGTGAAGGCGCCCGCTCCTGTACCGATGGTACCGCCGGCAGCGCCCCAGGCGTTGGAATATCCGTCCCCTGTCTGGTTCTTCAATACTTCTGTCTTTAACGCCTCATTAAAGAGAAAGCTTCCCGCCGTAACGCTGACGATGGCGTTTACGATCTGCTCAAAGACCTGGGAAAATGCCGTCGGAACCATGGTTCCCTGTCCCTGGAAATATCCGCGGAACACGCCGAGATACGCCATGATCCATACCGTCGGGGCTAACGTCCTTAACGCGAATGCCGCATAGGGCATAAAGAATACGTCTTTCGCAAAGAAATCAGCGCCGAACCAGATCACCGCAGCCGCAAAGGCACCAACGATGGTGGCATAGCAGAGCGCCGCGCGCAAAATCCTCGTCGCGTTCCGGTACTGCTTTCCCGCAAGTCTCGCGGAAACCATTTTCGACACGGCGAGCGGCAGGCTGTAGGACGAGAGGAGCAGCGCAATATTGTATACATTAAACGCGGTTCCGTAATATCCCATCCCCTCATCGCCGATGATGTTGATCATCGGAATACGGTAAGCGATTCCGATAATTCTCACGACGATGGATGCCACTGCCAGGATACTTCCCTGGACGACGAAATTGGATTCCTTCTTCTTTTTCTGTCTGTTACTTTCCATAAATTTCAGCTTTATCGAACCTGTCTGCTCCTACAATGCAGATCCAGGTCTTTCCTTTGTTAAGCATAACTTCCTTTCCTTCAGAGTCATAGTAGCGGGTCGGACCGAAGTCCCCGTCCTTTTTCCAGGACACAGGAACACACTTTCCGCCTGTAAATACGTAACCCGCTCCGCCCTTGTGGACGTTGATGTTGAGGTAATCGGTGCTGGCGTAATGGCCCCACTCCACGTACTGGAAAATGACGTTGTTAACCGTGATCTGGCCGCCGTCACCGTTGTGTTTTCCGCCGTACTGGAAGCGGTAATACTTTCCGTCGCTCTCGTTGTACTCGAACCACGGGTTGTTCATCGTGTAGGACGGGTAAAACTTGTACGCGTCCTTCGCGTCGGATTCCGCCGGGACATAGGCATTTCTCGAGAACCGGAAATGTCCTGTGTAGGTATCGCTGTAGGAAGTGCGGTAGCCCAGCTGACCGATGGTCTTATTTAATTTCGCGCCGCTGGTATAGGCGTTGTGCGGTGCCTTCTTGTCCTTTGTGCGGTAGAACGCGTTTCCGCCTGTGCCGTCGACACCGTTGATGTTGTCCACGTTTTTCAGGTACGGAACCGCGAAGGTACTCTGTCCATAGTGGGCGTAGATCGCGTCGTACTCTCTCGCGAAATATGTATAGTAGGTACGGCAGCTTCTGACGGAACCGATCCGCTCGATATCGTCGTAGTCCTCGAAGATCGCCATGTAGCGGTTCATATCGCCCTCCACCGGTGCCTCATAGACCACGTCCGCCCGGTTGATGCCATACTGGGGCAGAGATGCCTTATCATTGCTCATCATGACCGCAACAGGACGTTTGTTGGCCTTCGCCACATCCACCATCTCACCGGTCAGGTAACTCTGGATCTTTCCGTCGACCTCTTTGCGTTCCTCCGGACCTTCCGGTTCCGTCGCCGCCTCCGTTGTCGCTTCTGTCTCAAGGACGATGGTCTTCGTCTCTTCCGGCGTCTCTGTAGGCGCCTCCGTTGTCACAGCCACTTCCTCGGCTTTCTTTCCGCACCCGGAAAGAGCTGCCGCTGCCATCATGATTCCAATACCAATAATAAATGCTCTGCCCCGTTTTCTCATCTCCTGTAACCCCTCCGTTCCAGAATTTCTCTCTGCATGTCCTCCATCTGGATCCGCTCCTCGTCCTCCATATGGTCGTAGCCGGATAAATGAAGCATGCTGTGCGCGACTAAGAATGCCAGCTCTCTCGTCTGGGAGTGACCGTACTTCTCAGCCTGCTCTTTCACCTTGTCCACGGAAATTACGATATCCCCCATGAGTAATTCCCCTGTGTCCGGGTCGAAGTATTCCTCCGGCGTATCTTCCAGATGGGAAAAGTCGCCCGGTGTCTCAAAATCGCACATCGGGAACGACAGCACGTCTGTCGGATTGTCGATCCCGCGCATATCAAGATTGATCTGGTGGATCCCCGCATTATCTGTGAGGAGGACATTCACCTCCGCGTCATACGGGCATTCTACATAATCCAGGGACTCCTCGATCACATTTTTGATGATCTCCTCGTAAGGGAGATCCAGCTTTTCTTCCGCTTCGTACTCCACTGTCACTGTCATCTCTGTTCCCGTCCTTCCCGGCCGCTTTTTCCATGCTCCGTGCGAGGTTTTCTCTCCGGTTTCTCACAGCCTTCATATTCATCATATGCCTTAACGATCTTCTGGACAAGCGGATGTCTCACCACGTCCTCGTTGGAGAACCGGCAGATTCCGATATCGTCGATATTTTTTAACACCTTGAGTGCCACATCGAGACCGGATACCTGGCCAGCAGGCAGGTCCTTCTGGGACTGGTCGCCGGTGATGATGACCTTGGAACCGAAACCGATTCTTGTAAGGAACATCTTCATCTGGGCCTGGGTCGTATTCTGGGCCTCATCCAGGATAATAAAGGCGTTGTCCAGGGTACGTCCGCGCATGTAGGCGAGAGGTGCCACCTCGATCAGGCCCTTCTCCGAATTATGAAGATAGCTGTCCGCGCCCATAATCTGATAGAGGGCGTCGTAGAGCGGGCGCAGGTACGGGTCGATCTTGCTCTGAAGGTCACCCGGAAGGAAGCCGAGCTTCTCTCCCGCTTCAATTGCCGGACGTGTCAGGATGATCCTGCCCACCTCCCCGTTTTTAAAGGCCTGGATCGCCATGGACATGCCGAGGTATGTCTTACCGGTTCCCGCAGGACCCACGCCGAATACGATCATCTTTTTCCGGATCAGATCGATATACTGCTTCTGTCCCAGAGTCTTCGGTTTTACCGGTTTTCCGTTTATGGTGTGACAGATGATATCGCGGTCCAGGGAAAGCATTTCCGTGTCCTTATCCTCAAAGGAAAGAGCCAGGGCGTAATCCACATTCTGTTCCCCGATCTCCTCGCCGCGCTTCGAGAGTTCCAGAAGCGTTGAAAATACGCTCTTGGCGCGCTTTACGGCGTGATCCGGTCCGATGACCTTGATCTCCCCGTCCCGCGCCACCATGGATACATGAAGCGTCCGCTCGATTTTTTTCAGATAACTGTCAAACTGTCCGCAGACTTTCCGTTCATGTTCTGCCGGAATGTCTATGATTGTCTCAATGATGCTCATCTACTGTCTGAATCTCCTCCTGATCTTCCGGGATGGGGGATTCTTTCGCGATGTCCTCCACCACCGTCAGTGTTCCATGAATCTTCCAGTGTGATTCACTTCTCTCTATTTTAACATCACTACCAAGGATTTGTATACCTTTTTCGGTGAGATTTTGCATATATTCGTTCAAATACCGGCTAGCGGAATCCGAGGCTTCCGATTCCGTGAGGACTTTCTCGTAGGGAACATATTCCCTGGCGGTGAGGATTCCGCCGTAGACCGGGAGATAGAAATTTTTCGAAAGTCTGAGCTGGAATTCTTCCATAAAAAGTTCCCAGGTACTTTCTTTTTTTAGGTCCGAAATCAGGAAACAGAACTCCGTATCCAGGAATTTAAAGAACACGCCCGGACGTTTCTTTCCTGTTCCCGCCCGGATCTCCTCTGTAACCGGGATCTTCCATGTGATCGTTCTCGTTGTCTCTGCGTAGACTTCCGCGTCCGCATGGACTAAGTTTGTCTTCACAAGTGTCTCAGAGTCATCGTAGATCGGAAGTTCCCCCGCGACCAGGATATCCCCCGCTTTTACCTCGTCCCCGGCTTTCACCCTGGCGATGCCGTTCCTGACGATGATTCTTTTCACAGTGCCGTCGGATCCCGCTGTAAGCTTGCAGGGCGCTTCCGATTCCATCTCTGCCGTGAGGATCCCGTCATTTTCCCGCACATGGACTGTGAGCCTCGTGCCGGTCAGCTCCGCAGACACCCAGCCGATCTCTGGGAACGCGTTCCGGATCCTGCTTTCCAGGTCCGAACACGATATCTTACTTTTTCTCATCCCACACTGCACCGGAATTGAGTCCATGAAATGCAGCAGCGTCTCGTCCGTAAAGCGGCGGTTTCCGTCGAAGGAGATGTCCCACACATAGAAGGACGAGATGTAGATCAGCAGGAAAAATACCGCCAGACCACCGACCCATAGACTCCTGCGCCGCCCCAGGATCAGCCAGAATGGAAAACCTTGCTTTTCTGTGATCCGCAGGCGGACATCCGTTTTCCGGGCGATTGGCTTCAGGCGTTTAAAATCGCGCGGAGTCGTCTGAAAGCAGACTACTTTATTCGAGTTCCTGACATCCGCCTTAAATTCATTATTTTGAATGCCATCATTATGGCGGACATTTTGTTTATCACCATATTCTGCAGTATAAACCACTTCTGACCTGTCTTTCCTTCCAGCGTCTGATCTTATTGCGCGCTTTGTTCCTTTCTCTTCCGTCTCTATCTCCTCGATCGCGATTCCTCTCTGCGCCGCAATATTAAAAAAGCGCTCCATCCCTCTCCCCTCGATCCGTACTTTCACGCTTCCCTCTCGCAATTTTTCAAATCTATTCAAACCGGATCACCTCCAGGCGGCCGGATATCTTCATCTCATCCTTATCATAATAGCAGATCTTTAATTTTTTACCGGAGACAGAGAGAATGTAATGCCTGCACTGGATCCGGATCTCCGAATCCGTGTATACAAGAATACTTCTGTAATTTTCAATATGTACCGCCCTCGTCCCGATGAGCGTCAAAAGTGTCTCCCCGCCCACCGCGTCCGCGAACACCCCGGCGGAGTCCGTCCGGGAAAAATCGTCCTTTTTCTGCCCTCTCATGCCATGCCCCGCCGAATCATGCCTTACGGTATTTTATGCAGGGATTTTCTTCGTTATTCTTTTCATATCTTCCGCCCGCTGCCGCCGTCGGACTGCCCGGTCACGCTTCCGCTGACAGCTTTTTAAACTTCGCGGTACAAAAAAGCCGCCCTGCTCTCCGGCCTGAAACCAGAAAGCAGATGCGGCTAAAAAATCAACAATTTTTAGTTTGTTTTCTTCTTTAACTGTCCGCGGATCGCACCAAACAGTGTGAACGCGATCAGTGCAAGGAAGAACCAGCAGATCGGGGTGTTGAAGAATACGACCGGGTTACCGCTGGACTTTAACAGTGCGGTACGGAAATTCTTCTCAGCCATCGGTCCTAAGATCAGGCCAAGGATCGCTGGGCTTGTCGGGATCTTTACTTTGCCCATAAGCCAGCCGATCACACCTGCGATCAGCATCGTTCCTACATCGTAGAAGTTGCTTCTCATGGCATAGCTTCCCACTACGCAGAGGATAAAGATGATCGGAGTAAGGATCGTCTTCGGAACGCTTAATACCTTTGTGAAAAGGCGGATGCAGGAGAATCCGAGAATTACCATGATGGTATTTGCCACAAACATTCCAAGGAAGATCGTGTAGACGAGAACCTTGTTTGTCTTGAAGAGCATCGGTCCCGGGGTAAGACCCTGGATCGTTAACGCACCGATCATGATCGCTGCTACGGCATCACCAGGAACACCAAGTGTTAACATCGGGATCATGGCACCGCCGGTTACACCGTTGTTGCCGCCCTCGGAAGCTGCTACCGCCTCCGGGCTTCCTTTGCCGAATAACTCCGGATGCCTGGACATTCCGCGGGCTGTGTTGTATCCAACGAAGGATCCGATATCGGCACCGGCACCAGGAATGATACCGATGATGGTTCCGATGAGTCCGGTAACCGGAGCCACGCGGAACATGGTCTTTACATCCTCCTTCGTCGGGAGAAGTCTCGTCACCGTCGCGTCGATCTCATCGGTGCTGTAGATATCCTCGATGGTCTCGAAAGCCTGACTCATGGCGAAGAGGCCGATCATGACCGGGATATACTGGATACCGGAGAGAAGGTTTGCGTTGTCCGTGAAACGGATGTAGCTCGTTACACTGTCGATGCCGACAGTCGCTGTTAAGATTCCAAGGAATCCACAGATCAGGCCCTTCGCCATGTTCTCACCGGAAATGTTGGCGATAATGCAGAGGCCGAATACCGCAAGTAAGAAGAACTCAGCGGAGCTGAACTTCAACGCCAGCTTCGCAAGCTGCGGGCTGATAAGCCATAAGCAGAGGCAGCTCACAACGCCGCCGATGTAGCTGGAAAGTGTGGCGATACCGAGTGCTCTTCCTGCCTCACCGCGCTTGGAGAACTGGTATCCGTCGATAGCTGTGGCCGCCGATGCCGGTGTGCCGGGCGTATGTAAGAGGATCGCGGAGATGGATCCGCCGTAGATCGCTCCGACGTAGATTCCAAGTAACATTAAGATACCGGATGTGGCATCCATACCGAATGTAAGCGGCAGAAGAAGCGCCACGCCCATGGTAGCGGTCAGTCCCGGGAGCGCTCCGATACAGATTCCTGCTGCTACGCCCGCGAACATGTAGAATAAAACCATCGGGCTGAACGCTGACTGTACAACTTCAAGAAAGAAACTCATATCTCAGCCCTCCTAAATGCTGAACATACCGAAGTCGATCGGCACGTTCAGGAAATTTTTAAATACAAAGTAAATCACGAGGATCACCGCGATGGAGATCACCGCGTTTTTCCAGACGGCTCCTCTGTGGAACCACTGGCAGAATACAAAGAGCATGATCACGGACGGAATGATGAATCCGACTGTGGATAATACCAGCATGTATACCAGTAAAATCACCATGGAGATGTACACGCGCTTTGTTCCCGGTGTCCACATCGGAAGCTCCGGGAGATCTTCTTTTTTCATCATCAGGGTTCCGATGATCACGCCGACGGAACAGATGAGGAGAAGCGCCGCGATAATGCCCGGCCAGAGTCCCGGTCCCGGAACCCCTGTGCCGTAAGCCGCTGCTCTCGGATAGCCGAGACAGGTAACGATCACGTAGATTGCTACTGCTGAGCAGATCAGACCTGCAATAACATTTCCTTTTCTCATATTGAAACTCCATTCTAAAACAACTGTCATAAAGAGGTCTCTCTGGGGAAAGTCCTCTCAGACAAAACAGGGGAGTGGGTTTCCCACTCCCCGTTGAGCCAGCTTAATTACTGTACTTTAAGACCAAGATCTGTTACAAGAGATGTGTAAGTCTCAAGGTCAGATTTGATACGCTCCTCGAATGTAGAGCCATCAAGGATGTCGATGACGTTGTTGGACTTGTCCATGAAGTCAATGAATGCGTCAGACTGTGCTGCCTGAGAGAAGATCTCATAGAGCTGGTCAACAACCTCGTCCGGAGTATCAGCCGGAACGCCAAGACCTCTCCATGTACCAAGAACTACATTGTAGCCAGCCTCCTGGCATGTCGGAACATCCGGAATAGAATCAAGACGTTTGTCGTTCATAACTGCAAGAACCTTTAAGTCACCGGACTCAACGTAGTTAGCAACCTCAGCGTAGGAAACTGCTACAGCGTCGATGTGCTCACCAAGAAGGTCTGTGATAGCGCCTGCTGCTCCATCGTAAGCAACGTGTTTGAACTGAGCGCCTGTCTCTTTTGCAAGACCAGCTGCTGCAAGGTGCCAGATAGCGCCGTTACCGGAGTTACCCATGGAAACCTCGTTCTCTTTTGCGTAGTTGATGAAGTCTTCGATCGTGTTGAAACGGTCATCGTTTGCGTTAACTGTGATAGCTGCACATGCGCTGTTTACCATCATGATCGGTTTGAACATGGAGTATGTAAGACCAGCGTTTGTTCCCATAGCCTCAAGTGTTGCAAGCTCTACAGTGATCATTGTGATCGTTGTACCATCAGCCTTGGAGTTTGCACCAGCGAGCATACCAGTTGCTCCGCCGCCGCCGGAACGGTTCTCTACGGAGATGTTCTTGAAGGAACCCTTAGCTGCGTCTGCTAAAGCACGCATAACTGTATCGGTACCGCCGCCTGCATCGTAAGGAACGATACATGTAACTGTTTTGTCCTTCCATGCGGATGTGTCAACATCGGAAGCTGCTGCTTCTGTAGCTGCGCCGTCAGCTGCTGCTGTTGTCTCTTCCTTTGCTGCCTCTGTTGCTGCTGTTGTCTCTGCTGTGCTGGAACTGCTTCCGCAAGCTGTCAGGGAGAGAGCCATAGCTGCTGCCATTGCGAGCGATACTACTCTTTTTCTCATAAAACCTACTCCTCTCTTTCCTAATACTTTCTTAACGATTTTTTAGGATTCTTTATAAAATTTTTACACGACTTATTTTAGCCTTTTGTGAACAAATTGTCAACGACTTTATGGC
>CAVFLH010000104.1:6371-9395 GCA_963622995.1 uncultured Eubacteriales bacterium | reverse complement strand
GAGCCGAACTGCTGAAAAAAGGAATTGAAAAACTCGGCGGACTGGACCTGCTTGTAAATAATGCGGGTCTGACGATCTTCGGAGAGCTTCAAAGCATTAAGGATGAAGATATGGATCTCCTTTTAGCGCTTGATTTCCGCAATTATGTATCAATGATGCGGGACGCAGCTAAATACATGATCGAGCATGGGATAAAAGGAAATATCATTAATATCACATCATCGAGAGGCGAGCGCGCGTATCCGGGAGATGGAATTTATGGAGGAATGAAGGCAGCACTCAACCGTGCGGTTCAGTCGTTTGCCCTGGATGTTTCCCCGTATGGAATCAGAATCAATAATATCGCCCCGGGAGCGATCGCGGTCCGCAGTGCGGAGGAAAACGCTAGAAACGGGGAGGAGCAGAGAACAAAATTTTATGAGGAACTCGGTGTAAGGATTCCGCTGAAGAGAATGGGAAAACCGGAAGACATTGCAAAAGCAGTCGTTTATCTTTCGTCCGAGGATGCATCATACATTACAGGCGTCACTCTCCGCATTGACGGAGGATTGATCCTGCCGGGAATGCCGGAGAAAACTCCGGAGGGAATGCAGCCTGGTGACTGGCATATTTTAATGGATTAAAAGGAGGCAGAAAATGGGAAAAGTAACAATACGTGATATCAGAGTGATTCTGACAGCGCCCAGAGGAAATGACCTGATCTGTGTAAAAGTTGAGACAAGCGAACCGGGACTTTATGGTCTGGGATGTGCGACCTTTACACAGCGATATACAGCGGTGGTCACAGTGATCAATGATTATCTGAAACCGCTTCTCCTGGGACACAGCGTGGAAGACATCAATGAGATCTGGCAGCTCGTTATGAGCAACTCTTACTGGAGAAATGGACCGGTGTTAAACAATGCTCTGTCCGGCATCGATGAAGCGCTCTGGGATATTAAAGGCAAGATGGCCGGAATGCCGGTCTATGAACTGCTTGGAGGAAAACACAGAGAGGCGGCAGCTGTTTACCGTCATGCTGATGGAAACAGTATTGAAGAGGTAGACGAGATGATCAGCCGTTACATAGAAGAAGGCTATCATTATATCCGTGTACACTGCGGATTTTACGGCGGAAATATGGATATGTCCGGAAATGGAAAGAGCGCTTTCCCAACGAAGGACATCGGAAGACAGGAGATCCATAAACCGGAGGGAGCGCTTCCCGGAGCTTATTATGATCCGTCCCAGTATATGCGAAGCGTTGTAGACCTCTTTGCACATGTGAGAGAAAAATTCGGATATGGAATCGAGCTGCTTCATGACGTTCACGAGCGTCTGACACCGGCAGATGCGCTGAGACTCGCAAAAGACCTTGAACCGTACAGACTGTTTTTCCTGGAGGATGCGCTTGCGCCGGAACAGACAGAGTGGTTTGAATTCTTCAGACACCAGACATCAACGCCGATCGCGATGGGAGAACTTTTCAACAATCCGATGGAGTGGAAGGAACTGATCAGCAAACGGTATATCGATTATGTCCGTGCCCATATCAGTCAGCTCGGCGGACTGACTCCGGCTGTGAAGTTAGCGCATTTCTGCGAAGCTTACGGAGTACGGACTGCATGGCATGGTCCGGGTGATCTGACACCGGTAGGAGTTGCGGCAAATCTTCATCTTGACCTGGCGTCGCACAATTTTGGAATCCAGGAAATGTCCGCGATTTCCGATGTGGAGAGAGAGGTATTCCCGGGAACTCCGGAAGTGCGGAATGGATATATGTATCCGAATGATAAGCCTGGATTCGGAGTGGACATCGATGAAGAAAAGGCGGCAAAATATCCGTGTCAGTTCCGCGATGATTCCTGGCTCCGTCCAAGACTTCCAGATGGAACGATCGTTCGTGCGTAATTTATATGAAAATATTAAAGGAGGATCAGTGATGAGAAAACGAAATACTTTAAAGCGGGCAGCAGCAGGTATCCTGGCAGGCGCAATGGTTTTTGGCCTGACGGCATGCGGCGGATCTTCAACTCCGGCAGAGAACACGGCTGCCCAGAGTGAGGGAGCAACAGAGCAGGGAGGTACACAGAACAATGGACAGAAGACCATGATCAAGATCGGCCTTGCAAACACTGTTCCGTCTCTTCAGCCGTTCAAAGGAACCGGACTCTACTATGGTTTCGTAGATGGACAGGTTTACCAGAGACTGGGGCAGAGAACTGATTTTGCGACACAGACATTCCGCCCAGTCTTAATGACTGAGTACGGCACAGATGACGGAGTCAATTATAACATTACGATCCGCGACGATATTTATGATTCCGCCGGTGTTCACCTTACCGCTGCGGACGTGGCATGGTGCTTTAATCACGTAAAGGAGAATGGATTAAACGGAAACTCCTATATCGATCATGCGGAAGCAACAGGGGATTACACGTTAGTGCTCACACTGGCCAATGATGATCTCTGGTCCTTTGAGGCAGCGCTGGAAGCGGTCTGCATCGTCACAAAGGAATCTTTTGAGGCTTCTGAGGACGGCATGGCGACAAAACCGGTTGGAACGGGTCCGTATGTAGTAAAAGAATTTATTACAGGAAGTAAGGTAGTTCTGGAAGAAAATGAGAATTACTGGGCTGATAAGGCAGAAGGCCTTGAGGATCTTCCGATATACCGCCACAACGTGGACTGCATCGAACTCGATTTCCTCACAGAGGCGACCCAGATGTCAGTTGCACTGCAGACCGGTGAGATCCAGATGGGACTCTGGTTAAATGAAGCGATCGTCGATGAGTGCAAGGAGTATCCGGAATATACAGTGGAAACACTTGACAACCGTCAGATGTGTGAACTTTTATTCAACGTGACGGATCAGAGCCCGTGCAGTGATGTGAACCTCAGAAAAGCGATCGCATATGCGGTAAATAACCAGCTTATGATCGACAATGCTTTGCATGGAATCGGAAGTGTATCCCCGGCACTTGGAAAACCTGGACTTGCAGGTTACAACGAAAATTGGGCGACAGAGTATGAATACTATCCATA
>CAVFLH010000104.1:2592-6361 GCA_963622995.1 uncultured Eubacteriales bacterium | reverse complement strand
GCATTATACCGTTCAGAGGCAACGGTGCTTCAGGAAAATCTGAAAGCGGTTGGAATCAATGCAAGAATCGATGAGTACGACATGTCTACAAGAAATAAATATGTCGTTGCAGGCAGCGGTTACCATTACGATATTGCCCTGTACAACCTGAGTGCTGGCGGTTCTTATCTGATCCAGACACTGGAGAGCTGGCTGAATGAAGACCGTTACGGAAACGGAATGAATATGTTCGGAAGCAGTGATCCAAAACTTCAGGAACTGACACTTGCGTGCGGCGAGGAAGACTGGACACAGGACGATTATGATGAACTTTACAAGTATGTATATGATAACTGCTATCTGTATCAGTGGTATGAAAGCAAGTTCTCCTATGCTGCAGAGCAGGGAATCGTAATTCCGGATGAGGCGAGAAGTGCCTTGAATGGTGAATTCCTGATCGGAGCTCTGGAACTGCCGGAAAACTGGAGTCATTTCCAGTAAAGAATCGAGTGGAGGACTGCCTATGTGGAAATATGTTTTAAAGAGAATACTGCTCATCATCCCAATCGTTCTGTGTGTTACAACAATTGTTTTTACAATTATTTATCTGGCACCAGGTGATGCCAGTGACCTTGTGGCGGGAGTTACCGCAACGGAAGAGGAGCGGGCAGCTGTTCGCGAAAGTATGGGTTTAAATGATCCGTATATTGTGCAGCTGGGACATTATATTTATAAAGTGTTTGTAAAGTTTGACCTTGGTACTTCCATGGTAAACAAGACAAGCATCGCAAAAGACTTTTCCCAGCGTTTTCCGTACTCTATCCGTCTGGCCGTGATCAGTATTATTCTGTCGATCGGCGCGGGAATTCCATTAGGAATCTACTCCGCACTCCATCAGAACAAACTGGGTGACCGCATTGCGGTCGTGTTGGCAATGCTCGGTGTCTCCATTCCACATTTCTGGCTGGCCTTAATGCTTGTACTGCTTTTTACAGTCAAACTTGGTCTGCTCCCCGCCTACGGTGTAGGCGGGTGGCGGTACTGGGTCATGCCGATCATCGCCAGCGGACTTGGTGGAATTGCGACAATGGCAAGACAGACGAGATCGAGCATGCTGGATGTCATCAATTCTGATTATATCACAACAGCCAGGGCAAAAGGATTAAATGAAAAACAGATCGTTTTGCGCCATGCGCTGCCGAATGCACTGCTTCCTATCATTACAGTCGCAGGAATGAACTTTGGCGGATCTCTTGGAGGCGGACTGATCCTGGAACAGATCTTTACGATCCCTGGAGTAGGATATTATCTGACGACCGGTATTTCTGCCCGCGATTATTACTCGGTTATGGGCGGTGTATTGATCCTGTCACTGGCATTCTGCATCATCATGCTTGTCACAGATCTGATCCAGGCATTTGTGGATCCGAGAATCAGGGCACAGTATTCCGGAAATGTGAAACGGAGGAAGTAAGATGAAAGAAACAGACACAAAAAGAAGAGGGCATTTCGCGGAAGTCATGAAGCGGATGTCCTACAGCAAAATCAATATTGTATGTCTCGTGATCGTACTGCTTTTCGTTCTGGCGGCCATCTTAGCTCCGGTCATCGCGCCCTATGGCTACTCGGACATGGTTGCGAAAAGCCTTCAGCCGCCAAGCGCGGAACACTGGTTTGGAACAGATGATTTCGGAAGAGATTATTTCAGCAGAGTTGTGTACGGTGCCAGATATTCGATCGGGTTGGGATTTTCTGCCACGCTTGTCTCGTTTGTATTTGGTTCCCTGGTCGGTTCGATTGCAGGATATTATGGAGGAAAGATCGACGAGGCGTTCATGCGTTTCTGCGATGTGATCCAGTCCATTCCTGGCGTGCTCTTAAACATGGCACTCTGTGTGGCGTTTGGTACAGGCGTATTCAATACGATCCTGGCTCTGGGAATCGGAGGAATTGCCGGAAGTGCAAGACTGATGCGGTCTTCTTTCCTGAAATTGCGGAAAGCGGAATATATCGATGCCGCAAGAGCGATCGACTGCTCTGACGGACGGATCATTATGAAACACATGATTCCGAATGCGTTTGCCCCGGTTCTTGTCCAGACGACCATGCGTGTAGGCAGTGTCATCATGTCTGCAGCCGGACTCAGCTTCCTTGGACTTGGCGTACAGGCCCCGACACCGGAGTGGGGAGCGCTTTTATCGGGCGGACGTACATTTATTCGAAAAGCGGGCTGGCTCTGTATCTTCCCGGGTATCTGTATTCTGATCTTTGTACTCGCCCTGAATCTTCTCGGCGATGGTTTACGGGATGCCCTGGATCCCAAACTTAAGAAATAGGGGGTGGAATTATGGAGCACACAGGAAAGTTCCTGGAAGTTAAAGACTTGTCCGTCCAATATGTCACAAAAGAAGAGACGGTCTATGCGGTAAACGGAATTTCGTTTCAGCTTGAAAAAGGATCTACGCTGGGACTTGTAGGTGAGACGGGAGCAGGAAAGACCACGATCGCAAGGGCAATTCTTGGGATCCTTCCGGTTCCTCCTGCTGAGATCCACGGCGGAGAGATCTTCCTCGAGGGAAAAGATATTTTAAAAATGTCAGAGAAGGAAATGCGGGATGTAAGAGGAAACAAGATATCCATGATCTTCCAGGATCCTATGACAGCACTGAATCCGGTCATGACGATCGGACGACAGATTGAGGAAGTAATTGAGATCCATGAAAATATCGGGAAGGCGGAGGCAAGAAAACGCGCGGAGGATATGCTGGAACTCGTGGGAATCCCTGCGGAACGTTATATTGAGTATCCGCATCAGTTTTCAGGCGGAATGAAGCAGCGTGTCGTGATCGCAATGGCGCTGGCGTGCAATCCGGACCTTCTGCTGGCGGATGAACCGACGACAGCGCTGGATGTGACGATCCAGGCGCAGGTTCTCGACCTGATGAAGGAACTTCATGAGAAGAAAAACACATCGATGATCCTGATCACCCATGATCTGGGAGTTGTGGCAGAAATGTGCGATCATGTGGCAGTTGTTTATGCCGGTGAGATCCTGGAGATGGGAACTCTGGAAGATATTTTCGACCGTCCATCCCATCCGTACACAGAGGGACTTTTCCGGGCAGTTCCCAACATCAACAGTGACGAGGACGTGCTGCATCCGATTCATGGACTGACACCAAACCCGGCAGATCTTCCATCCGGATGTAAATTCCATCCAAGATGTGAATTCTGCACAGAAGAATGTAAGCATGACCATCCGGAGCTCATTGAGATAGAGCCTGGACATTACTGCAGATGTCCGAAGTGGAAAGGAGGAGAGACGGAATGGGAGAAACACTGATTGAGGTAAAAGATCTGAAAAAGTATTTCCGAACAAGACGCGGTCTCCTTCATGCTGTGGATGGAGTCAACTTTCAGCTTGAGAAAGGAAAGACACTTGGAGTGGTGGGAGAATCGGGCTGTGGAAAATCCACCCTTGGCCGTGTCCTCGTCCACCTGGAGGAAAGTACAGCCGGCAGGATCATTTTTGATGAAAAGGATGTCACCACACTTGGAAAGAGGGACATGCACGAGTTCCGTCATAACGCGCAGATCATTTTCCAGGATCCGTATTCATCGCTTGATCCGAGAAATACGGTGGAAGATATTATTCTTGAACCGCTTCTTTTATCGAAACAGTACAGCCGTGTGGATGCACTGAAAAAAGCGGAAGATCTGATGGATTCTGTCGGAATTGCCAAGAGACTGCGGGATGCGTACCCGCATGAGCTGGATGGCGGGCGCAGAC
>CAVFLH010000104.1:0-2582 GCA_963622995.1 uncultured Eubacteriales bacterium | reverse complement strand
TTGGAATTGCGAGAGCGCTTGCATATGATCCGAAATTTATCGTCTGCGATGAGCCGGTATCAGCCCTCGATGTATCCGTACAGGCACAGGTGCTGAATCTGCTTCAGGAGCTGAAGAAAGAAAAAGACCTGACATATATGTTTATCACACATGATCTGGCTGTAGTGCGCTATATCTCTGATCAGATCGCGGTCATGTATCTTGGGCAGCAGGTGGAGACCTGCGAGGCGAAGGAGCTGTTCCGGAAGCCGTATCATCCGTACACGCAGGCACTGCTTTCAGCGATCCCGACGACAGACATTCATAACCGGAAAAAGAGGATCAATATCCAGGGAGAGATCACATCTCCAATCAATCCGAAGCCGGGATGCCGTTTTGCATCGAGATGTCCGTACTGTACAGAAAAATGCCATCAGCCTACGGAATTAAGGGAAATAGAGCCGGGCCATTTTGTCAGCTGCCACCGCGTGGAAGAGATCAATCCACAGCTCGGCAAATAGAATTTTACATATATGAAGGAGGAGAGCTGATATGGGTATCGGAATCGTAAAAACAACACTTGGACCGGCACAGGGCGTGGAACTCACAGGTGAAAATGAAGGCCTGACAATTTTTAAGGGAATTCCATATGCTGCGCCGCCGGTGGGAGACCTGAGGTGGAGACCGCCGCAGGATCCGGAGCCGTGGAAGGAAGTGCGTCTTTTTGACACATATGGAAAAATTGAGATCCAGCATTATTCTCAGAGAAAGGATCAGCCGTTAAAAAAGGAGCAGATGAGTGAAGACTGCCTGTATCTGAATATTACGACACCTGCAAAATCTGCGGGGGAAAAACTGCCAGTATTTGTCTGGCTCCATGGAGGCGGACTGACAAACGGTGCGGCTTACGGTGACAATGGAGACGCATATGAACCCTACAGTTTTGCACGGCGCGGCAACGTGGTCGTCTCGATCGGCCACAGGATCAACATCTGGGGATTTATGGCACTTCCGCAGCTCTCAGAAGAACAGGGCGGAAAGAGCGGAAACTACGGTGTTATGGATCTCGTGAAGGCGATGGACTGGATCTGGGAGAACATAGAAAAATTTGGCGGAGACCGGAATAATATCTCTGCCGGCGGCTGCTCCGGAGGAACACAGAAGACGTGTCTTTTAGCGTCGATCCCGGCCGGAAAAAACAGGATCCGCCATATCACAAACTCTTCCGGCCTTAAGTGGCGCCAGGTTCCGTTCCCGACCATGGAAGAGGCGGAGGAACAGGGCAGACAGTACCTGAAATATATCGGTATCGATCCGGATACCCCGTTGGAAAAACTCCGGGCCATGGACAGCTGGGAGATCCACGGAAAAGCACCCAGGGAATACTATCCGGGGGACATTATTTACGACGGAGATCTCATACCGGAAAAGAGTTTTCCTGAATTGTTCAATCATTATCTGAAAGATGTGGATTTCATTAATGTATGTGCCCAGGGGGAATCTAATATCTTTGCGACCCACGGCATGAGCGGTGCATACGGTTCCTTTACCGGGGAAGTACCGGTGACAGATGCGGAGAGTTTTTATAAGTTTTTCAGGGGACGCCTGGGAGCACTCTATGAGAAATATGACTTTGAACATCTGATTCCGGTGAAGGACGAGGACGCGCTGTATACGGCAAAGATCCTTGGATCCATGGGACTTGCGCAGCTTGCAAGCAATAATCACAGCCGGAATAACATGGTAAACCGCCTGTTCGGCCAGTATATGAAGAAATATCATCCTTCCAGCAAAGTGTTTACCCTCTTCTGGTCATATGCGGCACCGAAAAAAGGACACGGATACGGAACTGATTATGATCCAAACCATCAGATGGCGGATCATGGCTCCGATCCGAGGTATGTCTTTGACACATTCCACTTTGATCCGGATATTCCGTGGTGTGAAAAAGACCGTGAATACTCGGAAGTATTTGGAAGATACTGGGCAAATTTTGCGAATACCGGAGATGTCAATGGAGAAAATGTGCCGTACTGGCCGGAGACAGGAAATGATTTCTCGTATCTGGAAGTGAAAGACCATCTGGTCGTACATGAAGGGCTGGAGGACAAGCTGGATGAGCTGATCCGGGAATATGCGCTGAAAGAGTATGGAATCGACCAGGATCTGGAAGAGTGAGGGAGATGTGAGATGAGTAAAAGACGTGAGGTAGTGATCGAATCGGGGATCAAATCAAAACGATTCGGTGCTGACGAACTAATTGATACAGCCAGCTGGGCATACATGCGGGAACTCAGAACGCATAACAGCACAAAGAAGATCTATGATATAGATCCCTACGCGGAGGTATATCAGTTCAGGGATAACCTTTATGGAATTTTTCTGGAAAATATTGACGGCGGCGGAGATATGTGGGCATATCTGATCGTAGGCCCGGAAAAGGCGATGCTGATCGATACGGGATACGGAATTGGAGATCTGAAAGGCCTGGCAGAGCAGCTTTCAGGAGGAAAAGAACTTATTGTGGTCAATACACATCCCCATCCGGACCATGCGCTGGGAAATTTCCAGTTTGATGAGATCTTCTGCCACAAATACGCCAT
>CAVFLH010000103.1:0-9398 GCA_963622995.1 uncultured Eubacteriales bacterium | reverse complement strand
CTCATGAGTCAGGGAAAAATTACTGATAAACAGAGAGAAATACTTGAATATATAAAAGAAATGATCTTAAAGAAAGGTTATCCGCCGGCCGTGCGGGAGATCTGCGAGGCAGTTCACTTAAAATCTACTTCCTCCGTACACTCCCACTTGGAATCACTGGAAAAAAACGGTTATATCCGCCGTGACCCAACGAAGCCGAGAACCATCGAGATCCTTGATGACGATTTCGCCCTGACAAGACGTGAAGTCGTAAATGTACCGGTGATCGGAACGGTCGCTGCAGGAACTCCGATCCTCGCGGAGCAGAATATCGAAGATTATCTCCCGATTCCAGCGGAAATGCTCCCGAATAAGGAAGTATTTATGTTAAAGGTAAAGGGAAACAGTATGATCGAGGCCGGAATCTATAACGGTGATAAGGTCATCGTCGCAAAGCAGCCGGATGCCGAGAACGGCGATAAAGTCGTTGCCCTGGTGGACGATTCCGCAACAGTAAAGACCTTCTACAAAGAAAACGGTCACTTCCGTCTCCAGCCGGAAAACTCCTCCATGGATCCGATTATCCTGGATCATGTAGAAATTCTTGGCAAGGTTATTGGTCTTTTCCGCATGATGAGCTAATTCCTGGCACGATTGCAGCAAACCACAAAGTGCCGCAGTTCTAATTGCTACCATTTGAAAGCATGAAATGATAGAAAAGTCCCCGGTAAATACGCCGCACCACAATGCGGTAATATTTACCGGGGATTCCTTTATCTCTCCGGACAGACAGGTCAAACCTGCGCCGTCCTCCGAAACTTATCTATATTTTTCTTACAGCTCGTCCACAGACTCCACGATCCTTCCATCTCTCCAGATTCTCTCTAAATCATAGAACAGACGGTCTTCCTTGGAAAATACATGTACGATCACATCGCCGTAGTCCATGAGTACCCATGTGGAGCTCATGCTGCCCTCTTTCTGATGGCACTCGTAACCGGCTTTGAAAAGTTTTTCTTCTACGTTATCAACTAAAGCCTGTGTCTGGTTTACGTTGGAAGCGCTTGCGAGAACGAAGTAATCCGCGATCACGGAAACTCCCTGAATATCAATAATTTTTACGTCTTCGCCTTTTTTCTCTTCCAAAGCCTCGACTGCAAGTTTTACCATTTCTTTTGACTGATTCAACTGATTGTTCCTCCTTGTCTTTGTCGGTCTCTTTCTGTTTCTCCGAAACGACACGGCGCATATCCTCACAGGCTGCCTCCGTCATCGGGTCGATCTGGCATCCGGTATTCTTCAGATACACGAGAATGCTCTCCATGATCTCAAGACATGCCTGATCCAGGTCAATAAAGGCAAGCTTCCGCATTTCAGGAAGATTTGCCGCCTTGGACCGTCTCGGTTCAATATAGTCTGCCACATAGAGGATCTTGTCGAGCAGGCTCATGCCCGGCTTTCCCGTCGTATGGCAGGTGATCGCGCTCAAGATCTCCGGATCATCCACTCCGTATTTATGTTCCGCCATCCATGCGCCGAGCTTTGCGTGCAGCAGGGATGGATCCCGCTCCTCCTCGACGGTCACCGGGATATCGCGGTCCAGGCATTTCTGGAGCATGACCGGATTCTCGAAGCGTTTTGCCGAGTCATGCAGAAGTCCCGCAAGATCGGCTTTATCAAGATCGTACCCATAGCGCATCGCAAGCGCCTGGCAGGTAAACTCCACACCAAGCGTGTGCTCATAGCGGTACGCATCGAGTTTTTTCTTTAAATGTTTTCTGATTTCAGGTACCCGACTATCCATAATGAATCTTCTTTCTGAATATGTCCCGCCGGAACATCTGTCTTTTCCAAGCGGATCATTAACTTTTACCTGTTTTTCTTATGCTCAAAATGCAGAGGTATCAGACCGGCTGCTTATTCAGGTATAACCCTTTTTTCCGGATATACTCAGCAACAGCTTCCGGCATATCTTTTGAGAGATCTTCCCCCGCCGCTACTCTTCTCCTGATATCCGCGGACGCCTCCTCGATCTTTGGATTGTGGAGGATCCGGATGTCCGCACTGTATTTATCATTGAGGTAAGCGACCTTATCCTCTAAAGAAACGCCGCCGTCCTCATATGTTCTTCCGGACACTAACAGCACAGCCTGCGCCATCACCTGTTCCGGATGATACCAGGATTCCAGCTGGTACAGGGAATCTGCCCCGATAATAAAATAAACTTCCAGATCCGGGTACGCCTCTTTTAAGAGAGCCAGAGTCTGCGCCGTGTAAGTATTTCCCTCACGTCTCATCTCAAAGTCCGAGACAGAAAAGTACGGAACCTCTTTTGTGGCAAGCTCCAGCATCCTGATGCGCGTCGCCCCATCCGTGATATGATGGTCTTTTTTGTGCGGCGGAACATGAGACGGCATAAACCAGATCTCGTCCAGCCCGTACTCCCGGTACGCCTGCTCCCCAAGAAGCAGGTGTCCGTTGTGAACCGGATCGAATGTTCCTCCAAGAATACCGATGTGCCTCATCGTATCCCCCTTTGCCCGCGCAAGGCCCGAAAATCAAACGATCCCAGGCTGCCGCGATAGTCACACAGTTTACGGAAGAACGATCTTCCGGTCTTTCTCTTCCTTCGCCGGCTTATACAGAACGATCATCTTGCCGATCACCTGTACGACCTCGGAATGGGTGCGCTCTGCAAGGATCTGCGCGAGGTCTTTTCCGTCATCCGCACAGTTCTTTAACACATGGATCTTAATTAATTCTCTTGCGTTTAAAGCTTCCTCAACGGATTTGGTGATCTCCGGTGTGAGGCTGGATTTGCCGATCTGTAAAACGGCGTCCATTGTCATTGCAAGTCCCTTTAAATAGGAACGCTGTTTGCTGGTCATAATAACTCCTTTTCATATATGGAAAAGCACGGCTCCCGGGCATTCAGGCAGAACGCCCGGATCATTCCAATGCATTATTTATAGTAATCAAATACGAGTCCGTACATGCGGACTGTATCGCCTTCCTGGATTCCCGCCTTCTCAAGGTCAGCAAGAATTCCGGACTGCTTTAAGAATTTCTGGAAGAAGTCGAAGCCCTTCTCAGAATCAAGGTTTGTGTAGCCGAGCATCTTCTCGATTCTCGGTCCCTCGACCACGTAGATGCCCTCCTCGTCCTTCTCAACGGTGTACGGAAGGGAACGGTCACCAACGTACTCGATCTCGAATTCTTTCTCGAAGATCTTCGGCGCGCGGTCTGTCTTCTTGATTACATCGTAGAGGTAATAGAGAAGGTCATTCACGCCCTCGCCGCTGACTGCGGAGATTCCGAATACCGGGATTCCCATCGGCTCGAACTCTTTCTTTAAGTCTGCAAGCGGATCAGCGCCCTCGTCATAGACTGCGTCCAGCTTATTGGCCGCGATGGCCTGCGGCAGCTTTAAGAGCTCCGGATTGTAAGCGGAAAGCTCGTCCATGATCGCATGGACATCCTCGATCGGGTCACGTCCCTCGACGGAAGCGGCATCTACCACATGGAGCAGGACTTTCGTGCGCTCGATATGGCGAAGGAACTCATGTCCAAGACCTGCTCCCTCGGATGCGCCCTCGATCAGGCCCGGGATATCTGCCATGACAAAGCTGTTTCCGTCTCCTAAATTAACCACGCCGAGATGCGGGTTCAAGGTCGTAAAGTGGTAGTTCGCGATCTTCGGTCTCGCGTTGGAGACACGGGATAACAGGGTGGATTTTCCGACGTTCGGGAAACCTACGAGTCCCACGTCAGCGATCACCTTTAACTCTAACTGTACCCAGAGTTCCTGTCCCGGCTGTCCCGGCTGGGCATATTTCGGAACCTGCATCGTTGCGGTCGCAAAGTGCATGTTTCCAAGGCCGCCCTTACCGCCCTTTAAGATCACTTCCCGGCGGTTCTCGCCGGACATATCCGTGATCACTTTTCCGGTTTCCAGGTCCTTAACGACAGTACCTTCCGGGACCTTGACGATCAGGTCCTTTCCGTCAGCGCCATGGCAACGGCGTTTTCCGCCCTCTTCGCCATTTCCGGCCGCATACTTTCTTACATGACGGAAATCCACAAGTGTGTTCAGTCCATCATCCACTTCGAAGATGATGTCTCCGCCTCTTCCGCCGTCACCGCCGTCAGGTCCTCCATTCGGAACATACAGTTCACGTCGGAAGCTTACATGTCCGTTTCCGCCGTTTCCTGATCTGATAAATACTTTTGCACTGTCTGTAAACATGGAAAACCGTCCTCTCAATAAAATTCCGGTCAGCGCCTCAAATACGCAGACCTTTCAAGTCAAGTAAAATACTACTTAATAAAAATATAACAGTGCCGCTTCTTATTCTTTACTTGAATCCAAAGTCTCACTGTTACATCATCTTACACATCGTAAATCTTAAAAAAGCTCCATACCATCCAGTATGGAGCTCATCGTTATTATTCGTTGATTGCCTGAGGATATACAGAAACCTGCTTTTTGTCTCTGCCCTTTCTCTCAAACTTAACAACACCGTCAACCTTAGCGAATAAAGTATCATCACCGCCGATGCCTACGTTGAGACCCGGGTGAATCTTTGTTCCGCGCTGTCTGTAAAGGATGTTGCCAGCTAATACGAACTGTCCGTCTGCTCTCTTAGCTCCAAGGCGTTTGGACTCAGAATCACGTCCGTTCTTTGTGGAACCAACACCTTTCTTATGAGCGAATAACTGAAGGTTCATCTTAAACATATCGTTACACCTCCCTGAATCGAAATTTGATATATTCTGCTCCATATTCATCCCGGATATTTTCGAGTCCGAGAATCAGGGATTTCATGAGGAGCTGCGACTCAGAACTTATTTTATCTGGGAAGGAAAAAGAAAAGCTTCCGCCGTCTTCCCCCACACTTCCTTCGAAGTGGTCGTCCGTAAATTTTTCAACGGAGTTTGCCATGTTGAGAGCCAGTGCAGAAACAGCAGCACAAATCACGTCCTGTCCGTATTCTGCATAGCCAGCATGACCATTGATATCGATTCCCTTTACTACTTCGTCCCTGTCACGCAGGATATTTACCTGAATCATAATCTTAATTAAGCATTGATCTTTTCAATCTTAACCTGAGTATAAAGCTGTCTGTGGCCATTTTTCTTATGGTAGCCAGATTTGCGCTTATACTTGTAAACGATAACTTTTTTGCCCTTGCCAACTTTCTCTACTGTTGCAGATACTGTTGCGCCCTCAACGGTCGGGCATCCGATTGTAAGCTCTCCGTTGTTAACAGCAAGAACCTGATCAAAAGTTACTGCAGAACCAACCTCTGCGTCGATTCTCTCGATCTTGATGCTGTCGCCCTCGGCTACTCTATACTGCTTACCGCCAGTTGCAATAATCGCGTACATATTGCACCTCCTATTATCATTACTCGCCAGTTATGGTGATTCCCTGTTTGGAATGCTTGGAAACCTCACTGTGCGGCACACTAAATAACTATAACAAACATTCTTCGCGTTGTCAATCGTTTTTTTCGTGATTTTTATATTTTTTCGAGTTTTTATCTCACCTGCTCATGCAGCGGTCTCCGGATCTTCTTTCTCGTGAGTTCTACAAGTCCCAGAGGTGTCATGTCCACGAGAACCGTCTTCACAGGATCCGCCGCGACAGCCCTCCGCAGCGCGGAAAGAAGTATCTTCCGGCTCTCCTCTTCCTTCATATCGATAAAGTCCACGATGATGATCCCGGAGAGATTCCGCAGGCGGAGCTGGACAGCGATCTCTTCCGCCGCCTCCAGATTTGTCTTTAAGTATGTCTCCTCAGAGGTCTTCTTCGAGACGCTCTTCGCCGTATTCACATCGATGACCGTGAGTGCCTCCGTCGGCTCGATCACGAGATTTCCGCCGGATTTTAACCAGACCGTTTTTGAGAGTGCATGGGACAGTATCGTCTCCAGATGGTAGAGCGCTGTCAGCGGGAAATCATCCGTATAAAGTCTGAGTGATGGCATTCCTGCTTCCAGAGAACCCGCCACCGCTGCACCTACTATCGATGTAGAAGTTATTGCTGACTTAGTATTCACTGCTGCCCGGGAATTTGCTGATGCGGTGGTATCTGAAATCCCCAGCGCATCCCGCAGTTCCTTATAAACCTCCGGCAGATCCGTGACAACTTCAAGCCCATCACCAATCTTCAGATCCCTCACCGCGCGCACCGCAAAGCTCTCCGGCCGGTACAGCACACTGTAACATGTCCGGCTCGCCGCCGTCTTACAGATCGCCAGATACCGCCCGTAAAGCGCCTCAAACTCCTCAAACACTCTATCGATTCCCGCCATCTCTCCGTTCGTCCTGACAACAAGGCCGCAGTCTCCGTGCTCTGTCTCTTCCCAGCGCCGTTTCACCGCATCCCGCCATTCCTTATCCCGGATCTTCGCGGAAATTCCAAGGGGACTTTTCCCGGCACTCAAAACCGCTGTCTGTCCTGTCAGCGTAAGATTCGAGGTGAGCACCGCATCCTTCGTCTTCACCGCGGACCGCTCCACCTGCACGAGGATCTCATCCCCGGCCTTTAACGGCCCATGTTCTGCCTTCCCGTCCGCGTAGATCGGACACGCATTTTCCTTCAGGCTGTAAAACCCATTGACACCCGGCCGGTACTCCACAAAAGCCGCGTTGATGTTCTTTGAGATATTCTTCACTTTTCCGACAAAGATCACGCCGGTCTCTTCCTCCGCCGCCTCCGGCTCAAAGCCGATCTGGGCGGCATGTCCATCTTTAAAAAGCACTGCAGCGGTCTTCCCGCGCAGTGCCGTAATAATCAGTTTATCCAACGTGTTCTCCAATTTCTTCTCCGAAAGATTCCAGAGTCACAAAGTCATGTTCCCCCGCGTCCGCGTAAACGTCCTCACGGTTGATGTGGAACGCAAACTGTGGATACTCTTTTCCAAGGGACTTGCAGTACGCCTCCAGGACCAGCTCCGGCTTTACATTTGCCGCGCTTCCAGAAGAAAGCTGCAGGAAGAGTCCGTTTCCGTCCGCCCCGCGGCGTGCCTCGTAGATCAGAGGCTTTAAGTCCATCTCCTTCTCGCCCTTTTTCGTCTTCTTCACGATATTCAGGTTTCCATTCTCGATGAAATCAAGGATTCCGTCATAGAATTCCTCCGCCGTCATGGAAAGTCCGTTCTCATAATCATCTCTCAGGACGATGGTGTAATCGCACGCCGCAACGATGGACATGGCGTTCTCCGCGTCATCCGGCAGTTTCCGGTAGCTCAGCACCTCAACGCCCTCCACCATCGTATCATTCAGCCGTTTCACCATCTCCGCGGAAGAATCCGTGGACAGCACCTCGATATCCAGGTACTCGCCGCTTCCCGTGAGTCCCACGCCGAGCGGTGCCGCAAAGGACATGATCTGGTGCGGGGAAAAACCTGCGGAATAGCGGATATCCACATCCGCGCGGCGCATCGCCTTCTGGAAATAGCGCATCGTGTCAAGGTGTCCGATGAACTTCATGGCTCCCTGCTTGGAAAACTTAATTCTGACCTTCATAACAGACACCTCCTCCAAATCTTCTCACGCCGCAGCCGGAACAGCGCATTCTGCAGTTCGGGGTAACGGTCTCTTTTGTGGCGTTGATCCACTCTCTCTTTAAGAATTCCTTTGTAACGCCTGTGTCGATGAAATCCCACGGGAATACCTCGTCGAGGGAACGTGCTCTTGTCGTATAGAAATCGATGTCCACGCCGCATGTCTCAAAGGCATTCATCCAGATCTCATTGTTAAAGGTCTCAGACCATGCGTCATAGAGCGCGCCCTGTCTGTAGGCCTCCTCAATGACAGCGGCGACTTTCCGGTCTCCGCGGGCAAGAACGCCCTCGAGGACAGTCACGTCCGCCTCATGCCAGTTGTATTTTAAACTCTTGTGGTTTAACATCTCATGCATCTTGTGGTTTACGATGCGGGCTTTTCCGAGAAATTCCTCTTTTGTGCTCATCTGCGCCCACTGGAACGGAGTAAATGGCTTTGGAACGAAGAAGGACGTACTTGCAACGACCTGTACTTTGCCGTTTCGCTTGTCCTTCGGAATCTCGTAGTACTTCTCCGCGATCTTCTCGGAAAGCAGGGCGATTCCCTCCATGTCCTCCAAGGTCTCCGTCGGAAGACCCAGCATGAAATACAGCTTTACACGGTTCCAGCCACCCTGGAACGCCAGGGAGGAGCCGTTTATGATATCTTCCTCTGTGAGTCCCTTGTTGATAACGTTTCTCAGTCTCTGGGAACCCGCCTCCGGCGCGAAGGTCAGGCTGCTCTTCTTGACATCCTGGACCTTGCTCATGACGTCGAGGGAGAAGGCGTCGATACGCAGGGACGGCAGGGACACGTTCACTCCTTTGCCGTGGAAGGTATCGATCAGGAATGTCACAAGCTCCTCAAGGCTTCTGTAGTCACTGGAACTTAATGAACTTAAGGATATCTCCTCATGTCCCGTGCTCTTCAACATCTTATAAGCCAGTTCTTTTAAGTGCTCTACATTCTTCTCGCGGACCGGACGGTAGATCATTCCGGCCTGGCAGAAACGGCAGCCGCGGATGCAGCCGCGCATGATTTCGAGAACCACACGGTCCTGGGTCGCCTTGATAAACGGAACCAACGGTTTCTCCGGGTAGACAGATTCTGTCATATCCATGACCAGCTGCTTTTCCACCTTTTCCGGCACGCCCGGCTCTGTGGGAAGAAAGCTCTTGATCGTTCCGTCTTCCTCATAAGTCACTTCATATAAAGAAGGAACATAGATGCCTGGGATTCCTGCTGCCTTTCTTAAGAACTCTCTTCTGGAATCCCCGTTTTTCTTCGACTCCTTGTAGAGGTCGAGAAGCTTCCGGTAAACGATCTCGCCCTCTCCGATATAAAACATATCAAAGAACACCGCGATCGGCTCCGGGTTATAGGAACACGGACCGCCCCCGATGACGATCGGGTCGTCCCAGGTACGGTCCTCCGCGTGAAGCGGAATGCCGGAAAGGTCCAGCACCTGTAAAATATTCGTGTAGCACATCTCGTACTGAAGCGTGATTCCAAGGAAATCGAATTCCTTCACCGGGTCCTGGGACTCAAGGGCGAATAGCGGGATATGTTTTTCCCTCATGACCTTGTCGAGGTCCGTCCACGGGGAGTACACGCGCTCACAATACACGTCATCGTACTTGTTGAACATATCATAAAGGATCTGGATACCCAGATGGGACATACCGATGTCATAAACATCCGGGAAACACATGGCAAACCGGACATCCACGGTGGACGGATCCTTTTTCACCATGTTTACCTCGCCGCCGATGTAGCGGGCGGGCTGCTGGATACTTAACAGTATCTCGTCTGGTAATGCTAATTTTCTCATAAGGTTTTGTTTTTCCTATCTTTTCAGGATTTTTATC
>CAVFLH010000102.1:0-9404 GCA_963622995.1 uncultured Eubacteriales bacterium | reverse complement strand
GATCATGGAGAGAAAGATCTTTCGTGGTGTTCAATGGGAAGAAAAGGATATCCTTGTCAACTCTGCCTTTCAGGGTCAGGTAAACGGTCCGCGTGATGATGGAAGCGGCGATTTCCTGATAAAAATCAGACAGGGAAAAACGCGGAATATCAGTCGTAATGATGAAGTTCGGCTCACAGTGCTGATCTTTGAAACAGTCGCGGATGATATTTGTCAGCCGGACATTTACAAAAGGAAGAGACGAGAAGTCTTTCAGATCAGCACCGTCTGCATTTGCTTTCGCAATCAAATCTTCGGCATGTTCTTCTCCGAAGTGATGGATCAGCAAGGTTTTTGATACGGAGAGATAGATCGTATCGGTAAAAAGGTATGTGGATAAAAGGGACGGATGTTCAAAACGGTCTACCGTGACGGCCATATCAAGTTCTCCAGCTAAAAGCATATCGGCCAGGCGGTCACTGTGGTAGTGATAAAACTGCAGTTCCACGTTTGGATATTTTTGTGCAAACCGGACGGCCAGCTGCGGCATCACGATGCTGGTACGCATCGGGCTGCATCCGATCTTTAAAACACCGCGCTCTTTCTCCTTGATATCGGTCAGAACATTTTTCAGGTTATCTTCATCGATCTTAAAATTTGTCGCGTATGTCAGAAGCACCTCCCCGGAATAGGTCAGGGAGAGGTGGGGCTTTCGCTCAAACAGCTTTGTGTCATAGTAAGCTTCAAGGCGCAAGATGTGGTTGCTGAGATTCTGCTGGGAGATGAATAGCCGCTTGGCTGTCTTTGTAAAATTCATATCCTTTGCCGCTTCGGCAAAGTAGTATAGGCTGTTGGTATCCATAAATTCCTTTCTGGGGTGTTGGGATGAGATGCACTAATTCGGGCGAACCTTTGCGATCTCATCAAACACGTCCTTCGTAATCGAAATGAAATCCTGTGCATATTCCGGCAGGAAACGTTCTTTATGGTAGGCGAGAACCAGCCGGTGGTTGATGAGAGATTTCTTTAAGGCTAACGGAAACGCGTTTGTGTTCGGGTTTGATGCCAGCAGCGTTGGAAGACGCATCTGGGTGCAGAAGAATGCCCCATAATTATATGGATAGAGGGACATAAAAAGCTCTGTGGTCTGTGATTCCAGGAAAATATTCGGTTTTATCTTGGCGTCCAGGAAACACTGGTCCAGAGTCTTTCGAAGCTTCATGGACGGAGATGGGAGAAGAAATGGAATCTTTGAAAAATGTGCCAGTTCCACGCCGGTTAAGGATTCTTCCTTCAGGGACTGCCAGGAATCCGGATAATATTTGCGAAGGAGATCGTCGGAACAGACAAGGTAAATATGGTCGGTCAGAAGCGTAGTGGATGCGAGCTTCGGATTGTCCTGGTACATGATTCCGATGAAAAGATCCAGTTCGCCGTTGTAGATCCGTTCCTCCATTTTGCTGGAAGACTCATTGCAGAGCTCGATCTTGATATTCGGCCACTTCTCATAGAAACGCGGCAGGATCTTCGGAAGACAGATCTGCCCACGGTAGGCTGGGATACCGAGCTTCAGGTTGCCGATACTTTTTTCGGAGATATCGGCGAGACGGTTCTGGAATTCGTGTTCCTCGGCGAGGATCTTCACAGCGACGGCGTAGAGCTGTTCTCCGGCGTATGTGAGGGCGAGCTTCGGTTTTCTGTGAAAGAGAGGAACGCCGTAGTACTGTTCTAAGCGCTGGATGTGCTGGCTTAAGTTCTGCTGGGAGATATAGAGCTTCTGTGCAGTGTTTGTGACATGAAGTTCTTTTGCGAGTTCAACAAAATAATAAAGACTGAGTAAATTCATAAAAAGACTCCTTTTGTCATTTGCGAAACGGTATTTTGCGAAAAAATAGCGGGAGATCCGCCAGTATTTACATTATATAAAATGCTCTGACGGATGTAAAGTGGATAACAAAATAATGTTGTAGATAACAAATAAATACGTTGTTTGTAATTGTTGATGGAATGCGATACAATGTGTTCAGAAAGAGATGAGAGAGCGAAAAAAGCGATCTCAAACACATAAAATCCAAGGAAAAGGAGATTGTGAAAATGGCAGTAGGTAAGAGAATCTATTTAAAGAGACACATGCCGGACAAAGACGTTATGATGCAGTTCAAGAACATCCCGGCATCCAACACATGTGACGTAATGGGAAGAAACGCAGCGATGAATCCGAGAATTCATCTTGTAAGCCAGCCGAAAGAGCAGATGGCAGTTGGACCAGCACTCACCGTTAAGGCTAGAGGCGGCGACAACCTCGCTCTTCACGCAGCATTAAACATTGCACAGGAAGGCGACTTCATCGTAGTATCCAACGAAGAGGATGATACACGTTCTCTTATGGGTGAGATCATGATGGCTTACCTTCGTTACGACAGAAAGATCGCTGGTATCGTTCTTGACGGACCGATCCGTGACATCGATGAGATCGGCAAGTGGGATTTCCCGGTATACTGCACAGGCACAACACCGGGCGGCCCTTACAAAGAGGGACCGGGCGAGGTTAACGTACCGGTATCCTGCGGCGGAGTCAGCGTAAACCCGGGTGACATCATCCTGGCTGATCCGGATGGCGTTATCGTTATCCCGAGAAAAGACGCTGCTCAGATCTTAGAGGATGCGAAGAAGTTCCAGGCAGCAGATGAGAGCAAGCTCGCAGCTGCAAAGAACGGCACAGCAAAGAGAGAGTGGGTCGAGAAGACTCTCGCAGCAAAAGAGTTCGAGATCATCGACGACGTTTACGAGCCATAATCAATATAAGTACATCGACAGTTTATTTGAAAAACTGCCGTCTTCCCGGGCGGTCAAATGTCTGGGAAGAATTCAGCACCAATTCATTTCATAATGAAGACCCCTATACTTTATGTTTGTTATACCCCAAACCTTATTTTGCGAAAAGCAGATCAGGGACAGGAAGCTCAACCTGTCCCTGGTCTGCTTTTCACATTTTATGACATAAATGTCTGAAAACACGAAATAAAACGAGAAAAAACAATAGTAAAATTAGAGGAAACAATAGTTACATAACAATGTTTTTTTGTTAAAACAAAATAAATACATTGTTTGTATTTGAAAAAAAACAGAGGTACAATGTGAGCATAAAGAGATTGGACCAATCAAAAGAAAGTAAAATGCTACATCCAAAACAATCAAAAGAAAAATATATTTCGGGGGTACAATATGACAGTTGCGTCTCTATTTAGCGACATGATCCTCATTGGCGTATTTATGCTCGCAGGATTCTTTGTAAGAGAAATTATAAAACCTATCCAGAGACTGTTCCTTCCAGCTTCCTTGGTCGGAGGACTTCTGGCACTGATTCTTGGTCAGCAGATGCTTGGCCTTGTTGAGATCCCAGAGTCTTTCTCCAAGTTCTCCAACGTTCTGATCGCTCCGATTATGGCAGCACTGTTATTCGGTGTTACGATTAACCGCAAAAAGGTTGTCGGCTACCTGGACTATATCTGCGTCGAGCAGGGGATCTACGGTATGCAGATGGCGGTCGGTGCAGCTCTTGGCGCACTGCTTGCGGTAGTCTGGCCGGGTCTGCCGAAAGGATGGGGTACCATGGGCGTGTTCGCATTCCAGGGCGGTCACGGAAACGCTGGTGCAGCAGGACAGACGTATGAGAACCTTGGTATTCCGGAAAACTTATCAGTCGGAATGGTTCTTGCGACCTTTGGGCTGATCGTGGCTATGTTAGTCGGCATGATCGTTGTAAATATCGGTGTCAGAAGAGGCTGGACAAAATTCGTTAAGGATGCTCAGAAGCAGCCAGCCTGGTATTACGGAGGAGTTCTTCCAGAGGAGAAGAGAAGTGCGATCGGCAGCACTGTGACAAGTTCCATCGGTATCAATCATCTCGCACTTCAGGGTGGCTGGCTTCTTGCAGCAGTTTACGCAGGACGTCTTTTGATCAAGGCAGTCGGTCTTGTATGGCCGGGAGTCAGTGTCCTTCCGACAGTTATCCAGGGTATTCTCGGCGGAGCAATCGTATGGAATGTTGCAAAGTTAGTTAAGCTTGATCGTTACATTGATGTAAAGACCATCAAGCATGTCAGCGGATTCTTACTCGAAGTTGTTGTCCTCACAGCGATGGCAACCCTCGATATCGAGCTCATCAGTACATATATCGTACCGATCGTGATCTACACAGCAATCTGTTGTGGACTGACCCTTGCAATCTCCCTTGGCTTCTGCAAACTGTTCTGTAAGGAAGAATGGTTCGAGAAAGCCTTAATGGCATTCGGCGTAGGTACAGGAAACACAGCGACAGGTCTTGCGCTTGTTCGTGCGGTTGACCCGGATTCCAACTCCAGTGCACCGGATAACCACGGTATCTACAGCGCGGTTATGTGTTGGAAGGAAGCATTCGCAGGTCTCGTGCCGATGTGGACAATGTCCGGAATTGGAATGACAGTTGGTGTCGGTGGAGCGATGTTTGCAATCTGCATCATCGTAGGATGCATCTTATTCGTCCGTCCGAGCAGAAAAACAGCGTAAAATCTAAAATCTTTGCGGGGCAGAGCGGAAACGTTCTGCCCCGTTCTTTGTGCTTATTTTTAGGTATTTTCCTACCTTGCAAACCCTGTAAAACTATGTTATGATATCATGTGATTTCGTCTGCATCCATGCGAGGTGCGGGCATATGTGCGGAAGGAGAAACTATATGAAATGGAAGAAATTCACTCTTGAGACGACCACGGACGCGGTGGACTATCTCGGAAGCATGTTTGATGATATCGGAATTGAGGGAATGGAGATTGAGGACAACGTGCCGTTAACGGAGAGCGAGACGAAGGGCATGTTCATCGATATCCTTCCGGAACTTCCGCCGGACGATGGTACCGCGAGAGTCAGCTTCTATTTAGATGAGGACGAGGACACAGAAGAAAAGTTAAAAGCTGTCCGTGAGGGTCTCGAGGAGATCAGCCAGTTCGTAAATATCGGAACCGCGAAGATCACAGAGTCCGAGACAGAGGACAAGGACTGGATCAACAACTGGAAACAGTACTTCAAGCCGTTTACCGTTGACCATATCCTGATCAAGCCGACCTGGGAGGAGGTCCCGGAGGAGGATAAGGACAAGCTCCTGATCCAGATCGACCCGGGAACCGCTTTCGGAACCGGAAAACATGAGACGACACAGCTCTGCATCCGCCAGCTTGAAAAGTATGTAAAGTCGGGCGTAAAAGTCCTGGACCTGGGAACAGGAAGCGGAATTCTTGGAATCACGGCGTTAAAGCTTGGTGCGGACTATGTCTTCGGAACAGACCTCGACGAGAACGCTATCACAGCTGTCCATGAAAACCTTGCAGCCAACGATATCCCGGAGGAGAAGTTCGGCGTGATCCAGGGAAATATCATCGATAACAAGGCGACACAGGACGCGGCTGGATACGAATGCTATGATGTTGTCGTTGCAAACATTCTTGCCGACATTATCATCATGATCCAGAAGCAGGTTCCGTTCCACTTAAAGAAAGGCGGAATCTTCATCAGCTCCGGTATTATTGATATGAAGGAACAGGCTGTCCGCGAAGCTCTCGAGGCGAACGACGCCTTCGAGATCATCGAAGTTACAAGACAGGGCGAGTGGGTATCCTTCACAGCGAGGAAGAAATAGTGTACCATTTTTTTACGGAAACAGAATTTTTTACGGAATCGGAGGCCGTGATCACCGGTCCCGATGTGAATCATATTAAGAACGTGCTGCGGATGAAACCGGGGGAGAAGATCCTGCTCAGCGACGGTAAGGGTACAAACTGCCTCTGCGAGATCACGGAGCTCTTCCCGGATAAGGTTCTCGCGAAGATCCTGCCGGAGGAAGTGGACGATACGGAGCTTCCGGTGAAGGTGACTCTGTACCAGGGACTTCCTAAAGCGGATAAGATGGAATTTATCATCCAGAAATGTGTAGAACTGGGAGTAACAAAGATCGTTCCGGTGGATACCGACCGCACGGTGGTGAAACTCGACGCGAAGAAGGAAGAGGCGAAGAGAAAACGCTGGTATGGGATCTCCGAGAGCGCCGCGAAACAGTCAAAGCGCATGATCGTGCCGGAGATCGGAAACGTGATGAAGTTCAAGGAAGCCATCGAAGCGGCGGCTCAGGATGACCTGGCGATCATTCCATACGAGGATTCGGAGAGTCTTCCGGGAGCAGGCGGAATGGCGCTGACAAGAGAACTCATCGGAAGCTTAAAGCCGGGACAGAGTCTGTCCATCTTTATCGGACCGGAAGGCGGATTTTCTGACGGGGAAGTGGAGCTCGCGATGAAGTCCGGGGTGAAGCCGGTGACACTTGGGAAGAGAATTTTGAGGACAGAGACGGCTGGAATGTTTGTGATGGCGGCTGTCGGACTGTTACTGGAATAAAGAAAAAATTTCAGCACAGACGGAAGAAAAATTTAGAAAGAGTTTTTGCTTATAGCGATCAGTTGCAAAAAAATGAACGGTTACAAAAATAGTTGAAAATAGCACTATGCTATAAATGGTAAATTTAAGAAGGAAAGAAGACCGGTATGTGAATGTGGAGAATGTTTTTTGCCGGTCCAGACTGGGAGTAAATAAAACTCATGGAAAAGAGAGAAGTTTATTTTGATAACTCCGCGACCACACGCGCATTCGATGAGGTGCGCGACATCGTCGCGGAGACAATGACCGTGGATTACGGCAATACGTCCTCCAGACACATGAAAGGCGTGGAGGCGGAAAACTACATTAAGACTGCCAGAGAGGAGATCGCAAAGACCTTAAAGGTAAAGGACAAAGAGATCCTCTTCACCTCCGGCGGAACCGAGTCCAACAATATGGCGTTAATTGGCACCGCGCTTGCGAATAAGCGTGCCGGAAACCACATCATCACCTCCTGCGTGGAGCACGCGTCCATCTACAACACGACAGCGTTCCTTGAGGAGTTTGGCTTCCGGGTTACCTACCTGCCGGTAGACCACAATGGACACGTATCCTTAGACGCGCTTCGCGAGGCGATCTGCGACGATACGATCCTGGTGTCCGTCATGTATGTAAATAACGAGATCGGAGCGGTGGAACCTATCGAGGAGATCGCGAAGATCATCAAAGAGAAAAAGCCGTCCGTCTACTTCCATGTGGACGCGATCCAGGCTTACGGAAAATATGTGATCCGCCCGAAAAAGCAGGGCATCGACCTCTTATCTGCCAGCGGGCATAAGATCCACGGCCCGAAGGGAACCGGTTTCCTCTATATTGATGAGAAGGTAAAGATCAAACCGATCATCTACGGCGGCGGACAACAGAAGGGCATGCGCTCCGGCACCGAGAATGTTCCGGGATGCGCAGGTCTCGGTCTCGCGGCAAAGATGGTCTACACCGACCATGACGCGAAAATCGATATGTTCTACGCGATCAAGGCCCGCATGGTAAAAGGCCTTCAGGCGATGGACGGCGTGACAGTCCATGGTCTCACAGACCGTGACAGCGCTCCGCAGATCGTTGCGGCAGGATTTGAGGGCGTGAGAGCGGAAGTTCTGCTCCATGCGCTGGAAGATAGGGGAATCTATGTTTCTTCCGGCTCCGCATGCTCGTCCAACCATCCGGGTGTGTCTGGAACATTGAAGGGAATCGGCGTGAAAGATTCTCTGCTGGATTCCACACTCCGCTTCTCCTTCGGCGCGTTTAATACCGAAGAGGAAGTAGATTACTGCCTGGATGTGCTGAATGAACTTGTACCGATGCTCAGAAGATACCGCAGAGCATAAAGAAAAGTTCGCTTGCGGTCAGCACAGCAAACGCGCAGAACTGTTGAATAGTTACGAATATACAACATTTGACGGGAAAACGAAGAAGATCCGGTCAGTTACTAAGAAAAATGTCCTGAAATAGCGACAGACGGCGGAAAATGCCGATTGCGAAAAGTTCAGGATCCTATGGAGGATATTCCGTGAAATACAGATCATTTTTAATCAAGTACGCAGAGATCGGCGTAAAGGGAAAGAACCGTTACCTTTTTGAGGACGCCCTTGTAAAACAGATCCACCACCGCTTAAAGAACCTGGAAGGAAAATTCGAGGTCACAAAGGAAGCAGGAAGAATCTACGCGGAGGCCAGCGAGGACTTCGATTACGATGAAGTCATCGACGCTCTCCAGCATGTATTCGGTATCGTCGGCATCTGCCCGATGGTCCAGATCGAGGACAATGGCTACGAGGACTTAAAGGCCCAGGTAGTCAAATACATCGACGACGCTTACGAGGACAAGCACTTCACATTCAAGGTCGTAGCGAGACGTGCCAACAAGCAGTACCCGGTCGTTTCCGACCAGATCAACCGCGACCTGGGCGAGGTGATTTTAAACGCGTTCCCGGAGACAAAGGTAAATGTCCACACACCGGACGTTTTACTCCGCGTGGAAGTTCGCCACAAGATCAATATCTTCTCAGAGACGATCCCGGGACCGGGCGGAATGCCGATCGGAACCGCGGGACGCGCCATGTTATTATTATCAGGCGGAATCGACAGCCCGGTTGCAGGCTGGATGATCGCAAAGCGCGGCGTGACCATCGACGCCACATACTTCCATGCGCCGCCGTATACAAGCGAGCGCGCAAAGCAGAAGGTCGTTGACCTGGCGAAACTCGTTGCGGAATACACAGGTCCGATCCGCTTAAATATCATCAATTTCACCGATATCCAGCTCTACATCTACGACCAGTGCCCACATGACGAGCTTACAATCATCATGCGCCGCTACATGATGAAGATCGCTGAGACCATCGCGAAGGAGAACGACTGCCTGGCCCTGGTAACAGGCGAGAGCATCGGTCAGGTTGCATCCCAGACCATGCAGTCCTTAGCTGTCACAAACGAAGTCTGCGAGCTTCCGGTCATGAGACCGTTAATCGCTTTCGACAAGCAGGATATCGTTGATATCTCCTTAAAGATTGGTACCTACGAGACATCTGTTCTTCCGTACGAGGACTGCTGCACGATCTTCGTCGCAAAGCATCCGGTCACAAAGCCGAGCTTAAAGAAGATCAAGAATTCTGAGAAAAAGCTGGATGAGAAGATCGACGAGCTGATGAAGACAGCACTGGAGACGAGAGAAGTGATCCGCTGCATCTAATATGCAGTTTGGAATTTCCGGTTGGACCGAAATGTGCCGCAGCATAGGAAATGACGTTATACGGTGCATAAGAACTGGCGGAAAAAAGAGATAAAAAAACTGCCGGAATTTAGCTACCGGCAGTTTTTAAAAACATTTTTCTTATGCCTCGATGATATACGGAGCAAGTACAGTAAGGATCTCTTCTGTATTTCCGCCATCGTGGATATTTAAATCGATCGGCTTGGAAAGGTCAAGGCTGAAGATACCCATGATGGATTTTGCGTCGATGACG
>CAVFLH010000101.1:0-9513 GCA_963622995.1 uncultured Eubacteriales bacterium | reverse complement strand
CCGCAATATAGAGATAAATATTCTTTTCCATGTTTTTTCTGTATTCCCTCTTAATTTATCAAGATAGTTTTTCGAAAAACTTCTTTTTCTTTTACACTCCCTGTTTTGTTGCATCTGCGGAAGAATTATTTTTCTCTTCCTGCCTTTCTTCTGAAACCTCCGCTTCACTGTCTTCCGCCGGATGCGGGAACAGAATCGCCGCTGCGGATGAAAGCACAACGGTCAGAATAATCGTTCTCGTACCACTAGAGATCGATGAGATCCCCGGCAGGTTCTCAGCAAGGTAACTCGCCGCGAAACTGATAGCAATAAGCCCCGCAAGAATCCGGCTCTTTCTCGCCGGCGGAATGATGATCGCCAGGAACATTCCGTAGAGCGCTACGCTGAAGGCACTCACGAGACGCCACGGCATCAGGTTTCCTGCCAGGGCGCCCAGCGCCGTTCCCACTGCCCAGCCCGGAAGCGCCAGGGCGATCGCCCCATACATATACCACGAATTCAGGTACCCCGGTCTCGCGATCGTGATTCCGAACAGTTCATCGGTAATATCAAACGCCATCAGCAGTCTGTGGAAAAACGGCATGTCCGGATCCATTCTCTGGCTCATGGCACAGCTCATCAGAAGATATCTGGCGTTGGCGATCAGCGTCACGATCGCCATCTCGATATAGGCGGCTCCCGCGGCGATCATCGTGAAGCCCGCGTACTCACCTGCGGACGCGTTGCAGAGCGCACTTGTGATCATTCCCTGGAGCGGTGTCATCCCGATATTCCGCGCCACGATCCCCAGTGAAAAGGAGACCGCGAAATACCCCAACGCGATCGGCACTCCATCCCGGACCCCGTCCCGGAACGCCCGCCGGTTCCCTGCACCGGCAATCGAAAACTTACTGTTCCCCATAATGTTCCTCCCTCAAACGGAACCGGCAGACACAATATCCTGTTCATACTCTGCGGTTCCGCGTAAATTAGCGGCATCCCAAAACTTCATCCGGGACTGCCGCTTTCCATTATTCGACGTCATTGTCTATACGGGCATAAAATAAGCCCAAACATTTACAGTATACTCTTCTTCTTTACATTCGTAAAGCCACTGTTTATAATAATTGCGGAAGTTTTTTCGCTGCTGAAACTATTTTCACAGCATGTACGATATTTATATAAGGAAGGAATTCTATCCATGTCATTCATAAAAAAAGAGCCCGTCCTCTCCGCCGCAGCGGTTCTGGCGGTCCTCTCCATGTTTTTTATCACTCCATCCCCGGAGTACCTGTCCTACATTGATTTCCGCACGCTGGCACTTTTATTCTCCTTAATGACCGTTGTCGCCGGTCTGAAGGAGATCGGTCTGTTCCGTTATCTCGGTTCATCCCTGCTCGCCGGAATGCATTCCACGCGCCAGCTTGCCTTCACCCTGACCGTACTCTGCTTTTTCTCCAGCATGCTGATCACAAACGACGTGTCCCTGATCACATTTGTCCCGTTTTCCGTGCTGATCCTCAATATGGCTGGACTTCCGGAACTCATGATTCCGGTGATCGTCCTGCAGACCATCGCCGCAAACCTCGGCAGCATGGCGACTCCTATCGGAAATCCCCAGAACCTCTATCTCTACTCTTCCTTCGGACTCTCCGCCGGAGAACTTGTGGGATACATGCTACCGTTGACGGTGCTCTCTGCCCTGCTGCTCGTGATCGCCGTTTTTCTTCTAAAAAACAGGGCAATCTCCCTTGATCCTGCTGCCCTTGAACATGCCGAACACCCGGAAAGGCGATCCCTGATCTTCTACCTGACGCTCTTTTTCGTCTGCCTCGGCTGCGTCGTGCGGATCTACTCCTGGCCGGTCATGTTTGTGATCATCCTGGCAGCCGTCCTCATCAAAGACCGCACACTGTTCCACCGGGTCGACTACTTTTTGCTCCTGACCTTCGTCTGCTTCTTTATCTTCATCGGCAACATGGAGCGGATACCGGCGATCTCAGGGCTTCTCACAAAACTGATCTCCGGTCATGAATTCCCGGCAGGCGTTCTCTTAAGCCAGTGCATCAGCAACGTCCCGGCGGCGATCCTGCTCTCCGGCTTCACCGACGCGGTGCGCCCGCTGCTCTTCGGCGTAAACGTCGGCGGCCTCGGAACCCTGATCGCCTCCATGGCCAGTGTGATCTCCTACCGCGCTTACTCGGAAGCGGATGGAGCGAAGACCGGAACATACATGGCAGTGTTCACCGGATATAATCTTGCATTTCTTGTCATCTTGTGTGTCGCAGGATTGGTACTGCTCGCTTTTTAATTTCATATTATGATATACAATGCAGTATCTTTTCACTTCGTGATATTGTCCAGGATTTTTTACTCCCGGACAATATTTTTTTGCAAATTTTATGTTAAAACCGGTGTCAAAGCCTTGACATCCCGCATATGATTCCATATAATGAAATCAGTTCCACAATATGATATATAAAGAGTGTAAATGAGAGAGGAGATATCCTATGGCAGACTTGATTTACGAAGTACACGACCACCTGGCACACATTACATTAAATCGTCCTAAGCAGCTCAACTGTTTCAGCGAAGAGATGATCCATCTCTGGACGGAGGCACTGGAAGATGTCCGTGACAACGATGATGTATACGCGCTTTTGCTTTCTGGAAACGGAAAGGCGTTCTGTGCGGGCGGCGACGTCAAGGCAATGGCAGCCGGTGACGGATTCTTCGAAAGTCATGAAGATATCTCCTCCACAGCCCTCGCAAGAAAGAATTCACTCTGGAAGGGAATCCAAAGAATTCCGCTTCTTTTAGAAGAAATCGATAAACCGGTGGTTGCCAAGATCCATGGTGCCGCAGTTGGCGCCGGTCTTGACATGGCTCTCATGTGCGATGTGCGGATCGCCGGGGAGAGCGCTTCCATGTCGGAAAGCTACTTTAATGCCGGAATTGTACCTGGTGACGGCGGAGCATATTTCCTGCCCCGTCTCGTTGGCCGGGACAAAGCTTTAGACCTCTTCTGGACGGCCCGCACCTTAAAAGGAAAAGAAGCCGCAGATCTCGGTCTCGTTACCCACTGTGTCCCGGATGAGGAACTGGATGCTTTCGTGGATAATTATATGAAAAAGATCCTGGCAGCACCGCAGCAGGCAATGCGCCTCACAAAACGTGCCGTCGTACAGGGTGAGCAGAGTTCTCTCCGTTCCTCCCTGGATCTCATCTCCTCTTTCATGGGAATCGTCACCGAACTCGACGACTACCGCCAGAGGACCAGCGCTCTCGTTGCGAAAATGCAGCGCAAAGCAGCACAGTAAAATCGCCCCTTAACAATCCTTAATTTCAGATAAAAACCCATCACACAAGAAAAAGCTGTCTTCCCAGACAGCTTTTTCTTACGTTTAAACGAAACAGACCGTCCCTGCATCCCAGAGACGGCCTGTTTCCCAGCGGTCCCTCCATATCACGGGCCACTGCCTGCTCATATAATATAAGGGGTATCTAAAAACCTGGCGAAACCTGCATAGGAGTGCAGCAGTGAGGGTATAAAACTGCTGCGAGGGGTTTTTACAGTTTTCGCGGTATTGAGAAGGCAGGATCATTTCCTATTAAATAGTCTTTGAATTTCTCGATCGCCGCAGCCGTCGCCATCAGGTAACCCCAGTTACCCGCCTCACCGAGGCCGACGATGCCTGCGTCCGTGTAAACATGGACGAAAAGGTAATGTTTTGCGAAAACAAGCTTTACATCAGTAATTTTCATAAGAATCCCTCCCCGGATCATGGCTGTCCCACCATTTTCTAAAACGCCGGATATACTGTCATTGTATAGAAAATATTCACGATTGCAAGCAGAATACAGATCAGCCAGCCGCTCTTTAACAGGGATTTCAGATCATATCCGCCCTCTCCCATACACATGGCAACCGCCGGAGTCACCATCGGAGTCATGAATGCCGCCTGACATGCGGATGCCACGCACATAACGAGTCCCATGGGCTCAGCACCTAAAGACTGGCATGTCAAAAGACAGATTGGGACAAAAACTGCCTGAACAGAACGGTTCAACATAAACTGGGTCATAAGGAACGGAATCACGAAGAACAGGACGCCGAGAAGGTAGTTGTTGTGGGTGCCGCCCACTTCTGCTGCCAGCCAGCCACCGATGGCCTCACCTGCACCTGTGTTTACGAGTCCATTTCCAAGTGCCAGTGCACCTGCGTAAAGAATCAGCATTTCCCACGGAATTTCCGAGAGTGCCTTTTTCTGATCCACAACTCCAAACATCGCCATCAGGACACTGCCTGCAAGGGCGATCCACCAGGACGCGATATGGAACTGTGTGGAGAATATCAGCCCGATCATGGTAACGATAAAGATCGCCATTCCGATCTTATCGACGGTCGGAGACAGTTTGCTGGAAATATCTTTCTGCTCACCTGCTTCTGCGACCTCAGCCGCGGCCTGCTGCGGACACATTTTCGGTCCGATGGTCATGGCCCAGATCAGACAGAGGATGATGACTGGAAATCTCGCGAGGAAGAAATCGATCGGTGTAAATTCCAGTCCGGAGAACTGGTAGGTTTCCAGGTAGCCGTTAAATTCTCCGGCTTTCTGGATCGAGGTCGGAAGCGGAAGTGCAAAACATGTCGCGACCACGATGACCATCAACGGAAATATATATTTAGAACGGCTGTTTCCAGTTCTGTCGCAGAGTGCGCAAAGAAGCGGACCGAGAATGGCATATACCACCATCGGGCTGTTCATGAAGTTTGTCAGGATCACGCCTAAGAGCAGATACCCGAAATAGACTTTCATGAAGGAACCGTTCGTCAATTTCAAAAGCCAGTCGCACATGAGTTTTACCAGAGATGTGCGGCGAAATCCCGAAGCGACCATAAAACAGGCACCCATCAGGATTGTGTTGACATTCGCAAAGCCGCCGAGGGCGCCATTCGCGTCCACGCAGCCGGTGATGTAGAGCGCGCAGAGTGACAAGAGCGCAGTTACCCACATCGGGAGCTTGTTGATGATGTAACTTAAAAGAGTCAGTGCAAATATAATAATACAGACGGTCAGTTTATTATCCATGGCGTACTCTCCCCATACTTTTCCGTAATGATGATTATTCAGTCCCGTTTTGGCCCGGACTGAAATTCAAAATGCTTACCCCTATTAAATTTTCTGCTTTCAGTCGATTTTTCTTTTTGTTGATCCGCTGCCCGGTCTCCGGGCGGTGCCTTTTTTCATACACCACCCGGTCGATTTGGGCCGATCTTCAAATTCAGTTCTTCCCGAACTTCTCAGTCATTTCCTATTTGATAAAGCTTACCTGCGGATAGATCTCCTCCAACGCCTTATCTTTTCTCTCGTTGAATGTGACCTTATTCTCCTCAAAGAGATTTTTTCCATCCGGATCGATGGAGACGATCAGCGGTCCAAGTTCCTTCACGTCGCAGTGCCATAAGGTCTCCGGCATTCCCAGGTCTCTCCACTGTGCTTCGACGATCCGCTCCACATGGGTCGCGGCAACAACGGCACACCCGGCCGGGAATACGCAGTGGATCGCTTTGAAGTTCTTACATGCGTACTCGGTGTTCGGGCCCATGCCGCCTTTTCCGATGATCACGCGGACGCCGGTCTGCTCCACGAATTCCTTCTCAAACTTTTCCATTCTCATACTTGTCGTCGGTCCGATGGAGACCATCTCGAATTTGTCGTCCGGAAGTGGGCGGATGATCGGGCCTGCATGGAAGATCGCCGCATCTTTTACGTCCACCGGAAGTTCCCTGTGCTCTTCCACGAGACGGCGGTGCGCCACGTCACGGCATGTGGTCATGCTTCCATTTAAATATACGATATCGCCGACATGGATCCCTTCGAGATCCTCAGCGCTGATCGGTGTTGTCAGAATTTTCTTTCCGTTCTTTACCTCAACCATTATAAAGTCACCTCCGAATGTGTTGTGATCGTGTAATTTAAGTCTTTATCAAAGATAATGTGTCCGCGGCGGTGGGACCAGCAGCCTACGTTTACCGCAACACCGATGGCGGATGGATGTCTCGCGGTGTTCTCGATATTCACACCCATGACAGATGCCTTTCCGCCCATTCCCTGCGGTCCGAGACCGATATCATTAATTCCTTTTTCAAGCAGCGCTTCCATCTTCGCGGCGCGCTCGTTCTCGTTATGACTTCCGATCGGACGCATCAGCGCTTTCTTGGAGAGAAGTGCCGCTGTCTCAACAGATGTGGCAACGCCGACGCCCACAAGAAGCGGAGGACATGCGTTTAAGCCGTAGCTTGTCATCACATCGAGAACGAATTTCGCAACGCCCTCATAACCTGCGCCCGGCATCAGGACCATCGCTTTTCCAGGAAGTGTGCATCCGCCGCCTGCCATGTAGACGTAGATCTCGCACTGGTCGCTGTTCGGGACGATATCCCAGAATACGGTCGGTGTTCCTTTTCCGACATTCTTTCCGGTGTTGTACTCATCGAAAGTCTCGACACTGTTGTGGCGAAGCGGGGCATCCACGGTGGCGCGGACAACCGCTTCCTTTAAAAGAGTCTCAAGATCGTCGATCAGCGGGAACTTCGTTCCGCATTTTACCCAGAACTGGATCACGCCGGTATCCTGGCAGCTCGGTCTGTTTAATTCAGACGCAAGTCTCTGGTTTAAGTTCATTGTCTCGTAGATGGACTTTGCAAGTGGGTTTGTCTCCGCCTCTGCCAATTCTGAAATTTTTGCTCTTACATCGTCCGGGAGATGTTTTCCGATATAGTCCGTAAAATGGGCGATATATGTGGTAAGCTTCTCCACCTGCTCCTCTCTGTTCATCATATGACCTCCTTAAATTTCAGGCTGCCCATGTTCCGCTTTTCGCGTTGCGGCAGCTTTTTGATTTTTAGTTTCTTTGATTGTTTTTTTGTATTTGATATTTTATTTTTTATCATGTATACAATTTATGTATTTAAAATAAAACAGGATGATGAAAAAGTCAATACTGATTTTGCATTTTCATCATCCTGTATAATTTTATCCCTACGTTTTTGTGCGTTGTGAACAAATCACCTTGCCATTATCCCATTCAAAAATCCATGTTCCCTCTTGGAATCGATCATTATTCGAAAACAACCGAGCTTTTTATCGTTTTTTCCTCTCCGCAGACGATCTGTCAGGCTTTTACATGAACGATTCATGACGTTTCTATTCTCGATACCTTGTTAACATATCATCCAGACTTCTGCGAATATGTTTCTCCATCCGCGCTCTCGCCGTCTCCGCGTCCTTCGCCGCGATTGCCTCATAAATTTCCTTATGTTCCGCGAATGACTTCTTTGCGTACTCCATCTCTGTCGTCTGAACTCCCATGGAAAGTCCGTTCCAGAGCTCCGACAGCATCGTCACGATCTTCTCATTTCCCGACGCGTTCCAAATCTCATAGTGGAATGACTGGTTCAGGTTCGAGTACCCGCTGCTATCCCCGGAGGCGATCAGCTCCTCCGACGCCTTCAGGCAGTTCTCGATTGCAGAAAGATCCGCCCCGTTCTCCACGCAGAGCACGCAGGCATAACCTTCCAGCACCGCCCGGATCTGGTAGTGATCCCGCAGAGTCTTTTCCGTGACACCTAAAACTGTCGCTCCCTTATTCTGCTTCAACTCCAGAAGTCCGTCCCTTGCCAATATCTGAAACGCCTCCCGCACCGGAGTGATGGACACCCCAAGCTCCTGGGCCGTCGCCTCCAGCGCCAGCGTCTCGCCTTCCTTAATCTGTCTCGATATAATTGCCTTCCTGAGCGCCGAAGCCACCCGCTCCCTGGCAGGCATAAGTTTTACTGGTTTTAATCCAAGCATACGTTTCCATCCATTTCATGTGTTCTTAAAGAAAAATCTCATCCGCAGATATCTTATCGACTTCCGTTCAGCAGAATCAGGATCAGATTTCCATTTAAGTATAATTCCCCAACTGCACCCACGCAAGTCCCTTTCTACCGTTTCCTTTTCGGATTCTCGGGATACCATCCTCGTTCCACCCGCTTCTGCTGCTCGAAAAGTTCCTTGATGCTCCAGAAACATGAACAGCCGAGAATACCGAAAACCAGGGACAGATATGTATTTTTTACTGTCATACTTACCGCCAGCGCGGCCGCTCCTGCTGCCAGAAATAACGGCCAGCACTTCGCCGAAAGATAATATTCCGCCTTGATAACGATCGGGTGAAATGCCCCGATACAGACAAAGCAGATGACGGCACTCACGATTCCATTTAAATTCATAATTTTCCACTCAGCTTTCCAACATCGCCGCAGCCGCATATCTCCATGCTTACGCTCCGCGAAAAATGTTTCGTACAAATATCTTTATCTTAAACCAATGATACCAAAATGTCCATTGTCACTCTCTAAAAAGAGCGATATAATAAGGGAAGCAGCACATGGATTCCATGAATCTGCCCGCAGATACCGGGCAAATAACTTTCAGGAGGAATTTACAAATGAGTGACAAAACCGTTGTATTAAACGCGAAAAAAATGAATTTCGACGGAAATCTTGACTTTTCCGTTCTTTCTTCCGATGTGACCGTCTATGATGACACTACACCGGAACAGCTCTTAGAGCGCATTGAAGGAGCTGATATTATCGTGACAAAGGAGATGCCGGTGAGCGGTGACCTGATCCGCAAGTTCCCGGCTTCTGTAAAGCTGATCTGCGAGGCAGGAACCGGATACAACAACCTGGATCTCGACGCCGCGAGAGAGATGGGGATCACCGTCTGCAACATCCCGGCTTACAGTTCCGAGCGCGTGGCCCATACGGCTATTATGATGCTCTTAAACTTAAGCTCCACCATGCAGGTCCAGATGAAGATGCTGGCAAACGGAAACCATGACAACTTCACGAAGAACCTTCAGGTTCCGCACGTTGAGGTAAACGGAAAGACTTTAGGAATCATCGGTGCCGGACATATCGGAAAGACCGTTATGAAGATTGCGAAAGCTCTCGATATGAACATTCTCGTCTACACAAGAACTCCGAGAGCCGACGAGGACGGTGTCCGCTATGTGGATCTCGAGACTGTTTTAAAGAACAGTGACTACGTTTCCCTGCACTGCCCGTTAACTCCGCAGACATGCCACATGATCAACAAGGAAACCCTCGCTCTCATGAAACCGACCGCATTCCTGATCAACACCTCCCGCGGTGCCCTCGTGGATGAACCGGCTCTCATCGAAGCCCTCGAAAACCACCAGATCGCAGGCGCAGGCCTCGACGTCCAGGAGACTGAGCCGCCGAAGGAAGACAACCCGCTCTACACCCTCGACAACGTAATCCTCACCCCGCATATGGGCTGGAAAGGTCTCGAGACAAGACAGAGACTCGTCTCCATTCTTGCCGGAAACGTGAAGGGATTCCTTGCTGGAACCCCAGTGAATGTAGTTTCATAGGCACAAAAACACTCACTGCATGCTTTTGTACTGAATCCAGCCATCTGCAGCAATCTATATTTTTAAGAGTCTGCCCCATAATTT
>CAVFLH010000100.1:0-9596 GCA_963622995.1 uncultured Eubacteriales bacterium | reverse complement strand
CCCCAGCAGACCGTCTCGAAGCCTGAAAGGAGATTATAAACATCATGAGACACATGTTAAATCCTCTTGACTTTTCTCTTGAGGAGACGGAAGATCTCTTAGATCTTGCCGCCGACATTGAGAAAGACCGATTCCGATTCGCGCATGTATGCGACGGAAAGAAATTAGCTACTCTCTTCTATGAGCCAAGCACAAGAACCCGTTTAAGTTTTGAATCCGCAATGCTGAATCTTGGAGGTTCTGTCCTCGGATTTTCCTCCGCTGATTCCAGTTCCGCTTCCAAGGGCGAAAGTGTTTCCGATACAATTCGTGTTATTTCCTGTTACGCAGATATCTGCGCGATGAGACATCCAAAAGAAGGCGCAGCTTATGTTGCCTCCACCAAATCTTCCATTCCTGTAATTAACGCCGGAGATGGCGGTCACCAGCATCCCACACAGACTTTAACTGATTTATATACGATCCGTTCCTTAAAGGGCAGACTTTCCAATATGACAGTCGGACTCTGCGGAGATTTAAAATTTGGCCGTACCGTTCACTCCTTAATCAACGCACTTTCCCGCTATGAGGGAGTCCGCTTTATCCTGATCTCCCCGCCGGAGTTAAAGGTTCCGGATTACATCAAGGAGAGCGTCCTGGACGCGAAACATATTGAATACCATGAGATCACAAGTCTCGACGACGCAATGGCTGATCTCGATATCCTCTACATGACAAGAGTTCAGAAGGAGCGTTTCTTCAACGAGGAAGACTACATCCGTATGAAGGACTGCTACATTCTCGACAAGGCGAAAATGAAACTTGCGAAACCGGATATGTATGTTCTCCACCCGCTCCCGCGTGTCAATGAAATCTCCGTCGAGGTGGACGATGATCCGCGTGCCGCTTACTTTAAACAGGTCCAGAACGGCGTATATGTCCGTATGGCACTCATTATGACATTACTGGAGGTAGAAAAGCCATGTTAAATATCAGCGGAATCCGTGAAGGCGTTGTCCTTGACCATATCCAGGCAGGCAAGAGTATGGATATCTACCGCTACCTGCGCTTAGGCGAGTTAGACTGCACCGTAGCGATCATCAAGAACGCAAAGAGTAACAAGATGGGCCGCAAGGACATCATCAAGATCGAGGGACCGTTAGACTCCATCGACCTGGACATCCTCGGCTACATCGACCACAACATCACCGTCAACATCATCCGCGACGACAAGATCGCCGAGAAGCGCACCCTGCACCTCCCGAAGATCTTAAAGAACGTGATCCACTGCAAAAACCCGCGCTGCATCACCTCCATCGAGCAGGAGCTGCCGCATATCTTCTATCTCGACGATAAAGATCATGAGGTGTACCGGTGTCGGTATTGTGATGAGAAGCACAGCTAAAAAAATATATTATTAGATACATACTGCCAGCAGACACCATTTGTGATAACCGGTGTTCGCTGGCAGTTTTTCTATACTTTGATTCAATTTTCAAAACCTCACTATTCAGTCTCGAAAAACGGTCTCCATCATTTCATTATTCAATATTCTGAGCAAGACGATAAGCCGGGTTATGTCGTTGGATGGTCATCTATCTAGACCGTCCGTCACCGGACGGCTCAAGCGGCCTACCCGGAAGCAGACGGGCCGCCTTATGCTTCCTGTTTGGCCTTGCTTCGAGTGGGGTTTGCATGTGCCCTCCCTGTTACCATTGAGGCGGTAGTCTCTTACACTGCCTTTCCACCCTTACATGTTTCCATGCGGTTTATTTCTGTTGCACTGTCCCTGAAGTCACCTTCGCCGGACGTTATCCGGCACCCTGCCCTTTGAAGCCCGGACTTTCCTCTCCTGCATCCCTTAGAACTACAGCAGCGACCATCTGTCTTACTCAGAACTTGTTTATTTTAGCATATATTTTTTTACATGTCCAGATGTGCACTTATATTTTCTTACACATTTAAACAGCTTCCCCCGATAAACTCCCTCAGAATCGAGGTCTTCGGAATCACATCACTGTCGATTGCAAGGAAATAATCCAGGAACTTCAGAAGCCGTTTCGCCTCATCATACTCTTCTCTGTCTCTCGGAATATTGAACAATAACGGCTCCGCGTAAAGTTTCAACACCGCAAACTCATACACAAGCGCGGAGTTGAACATCACATCGGCGCTCTCCTGGAACGGGAAAATATTTTTATCCTCGCCACGGCGCACTGACGGCCAGCGCTCGATGGTCTCCAGGGCGGAGGTTCCCCTTGTTCTCGCCTCGCGCACCATCCGGCGAATCAGGCGGCCATCTGTCGTCGGAATCCGGTTATGCTCGTCGACGTTTAACTGGGTCAGGGCGCTGATGTAGATCTTAAACTTGCTCTCCTTCGGAAGTTCCGAGGACATCGCATCATTCAGGCAGTGAATGCCCTCGATGACAAGAATATCCTTCTTTCCAAGCTTCAGCATTTCGCCCTTGTACTCTCTCTTACCGGTCTTAAAATTAAACCGAGGAAGTTCAATAGTCTTACCGGAGAGAAGCGCATTCATATCCTCATTAAACTGCGGAATATCCACACATCCAAGCGCCTCGAAATCCGGCTGCCCCTTCTCATCCAGCGGATACTCCTCACGGTTGCGGAAGTAGTTGTCCACAGAGATCGGATGCGGGTTATAACCCAGCGCCGCAAACTGTGTTGAAAGCCTGTGGCTGAACGTCGTCTTACCGGAAGAAGACGGTCCCGCGATCATCACGATCCTGCGGTCCGGATCCTTCACAGCCTTCTCCGCCACCTGTCCGATATTCTTCTCCTGCAGCGCCTCCTGCATCAGGATCAGATCCTGTCTCTTGCCGTCCGCGATCATCTTATTCAGCGCGCCGACGTTCGGCACCTCGAGACTGTCGCTCCAGCGGTAAGAAGAATGAAGGATAGAGAACAGCTTCTCCCTGATCGCCGGATGCTCCACATTCTTCGGATCCGCCTTCACCGGAAGCAGAAGCAGAAATCCCGCATGACACGGCACAAGGTCAAAATACTTCACATAACTGGTGTCCGGAACCATATACCCATAAAAATAGTCCTCAAACTCCCCAATACTGTAAATATTCACCCTGGACGCCCGACGGTACTGGAATAACTGCTCCTTATCATGCATCCCATGCTTTCCAAACAGCTCCACAGCATCGTCCGTATTCACACTCCGCTTCTTCACCGGAATCGCTGCGTCCCGTAGCTTCTCCATATGCGCCTTCACCTCGGAAAGTAGCTTCTCATCCACTGGAACATCCCCGACGAGCTCCCCGTAGATACCGTTTCCCAGCGCAAAATCGATCTGGATCTTCCTGATCTTCTCCCTCGGAACCACCTCATAAAACGCCTTCAGCATCAGAAATATCGCACTGCGCTCATACGTCTTATACCCGGCATTTCCCTCCGCCGTAATAAACGAGATCTCCGAATCCTCCGTCAAAGTCTTATCCAGTTCCCGAAGCTTTCCATTCACTTTCACAAGCAGAATATCATTCTCATACTGATCCTGAAAATCCCTCGCGATCTCCAGATACGTCGTCCCCTTCGGATACGTCCTCTCAACACCATTCGCCTTAACAACTGCCATAAAACCGCCTCCCATCTTTTTTCCTAAGACAGTAACTGTTCCATGCTTATCTCAGTTACATGTAAAACCACTAATTTTATTGCTTAACGCTCTGTTTTCACACCTGTTTAAAAATCCTAACCATACATGCACTATTCTTAATAGTAGAATCCTTTTTGCCTTCCACCTATAACGCACATACCGCCACCCACAAACTCCCTGCTGATGGCGTTCACAACATCAGCAGCACCTAGCTCCTTCCACGTCCCAGCACCGGTCAGTTACTTACAATACAACCGCCGGAAACTTCACCGGCATTTTCTCAATTTCTATATCATCAGGAAGTTTCTCCTTCAAAAACCCTTCCATAAAATCCATAAAAATGTGCTCCAGCCCATAATGCCCCGCATCAATGATCATCATCCCCTGGGCCGCCGCATCGATCCCCTCATGGTGGCTGATATCCCCAGTAATAAACGCCTGGGCCCCCGCCTTCAGCGCCTCCTTGATCTCACTTCCGCCAGCCCCCGGACAGGTAGCCACTCTCATCACCGGCTCCGCCTCATAAAGCTCACTTCCATAAACCACCACAAACGGCAGCCCAAACCGGTTCTTCACCTCTTTAGCAAGCTCCAACCCCGTCACAGGCACTTTCAACGTCCCCGTCTTACCAATTCCATACTCCGTCCCAAAGATCTCTCCCATGGCCTCCAACGGCTTCTGATCGACAAAATTCAACCGATCCGCCACAATATCTGCCATGCATCCCGGCGCCGAATCAAAATTCGTGTGCATCGCATAGTAGGACACATCCGCCTGGATCAAGGACACAAGCCGTCTCCCGATAAAATCCTCATCGGAAACATGCTTCACCGGCCTAAAGATCAGCGGATGATGGCTCAAAAGCATGTCCGCCCCGATCTCCTTCGCCCGCTCCACCGCCGCGTCATCCGCGTCCAGTGTCAACAGGATCTTCTTTACGTCTTTATCCATACGTCCCGCCAGGAGTCCCGGATTGTCCCAGTCACAGGCACAGGACTTCGGCGCAAGCGTCTCCAGGATCTCAATGATCTCCCTGCATTTCATGCTGTACCTCCTGATTTTCCTTCAACTGTAATTTTAACTCGGAAAGCCGCACCGCCGCCCTCTCGGAATCCCCCGCCTTCGCGGAAAGGTCATCGATAAAGCGGAGAAGCTTCGCCCCCTCCTCCTTCAGATATGTAAGAAGCACCGTATTCTTCGTTCGGATCAGATAATCACCATAGACCATACGGCTGTCCTCAGAGACGCCTAAAGCCTGCACCTGTCCAGTCTCACCTGCAGGATCTGCGTCTTTCCCTCTCCGCACATCCATCACCGTATAATACTTCCCGTCCTCAAGAACCATATCTTCCTTCCGGATCACAAACCCGTTCTCGAGGAGCCATCTTCTGACCTTAAAGATCTCCGACTGCGGCGATAAGACCCACTGCTTCACGGAATCCCACATATGTCTTCCATTCTCCAGAATCTTAATGATCAGCTCACCGCCCATCCCGGCGATCACGACAGAATCCGCCTCGCCTGGCTGAAGCTTTGCCACCCCGTCAGAAAGTCTCGTCTCGATCTGTGCGGAAAGTCCCGCCAGAGCAATATTCTCCGTCGCTCTGGACAATGGCCCTTTCCGCACGTCCATGGCCACAGCCTTCTTCACAACATTTCTGTGGACCAGCTCCACCGGAACATGTCCGTGGTCCGTCCCAACGTCTGCCGCGGACTCCCCATGTTCCACAAACGAGAGCACCAGCTCCAGGCGTTCTGATAATTTCATATCGTTTTCTCCATTTCTTTTTTATATGGCTGATTTTTCCATCTCACAGCCACCTCTTGTATTTATCGACAGTACACTCCTGCTCCAGGTCACACATTCGACTATTCCAACTGCCATATATCTTTACTCATCCAGATAATCTTTTAATATCTTACTCCTGCTCGGATGTCTCAGCTTCCTAAGCGCCTTCGCCTCGATCTGTCGGATCCGCTCCCTGGTCACATTGAACTGTCTTCCGACCTCCTCAAGTGTCCTCGGTCTTCCGTCATCAAGCCCAAATCTCAGCCGCAGCACCTTCTGCTCCCTCTCCGTGAGCGTCGACAGGACATCCATCAACTGCTCATGAAGAAGCCTGAATGTCGCGGCATCCGCCGGGACCTCCACATTGTCATCCTGGATAAAGTCCCCAAGATGGCTGTCCTCCTCCTCGCCGATGGGCGTCTCCAGGGACACCGGATCCTGGGAGATCTTCATGATCTCACGGACACGCTCCACCGGCATGTCGAGCTCCTTCGCGAGCTCCTCCGGCGTCGCCTCACGTCCAAGCTTCTGAACCAGCTGTCTCTGGGTCCGCACGAGGCGGTTGATGGTCTCCACCATATGCACCGGGATCCGGATCGTTCTCGCCTGGTCCGCGATGGCCCGGGTGATGGCCTGGCGGATCCACCAGGTCGCGTAGGTACTGAATTTGTAGCCTTTCCGGTAATCGAACTTCTCAACAGCCTTGATGAGTCCAAGATTTCCCTCCTGGATCAGGTCGAGTAACTGCATGCCCCGTCCGGCATACCGCTTCGCGATACTCACCACAAGGCGCAGGTTCGACTCCGCTAACTTCTTTTTTGCCTCCTCGTCCCCGAGCTCGATCTTCTTTGCCAGTTCGATCTCCTCGTCCGAAGAAAGCAGCGGTACTTTTCCTATCTCTTTTAAATACATCCGGACCGGATCATCCACACCGATTCCCTCCGGCACGGAGAGATCGATATGTTCAACATCAACATCATCCTCCGGATCCACGTTTTCATCCTCCAAAAACAGGTCCGGGTCCATATCATCATCGTTCGACATCTTTAAGATGTCGACATGCTTTTTATCCAAGAAGTCGTATATGCGGTCCAGCTTCTCGGGTGTCAGTTCTTCCCCCGCAAATCCGTTCAGGACATCCTGTTCCTCCAGAACGTTCTTCTTTGTCTTCGCGAGTTCCAGAAGTTTTGATAACTTCTCTTCAAATGTAAGTGTCTTTTCCTCCATAGTTCCACCTTCCCGGCACCGGAATTAATCCAGTGTAATATTAAGGGCGGCAAGCGCTGACTGCTGCCTGATGATCTCCTGCAACTCTCTGATATCTGCTGTCTTTCCTTTTACCTCCAGACTGTGTTTCTTGATCTTTTTTACGGTCTCGGAAAGTGCTTTCCTCTGTTCCTCGTTATTAAGCGACTCGTTGAGACTCGCATGGAACAGGGCGGCTACTTCCCTGTATTGTTCCTCGCCCTCGATAAAATGATTCAGGATCTGCGCAGGGTTCACGCTGCCTGTTTTTTCATATTCATCGAAGACCATGGACGCCGCTTCCTTATAAAGCTCATCGTCGAAATCCTCCGGCGTAATGATTCCGCGGATCTTTTCGAAAAGCTGCGGGCGCTCGATGAGCCAGGTGAGGAGCAGTCTCTGGGACTTCCGGATCCCGTCCTCCTTCTCCTTTTTCTGGCGGGTCCGCTCTTTATCATACTCCCGCTCCCTCGTGGTCACTCCGATGAGCCCGCCCATGGAATTCACGAGGTTCTTTAAGTCCGTTTCCGGGATCATATACTCCCTGGCGACGGCCTCAGTATAGTTGTCCCGCTCCAGCTTTTCCGGGAACTCTAAAAGTTTCTTCGCGATGGAGTTATAAAATCCCGTCTTCGACTCCGGATCCTGCATGTTGTACTGGCTCCGGATCACGGAGATCTCGAACATAAAGCTTCCGATGGCGCTGTCGATCCGCTTCTGGAACTCCTCTTTTCCGAGATTCTTGATAAACTCGTCCGGGTCCTTATATGGCTTCATATTTAAGACCTTGATGGACATTCCCACCTCTTTTAAGATCGGAATCGCCCGGAGCGCCGCCTTCACGCCCGCCCCGTCGCTGTCGTAGGTCAGGATCACCTGATCCGTATAGCGCTTTAAAAGCATCGCGTGCTGGGACGTAAACGCGGTTCCCAGGGATGCCACGGCATTCGTAAAGCCCGCCTGGTGCATAGCGATCACATCCACATAACCCTCGCAGACCAGCATATATTTCGCCCTGGATGTTCTCGCAAAATTCAGTCCGTAGAGATTCCGGCTCTTATCGAAGATCTTCGTCTCCGGGGAGTTCAGATATTTCGGCTCCCCGTCCCCCATCACACGGCCGCCGAAACCGATGACGCGGTTGTTGACGTCCAGGATCGGGAACATGACGCGGTTCCAGAATTTATCCCTGGCCCCACGCTCATCGATAAAGAAGAGTCCCGTCTCCTTCAAAATATCATCGTGATATCCCTTCGACCGCATGTACCGGTACAAATCATCCGGCACCTTGCTGGAATATCCGAGACCGAAGTGGCGGATCGTGTCATCCGTCAGCCGGCGTTTCTCCTTAAAATAGTCGTATCCGATCTTTCCGGACGGCTGCTTTAACTGGTAATAAAAGAAGTTCGCCGCGAGACGGTTGATCTCAAGAAGCGTATTTTTTAAGTCCGCCTGGACTTTCGCCTCCTTCGAGTATTCCACCTCCGGCAGGGCGATCCCCGCCCGGTCCGCCAGCATCTTCACAGCCTCCACGAAGGTATAATTTTCATATTCCATCACAAAGGTGATGACATTTCCGCCCGCTCCGCAGCCGAAGCAGTAATACATCTGCTTTCCCGGTGAAACGGAAAAGGACGGGGATTTCTCGTTATGAAACGGGCACAGTCCGAAATAGTTTGCGCCCTTTTTCTTTAAATTCACATACTGGGACACGATGTCCACAATATCGTTTCTTGTTCGTACTTCCTCGATCACTTCTTCCGGGTAATACACGCTTCATCCCTCCCGCGATATGTATTTTCCGTAAAACCGCTCTGCGTTTTTCCTCTCGGGAATCCCGCAGTTTAGCCGAATCTGTCCTCAGACATTCCAACCCTTCGGTACAAATAATTCCTCAAACCGGTCGATGGCATACCCATCGCTCATCCCGGCAATATAATCACAGACTACCCGCTCTTTCTTCTCCCCGCGAAGTTCCATCATCGCCAGGTACTCCTCCGGCAGCTCGTCCACATGCTTCATATAATACTCATAAAGCGTCACGATCAGCTGCTGGGCTCTTCCCTCCTCGCCTTTCGCAGCAGGATTCCGGTACACGTTTTCAAACATCCACTCCCGAAGCCCCCGCATGGCCCGCTCCACGTCCGGGGACATGAAGATCGACGGCTTGTCCATACTGTTGTTGATAATATCATGGATCATGATATTGAGGCGGTCCTTTACGGTATCTCCAAGGATATCCGCGTATTCTCTCGGGATATCCCGCTCGGTGATAATCTTTCCGCGGATCGCGTCGTCGATATCATGATTGATGTATGCAATTTTATCGGAGAACCGGACGATCTTTCCCTCCAGGGTCGCCGGATTTCCCGACGTCCTGTGATTTAACATCCCGTCGCGGACTTCCTTCGTGAGGTTTAATCCCTGGCCCTTTTTCTCCAGAACTTCCACCACGCGGACGCTCTGCTTATAGTGGGCGAAGCCGTCCTCACAGATCTCGTTCAATATGTACTCCCCGGCATGTCCGAAAGGCGTGTGGCCGAGGTCATGCCCCAGGGCAATGGCTTCCGTCAGGGACTCATTCATCCGGAGCGCCCTTGCGATCGTCCTCGCGATCTGGGATACCTCCAGCGTGTGCGTCAGCCTCGTCCGATAGTGATCTCCTTCCGGGGCGAGAAAGACCTGGGTCTTGTCCTTCAGACGCCTGAACGACTTGCTGTGCAGGATCCGGTCACGGTCGCGCTGGTAAGCGGGGCGGATATCGCAGAGCGGTTCCTCCCGGTCACGCCCTAACGTCTCGCTGCTTAGCGACGCGTAAGGACTTAGGTTCTGGCGTTCCCACTGTTCCATCGTTTCCCTGATATTCATACCTGACCGCCTCCTTTTCCGGTTCGCAGCCCGTCATTCCCGCGGGCGTACACTTGTTCTCCGTCCTAAGAATATACTTTTATAG
>CAVFLH010000099.1:0-9623 GCA_963622995.1 uncultured Eubacteriales bacterium | reverse complement strand
AAATTGTTTTGGGACTTACTGGTGAGAGGAATATGGCCAATTAATCAGCGCTTCCTTAAAAACTATTGGTAAAAAACAAGAGCAGTGATATCGCGAAATGTGATCGTATCACTGCTCTTATTTTTATTTTCTGCTGGCTCTTCTCCACACCACCAGATTCCCAACAAAAAACACCACAACGATCACCGCAAACACCAGCGCGATCCGCGCGGCGGTATCGAAGAAGAAACCTTCCGGCACGATGTTGATGAGCATGTCCGTGCGGGGATCGAGGATCCAAAGGTCATTGTTGAAGAAGATATGGTGGAAAACTATAAAATATTTTGAGAAGTCTGTGGATATAATGCCGATCAGGGCCAGTGCAACAGCAAAGACCGCGCCGGTGCCGATACAGAGGGACTTCGGGATCAGGCGCTTCAACGCCTCTGTCCGCTCCGTGCTCTTTCGTCCCCAGAAATAAGCCAGGGCCGCGAAGCACACGGTGATTAGGATTCCGATCCGCCGGAGCCATAAGCCCCCGATAAAGAGCCCCTGTACGTCCTCCATATGGGCGATCTCCCGGTCATTGAAGAATTCCCGGTACTCCCCGCCCATGGTGGTGTATACATGAAGGTCTTCCCGCTTTCCGCGTAAGAACGCCATCATCTGGTCGGTGACGTCAAGAAGATCGTCCATGGTCATCTCAGGGAGATCGTTTAAAACCCGGTATTTCGTGTATTCCTTCTCATAATATCCCGGTGTCCAGTAGGCAACTGCCTCGACGGATGTGATGAGGAACGCGATGATCAGCCAGAATGCGGTAAAGATCCCGGCGGCATAGGTAATGGTCTTTGCTTTTTTTGTCATTTCGTGGTACTCCGTTTGATTACTTTTAGTCTTGTGAACTCCTCGCGGTCCTTTTCCTCCAGGGCGTTGGTGATGTCCTTCACAAGTGCCTGGTAGGACGGAATCGTGATGTTCTTCAATGCATTAGCCCGCTTCTGGGTCTTCTTAATGCTCTCGGCAAGACGGTAGGCGGATGTCTCCACGGTTGCGAGGTTTGCGGTCAGTTCCTTCACGCGCTCGAAGGCGATCCGCGCCTCATCCAGCGAATCGCTGGTGCTGTAAAACGAATAAGGCGGCTTTTCATCTTTTGACGGGGTGTACTCCACAAGCGGGATCTCCGTTCCCATGATGCTGCGCGCCTTGATCCGGATATCATCCGTGACGGGAAGTGAACCTGCGATCTCCTCCACATAGTGGATTCCCATCTCGATGTTGGCCTTCTGGAGCGCCTTGTAGGCGGCGGTAAAAGTGGAATCGATCTCAGACTGGATCTCCTTCGCCTGATCGATCAGGCCCATGAGCTCCCGCAGTAAGATATTCCTCTTTTTATCCATCAGCCCGTACCCCTGTGTCGCAAGGGCGAGGGAGTTTTTCGCAAGGATCAGATTTCCCTTGGTGGGGAATGTGTTCGGATTCATGAGATCCCCTCCTTATGAAGCGTCTGAAGCGGCGTTTGCAGGTTTATAATACTTGTCTAAGATCTTCGTGTCAATACGGTCGAGCTCTTCTCTCGGAAGAAGTCCTAAAAGTTCCCAGCCGATGTTTAAGGTATCGATGATGGTGCGGTTATCGTGGATATCCTGTCCGATGAACCGTTTCTCGAATTCACGGCCAAATTCCAGGTATTTCTTATCAATCGGGGACAGCTCATCCTCACCGACAACGGATGCAAGGGCTCTCGCGTCACCGACCTTCGCGTAGCAGGAGAACAGCTGGTTCGCAACGTCCTGATGGTCCTCACGGGTGAATCCTTCACCGATGCCGTCCTTCATAAGACGGGACAGGGACGGAAGCACGCTGATCGGCGGGTAGATGGACTGGCCGTTTAAGCTGCGGTCCAGAACGATCTGTCCCTCGGTGATGTATCCGGTAAGGTCCGGGATCGGGTGGGTGATATCATCGTTCGGCATCGTGAGGATCGGGATCTGTGTGACGGATCCTTTCTTTCCGGCAACGATTCCGGCGCGCTCATAGAGGGAAGCCAGGTCGCTGTATAAGTACCCCGGATAACCTTTACGGGACGGGATCTCGCCCTTGGAGGAGGAGACCTCACGCAGCGCCTCCGCGTAGGATGTCATATCGGTCAGGATGACCAGGATATGCATGCCCTTTTCAAATGCCAGGTACTCGGCAACGGTGAGAGCGACCTTCGGTGTGATCAGACGCTCGACTACCGGATCGTTCGCCAGGTTGATAAACATGGCAACATGGTCCAGAACGCCGCTCTCACGGAATGTACGCTCGAAGTACTCCGCGACATCGTACTTGACACCCATAGCGGCGAAGACGACGGCGAACTTCTCATCGGAATTGTCCCCCAGGGAAGACTGCATAACGATCTGTGCTGCCAGCTGGTCATGGGGAAGTCCGTTTCCGGAGAAGATCGGGAGCTTCTGTCCGCGGATCAGGGTCATAAGACCATCGATGGCGGAGATACCGGTACGGATGTAGTTTCGCGGATATTCACGGGCTACCGGGTTTAACGGCTTTCCGTTTACATCCAGCTTTTTATCTGCCAGGATCGGACCGAGGCCGTCGATGGGATTTCCGAGACCGTCAAAGGTACGGCCTAACATGTCGGCGGAAACGCCGATCTCCATCGGATGTCCGGTCAGTCTTGTATGTGTATTTTTCAACGCCATGTTTCCGGTGCTCTCAAACACCTGGATCACGGCTTTATCCTCGTACGCCTCGATAATGCGTCCGAGCTTCTTTTCTTTTCCATCGACGGTCATTTCCACGATCTCATCGTAAGAGGCCCCGGAAACGCCTTCCAGGACGGCAAGAGGGCCGTTTAAGGAACTGAGTCCAAGATATTCGACTGCCATTTTGATCTGCCTCCTTATGCGTTGCGCTCGATGACGGAATCGTAGAAGTCATCGATCTGCTTCTTATAGTCGTCAAACATGTCGAGACGGTCGTTCGGGACGTCATATTTGATGGCAATGATCTTCTCAAAGATCTTTTCTTCTTTGAGGACGGATACCGGCATGCCCATGGCAACGAGGGCACGGGATTTTTTGTAGAGATAAAGGATGATCTCCATCATCTTAAACTGCTTTTTCAGCGGAACGCAGGTATCTTCCTTATGGAACGCGTTCTGCTGGAGGAATCCGAGACGGATGACCTTGGCGATCTCAAGGACGAGCTTCTGGTCATCCGGGAGAACATCGGATCCGATCAGCTTTACGATCTCCATCAGACTGCTCTCCTGGTTTAAGATCGTGACGAGCTGGTTCCTGTAATTCACGAAGTTTTTATCTACATGTTCGGAGTACCAGGATGAAAGATCGGTGAGGTACTCGGAGTAACTGGTCAGCCACTGGATCGCCGGGAAGTGTCTCGCGTAGGCGAGGTTCTTATCAAGTCCCCAGAAGCAGCGGACGAAACGCTTCGTGTTCTGTGTGACCGGCTCGGAGAAATCGCCGCCCTGCGGGGATACGGCGCCGATGATGGATACGGAACCTTCTGTTCCGTTTAAGTTCTGGACCATTCCGGCACGCTCGTAGAACTGGGACAGGCGGGATGCCAGGTAAGCCGGGAAACCTTCCTCGGCAGGCATCTCCTCCAGACGTCCGGAAAGCTCACGGAGCGCCTCAGCCCAACGGGAGGTGGAGTCCGCCATGATCGCTACGTTGTAGCCCATGTCGCGGTAGTACTCCGCAAGTGTCAGGCCGGAATAAAGACTCGCCTCACGGGCGGCAACCGGCATGTTGGAGGTGTTGGCGATCAGTGTCGTTCTCTCCATCAGCGGATTTCCGCTCTTCGGGTCGATCAGTTCGCTGAATTCTTCCAGAACCTGGGTCATCTCGTTGCCTCGCTCGCCGCAGCCGATATAGATAATAATGTCGGCATCGGACCACTTGGCGATCTGGTGCTGGGTCATGGTCTTTCCGGTACCGAATCCGCCAGGGATCGCTGCCGTGCCGCCTTTTGCGAGCGGGAACAGGGTATCAAGGATTCGCTGGCCTGTGATCAGCGGCTGGGATGCCGGATAACGCTTTACGGTCGGACGCGGGATACGGATCGGCCATTTCTGGGTCATAGTGATCGTTTTTTCCGTGCCGTCCTTTGTCATGATGGTGATCAGTGTGTCGTTGATCGTATACTCACCGTCGGACACAACGGAGAGGATATCGCCTTCCAGATTTGGCGGAATCATGACTTTATGGGTGATGGCTCTCGTCTCCGGGACCTCCGCAATGATGGTGCCGCCGTAGACATGGTCACCGCGCTTTACGGTCATGTGAGTCTGCCATTTCTTTTCTGTGTCGAGGGATGTTACATGAACACCGCGGTCAATATAATAGCCGCTGGTTTTCTTGATAGCGGCTAACGGACGTTCGATTCCATCAAAAATATTTGTGATGATGCCAGGGGCAAGTGTGACGGAGACAGGAGCTCCTGTTCCTGTGACCGGTTCTCCGGGCTTCAGACCTGTGGTCTCCTCATAGACCTCGATCGTTGTGCGTTCGGAGGTCAGTCCGATGACCTCGCCGACGAGGTTTGCCTCTCCGACGTAGACCATCTCATTCATCTGAAAACCGGAATCGCCGGCGATGTAGACGATCGGGCCGTTGATTCCGTAAATTTTGCCTTTTGCAGCCATGTTGATTTCCTCCTAAACTTATAATGAGAACTGGAAGTCCTGTTCGGCTTCCTTAAGCTTCGTCTCAAAGGAGTTATCGATCAGGATATTTTTCGAGGCGATAACGGCCCGGGTTCCGCCAAGGAACGGGTACTGGCTGACGCGGATATCGCAGTCCGTTCTCATTGACAGGAGATGCTGTTTTTCCTTGTCGGACGGGTCGATATAGATATGGATCTCGCTGGATCCCGCAAATGCTTTTTCTTTCTTGATCTGCGCCTCCAAGAGGGCGTCATATTTCGGAGTTTCCATGAAGCGGGCCAGCTTGTCACGAAGCTCGGAGAACACTTTTCCGCGAAGTTCCTCATCTTTTCTGCTGTAGGAACGGCGGATCTCGATCTGTCCTAAGGACAGGTTTTTGTTTGTTTCACGTTTGATCCGCTCTTTTTCGGCAGCGATCTGCATTGCTGCCTGTTTTTTTGCGTTTTCTTTATGCTCATTCAGGATCTTTTCCTCATAAGCGGTATAATCAGAGACTGCCTGCTCGTATTTCTTTAATGCGTCGCCCGTGCAGATGTCTTCAAAATGCTGTAACTTTTCTTCTGTTGTCAAAGCAGCCACCTCCTTGATTCCAATATTGGTCCGCAGCATGCCGCCTGTGGGCGGAACCGCTGCGTAAATGCTATAACTTTAGTCCGATCGCATCGTTTACATATGCCGTGATGAAATCGGGCCGCCGTCCCGTTCCGTGGCGGTCCGGGATCTCGATGAGAAGCGGCTTTTTATGTTCGGTGCGGACGGTCTTTACCAGGTCCGGAAATTTCCGGCCCAGGGATTCCGTCAGCAGGATGATGCCGATATTTTTGTCTTTCAATGTCTCATTCAATGCCTTTTCGAGGGCATCCTTTTCTTTCGCAATGGTGCCGTCCACGCCGGCCAGCCGCATGCCGGTCAGCGTGTCAGCATTGTCGCTGATCAAATACATTCTCATATCCGGTCTCCATTTCTGGAACTTTTCATTAAAGTTTACCGATGATCATGAAGGAAATGATAAGTCCGTACAGGCAAACACCTTCGGCAAGACCTACGAAGATAAGGGATTTACCAAGAATGGAAGAATCTTCGCTGATAGCGCCAAGTGCTGCGGATGCCGCTGCGGAAACGGCAACGCCGCCGCCGATGCAGGAAAGACCAGTGGAAAGAGCTGCTGCGATGTAGCCCATACCAGTGGAGATGCCGCCGGCTGCCGCTGTGGAATCAGCCGCGAATGCTGTACCGCCAAAGAGTACGCAAACGGCGAAGAGCATGGTTCCGAAGAACATCACGGTGTTTGCGGCAAGAGCTGTTTTATAACGGCCTTTTGTCTTTTCTCCTGCGGCGAAAGCGCCGAACGGAACTGCAATGCTGAAGATAAGTGCAACTGTTAAAAGAAGTTTTACTGCGATTGTCATGACGATGACCTCCTAAAAATCTGTATTGTATTCGAATGTTCTGTCAAGCGGCTGGCCGGGCTGCGTGTTCACACGCAGGGGCGGGAAGTCATTTGGCACTAATGATTATTTCTCATAGAACGGCTTAAATTCTCTGCCTGTTCCCTTGTAGAAACGGCTGAACAGCTCATAGTACTCAAGACGGAGTACCTGAATGCCGACGATCAGGCCTTCCATGCCGCACACGAACAGGTTTCCGAGAACAATGACCGGTATGGACGGTGTTCCGGACTCCGCGCCCGCAAGCATTAAAACGACCTGCATCATGGCTGCGTGGCTGACGGCGAAGGCGCCCACACGGACGAAGGAAAGCGTGTTGGAGAAGTAGCTTAAAAGTACTTCAAACAGCTCGAAAAAGCCCTGTGTGATGAACATTCCCACACCGCCGGAGATCTTTTCGGACTTCTTTTCCAGGATCGCTGTGAGCGGTTCCTTAAAGAACATCACGAGAAGCGGCAGGACGAACATGACGATTAAGATCGCCGCCGCCGGAAGTGTATGCCCGCTCATGAACAGCACGATGGTGGCTGCCAGGCTCAAGTAGAAGACAAAGCCCGCGAGACCGTTGGTGTCGAACCATGTCTTTTCGATGTCATGGTTCTTAAAGCTTGTGACCATGCCCAGGATCATCGTGAAGAGGATGACAGCCATGCCGAGAGCGATGGCAACGACAAACACGGTATTTAAGCGGCCCACAAACGGAAGATCGGTCATGGCTTCTGTTGGCTTCAACCACAGCGCCGGGATCACATCCTCAAATCCGAAGACGCTTCCGAAGAGGCATCCGAAGATCGTTGAGAAGAATCCGCAGCAGGAAACGATGGCCGCCAGGTTGATCTTCTTAAACTTATAAAGAAGGAAACCGCCGATTAAAAGGACAAGTCCCTGTCCGGCATCTCCGAACATGAAGCCGAAGAAGACGGAGTAGGTGATGGCGATTAAAAGCGTCGGGTCAAACTCGTTGTACGCCGGGAGTCCGTACATCTTTACGAACATCTCGAACGGACGCAGCAGCGGGATGTTTTTTAACTTGGTAGGCGGAGTGCTGGTCACATGCTCTTTGCTGTCCTCCAGGATGAAGAATGTGTCCGCGTCCTTTACGAGGTCACTGTGGAGCGCTTCCGCGTCCTCTTTTGTCATCCAGCCGCAGAGAATGTAAAACGGATGGTCTTTGTCGTGGGTGCATGCCGCGTACTTTCTCACATTGAAGTTTGCCTCATAGGATTCCAGCACATGGCAGGCATCCTGGAGACTGGTCCTTCTCGTGAGCAGGTACTTGGAATCTTTCGCTTCCAGTGCCTGTTCCTTCGCCTTTAATTCCGCAAGCTCATTCTCCAGACGTTCGACTTCGGTCTTCGGTGTTCCGGCGTATTCATCCGGGAGGTAGATCCTCTCGAACTGCAGGGAGGAGAAGACGGTGTCGATTCGGTCGGAGGTGATATCCGGCGTGAAGTAAAGTAAGGAAATATAGTGATCGGACTCATGGCACTTGAAGAGGATCGTCTCATCCGAGTGGTCGGCGAATGCCTGGATCTGCGGGAAACTTTCCTTTCTGACACGTCCGAAACGGTATTTAATGTGTTTGAGCTTTAAGACTGCCGGAATGTCGAAGTCCAGTTCTACATACAGGCGAACCTGTTCAAGCAGGGAAGAGACTTCTTTTTCCTTTGCCTTTAAGGATTCCCGCTCCTCATTTGAGGCGGCGAGTTCTGTATCCATGTCATTTACAAGCGCGATAGCGTTCTCCACAGGCATTGTGCCGGCGGAAGCGTCCGGCTTTTTTGTGCCGGGACAGGAAGCGAGAAGTTTCTGCGCTTTCTGAAGCGGTTCCCGGTATGGATTAGTTCCGGGATATGGTTCCAGCTTTGATGCGGATTTTAATTCGGTCAGCGCATTTTCCAACTGGATCTCATAATGGGAGAGATACTGGTTGACCATGCGGTCCAGATCATTCTTCGGTCCGGAGATGCTGACGAATTTCATTTTTTCGATCACAAAGCATACCCCCTTTTCTAACTTTCTGCCAGGCAGGAGAGAATTTCTGAACTGCCAAGGCTGTAACGGATCCCCTCAACGGTGGTGATAATTTTTCTGATCTCCTCTTCCTTAAAATAGAAGTAGCTGTTTAAGGCAGCCGCGGAATACGGATCTTTCCGCCCGGATTTGCTGTACACGGCATCGAGAAGTGCCCGGAACAGCGAGCGGAATTCCGGATTCTCCTGCTGTTCACTGGATGCTTTAAAGATCCGGTTTCCGTAGCGGGTCCCCTTTAGAATCCGGTCGAATTCCTCAATGGAAGACGCCTCGGCAAGTTCCCTTGCCTGAGACTTTTTTAAGCGGTACCACACGGGGATCAGAAGCTCCATTGTGGCATCGGCTGATAATTTGTAGTGGCGTTTCGCTCTTGCAAGCCATTCAAGATTTAAAAGATCGATCTTCTCACCGGCACAGTCGGCGATGGCCGCCCGGTCGTCCTTTGTGAGCTGGTCTTTTAAGCTTTTCCAGAAACGGATGAAGTACAGGGTGTCTAACGCGGATTCAAACTCAAACAGGGACGTGACGCCCTGATCTTTTAAGTCCTTTAACGGTTCATAATAGGGAGTGTTCTGGATGCTGTCCAGAAATTCGTCCAGGTTTTCTGAATCGGTCAGGGCTGTGAAATCCAGGTGGGAGTGTTTTCTGAAGAACGGCTCGAAGCTCTTGAAGTTCAGATCTGAGCGTTTTCCGGAAACCGCGTCCCTGAGACACCGCTTCATGACGTCGATCTCGAAATGGAGAAAGTAGAGATCCAGAAATTTTCTCTGGGTTCCGTTTGCGAACCGGTAGAGCCTTGAGAAATCACCGTAGAGGGAGTGCCACAAAAGCTCTTCGATCCTGCTTCTGTGGAGTTCCTCGTTCTCGATGCCGGAAAAAACGTCCGTGTAGGCGGGATCGTTTTTCAGGTATTCGACGGCGGCCGGTACGTTCTCCATTCCTGCGAGGACCGAGAATTCGTCATCCGTGAGGAAGTGCCCGCACATCGCGGCAAGCTTGGCAGCGATCGCACTGTAAGTGATGAGACTTCCCATAGATCACACCTCGGTCATAGAACGGAAGAGGGAGTCCACATACCAGGAATGCTTTTCTTCGTAATGCTTTTCCAGGCGGGCGATCTGGTCACCGGCGGCTGTCTTCTGCTTTTCAAGCTCCGCGTTGGCTTCCGCCTCCATTTTCTGGCGCATGGACTGGATCTCCAGTTCAGTTTCATGATTCAGCTGTTCGTCGAACTGTTTTGTCTTTGTCTCATACTCCGCTGCCAGGTTCTTTTTCTTGTCAGCGGCGCCGTCTAAGATCGCGACAGTTTTTTCTTCGATCTGGGAGAGCTGATTGATGATATTGTTCATTTGCGTAACTCCTTTCTGAGAAGGATTTCCCCCTCATCTGGGGGATGGGGTCAGGCTCCCAGGAGTTTTTATGCAGAAAATTTCAAGTCGGTTTTCCTGAGTGACTGGCCCTAGTAT